>JACRMB010000005.1:0-300000 GCA_016235065.1 Actinomycetota bacterium | reverse complement strand
TTGGCAAGTGTCACTGCGTCCACAATACGTTTATGAAGCAAAGGCTCGCCGATGCCGGCAAAGCTGATCTCGCGGGTTCCGGTGCTTCGGAGGCTGCGGACGAATGATTCATAGATGTCATAATCCATGACCGTGGATTTATTCTTCTTGCCGGCGTGATACTCGCGGGAGAGGTTATCAGCGCCCCAACCTTCAAATTCTGAAGAATGCTCCCAGCACATCACGCAGCGGTAATTGCAGGCATCGACAAGGCTGACCTGTACGGAATGGGGTCCGGTCAGAACGCGCCTGGAAAGGATGCCAGCTATGATTTTTGCGTTATGAGGGAGGTTGCTGATCGATCGTCCAGTCGGTTATTGTGATGAGGATTCCGGCCAGGTTTGGCGGAGAACCGCGTTACAGGCCAAATCATATCTACTATAAATAATACCACTGACCGGTTGCCCACTCTAGAAATATGACTATGCCATGAGAGCAGGCTGCCTCGACGGTGCGTTTCTGGACTGTGGACAGGCCTTGCTGGTACCATTGATTGTGTGAGTACATCCCGGAAAGCATACAATGCACATTCTTCATCGTCCTCTCCGGATGTTACTGTCATAATTGTCAACTGGAACCTCAAAGATGAGCTGGGCGCCTGTCTTGAGAGCCTGAATGAATATGGCGGCGATCTGAAGATCGAGACGATCGTTGTGGATAATGGTTCCACCGATGGCAGCACGGAGATGATTGAACGGGATCATCCTCAAGTAAGGCTGATTTGCAACACCGAAAACGCAGGTTTTTCACGGGCTAACAATCAGGCAATGGCAGTGGCTGGCGGCCGTTATTACTTTCTGCTCAACAATGATACGCTTCTTTACAAAGGGTCGCTTCCTCGTCTGGTCGAGTTCATGGAAAACCACGATGACGTCGGTATCTGTGGTCCCCGTGTTGTCAATGGAGATGGTACGCTCCAGGTTCGTTCAAAGGGGAGCTATCCGACGATTCCGAGGGCGTTGGGCCAATATTTTTTGCCTGCAGGCATGAGACATACGGCCTCACGATCATTAGGTTTTTATGAGTCTAAGGAAAATATATTTCCCGAACCCATGGACTGGATAAGCGGATGTGCAATGTTGGTGCGCCGTACGGCAGTCGAAAGGGTAGGAGTGCTGGATGCTGATATATTTATGTATCTGGAAGATGTTGACTGGTGCTATCGTATGAAGCTTGCCGGCTGGCAGGTATGGAATGTCCCAGACTCCGTTGTGCTTCACTACGGCGGCCGTAGTATGAACAAGCAGAGTGGCGCCGCCGTGGGTGCTCATGCCGCCGGACTGCTCGCTTTTTATTCCCGCTATCATGGTCGTGGCACCGCTATCGTGTTTCGGGCCATACTGGGAGCAGGATACGCGGTTCAGGCAATCGGTTGGCTTGTCAGCGGGATTTTCGGTCGACGTGACGGGCTGGACAAGATCAAGCGCATGTTTCGACGCCGCGATGCGGGTTTAGGGCGATGAAAGTAGCCTTATACTATCCATGGGTCTATCTGCGTTCTGGCGTCGAGCGAATGATCGTAGAGCTTGTTAGCCGTAGCGAGCATGACTGGACTATCTTTACCAGTCACTATTATCCGGGGCAGACATTCCCGGAGTTTCAGAAGCTGAAGATTGTCGAACTCTCAGATGTTTCAGTCGATCGTGGATATTCAGCGGTCAGCAATGCCGCAATCACGATCTTGCGGCAGAAGATAAACCTTTCTGACTTCGATGCGCTGGTTGTCTCCTCAGAGGGGCTCGGCGATCTCATTACGTTTCGAAATCATAGCGTGCCTGTGATCTGTTATTGCCATACTCCCCTGAAGATCATCCATGATCCTTTCGTGCGGCGTAAATATCTTAATGAGAATCCCCGGATGAAAGCTCCGTTTTTCTTTTTTTCCAGGATATTCAAGATTTTTGACCGGATCGCCTGGAGATATTATGACTATGTTCTATGCAACAGCGATGAGGTTCGAAGCCGTATCATCAGGGCGAAGCTGGCGCCTAAGGAAAAAGTCGAAGTGCTCAGTCCGGGACTGGATGTCGAATACATGCAGCCGACCTGGAAATACGATAAGCGTTTTGTCGTCGTGGGCCGGATCAAGTGGTGGAAGAACATCGAACTGGCAATTGAGGCATTCCGGGAGTTCAAGCGCAATCACCCGGAATTTTCTGACTTCAGGCTTTTTATCACAGGACAGGTGGAGTCAGGTAGCGAGCAGTATCTATCGATGCTGAAAAAGATAGCAGGCACTGAAGACGATATTGTTTTCCAGCGAGATCCGACTGAAGAGGAGCTGATGGAAACTTACCGCTCCTGCTACTGCCTGCTGTTTCCCAGCCTCAACGAGGACTGGGGCCTGACGCCGCTCGAAGCCATGGGTGCAGGAAAACCGGTGATCGCTGTCAACCAGGGTGGGCCAAAAGAGAGTGTGGTTGATGGCGAGACTGGGTATCTGGTGTCCCCAGAGTCACGCGCTTTCGCGGAGGCCATGAGCCGTCTGGCCGCAGACCCGGAACTGACTCAGAAGCTTGGACGAGCGGGCGCTGAGCGGGTCAAGAGATATGACTGGAGCCATTTCGTCCAGAGATTTGATGCTCGCCTGGAAAAGATAGCGGGCAACATGGAACATCCGGAATAGATCATTCCGGGACTACTCTGATGACGGCTGTGACTGATCGGCAGAATCTGGGGAGAAGTTTTTTCAAAAAATGGTTTTCGATTGGCTCGAGCCAGCCTCGCCTGTAGAGCCAGCGTCTTACAGGCGCTGGTGCCGGCAAAGCGACGGAATCGTAATAATAATCCAAGATCTTAAAGCCACAGGCCATCTCGATTAATGTCTTGAAGTGGTACCAATCCCAGCAGCAGAGGTGCCGGACATTCACATAGTCGATTTTCGCCCTGACAAGTGAGCGGGCTATGAACTGCAGGTAGGAAGGGTTTGGCACAGAGATGATCATGAGTCCATTTGTGAATCCGGCCAGGCGTCCAAGGGTTTCGCGGGGATTTTCAAGATGCTCCAGCACATGCGACATGATTATGCAGTCAAACTTCTGATCGAAGCTTCCTGACTGGATATCTTCGATATCAACGCGGGTCACAGGACCGTAGCGACTCGATAGCCGCAAGCACTCATCATCCAGGTCGCAGCCACTGACGTCATAACCGTTCATTGCCAGTTGGCTCATCAGCTCACCCCGGCCTGAACCCACGTCAAGTACGGTGCCGCCAGGCTTCACAGAATCTTTCACGGCAGACATGATCATCGCATGAACTGTCGCGTTTTCAAAAATCGAGATCACATCCGGATGCGTATACGGAAGATGCTGGATGCTGCCTGGTTTATCTGATGGATTATTCATCGATTTTCATTGGCGGTAACAGGCTCATATCCGTTGCGGACGTATAAGGCGATGTCATCCTGTTCATACATGATGCGGAAGTCTGGCGATGTAATCAGAAAATCGGTGACATCTTCGAGGCCGTTATAATATCGGTCGTCGCCAGTTCGGGCTGGTATTCGCCTGTCTATGATAATGTAATCATCCTTTATGATGAAGCCACCTTCCAGATCTTCCTGATAAGTCGCCTGATGAAATCCGCTGAGCGTCTGTTCGGGCTTTGCGTACGCCAGCATGAATTCCGGCAATCGAACTCGGGCATCGTCGGGAATCATCCCGAATGCCTCACGCGCCGCCTCGTAATTATAACGGGGACGATACAAATCGGGATTGAACCAGGTGTGAAACGGTGCAAGCGCAAGGAAAAACATAAACACTCCGAGAACGGCGGCCGTCCTGCCTGGTTCCACTTTCCAGAAACTATGGAAGATGCGGTCTATACGTGATAGTCCATACAAGAAAGAGACGATGAGCGTCGCAGCGGCAGGCAC
Organism: Actinomycetota bacterium; assembly: GCA_016235065.1. Taxonomy (GTDB): domain Bacteria; phylum Actinomycetota; class Thermoleophilia; order BMS3ABIN01; family BMS3ABIN01; genus JACRMB01. The sequence continues at coordinate 296,084 of JACRMB010000005.1, read as the reverse complement.
GGCCATAAAATTGATCAGATTGGTTGTCTGCTGAAAGAGGAGTTCGGCCACGGCAGGCAAGGCGAATATGATCGCACCAGAGAAAAAAGCAATGCCCATACCTGAGGAGATCAGGAGGCCGAAGACCGCGCCAATATGTGACGATGTCGATAAAGCCACCGGGAGCAACTTCCATGGTCTGAACAGGATGGTTTTGGCGATTTCAGAGCCGCTTGACCCCAGGGCTGAATACCTTACCGTTGACCTGACTGCAGTGCCGGTCGGGCTTAAATGAGGCAAAAGCACCAATACTGAGAGCAGGAACCAGGTTGAGCCTGCTATCAGCGGAGCAAAGATCCATTTCAGCGGGTAGCGGCGCATCAGGGCGTAGACACCGAATATTGCGACAAAGAGGCCCATGTCTTCTCTGATGGTCAGAAGCAGCAGCGCAGTTGCTGTAAACCACCAGAACCTCCGGGTCTCGAAGAAGTAGAAAGTCGTCAGGAAAAGCAGAGGGAAAAACCGCAGCTCCGAAAAGTCGGAACGGCCAGGCTGAGCGGCAATGATAGGAACCATCAGGAACATCGCAGCAAAAAGCAAGCTCAGGGCAGTGGAGAAATGTCTGCGGGCCAGCAGATAAACGGGAATTGCCGCCAGTCCCAGGGCGACATCGGAAATTAACAAAAGCATCCTGTAATCTGGGAACAGGCGGAAGATCGGCAGGATAAAGATCAATATGACGTTCATATGCGCGCCGAAAATCGATGATCCTTCACTTAGAGCCAAATGGCTGAACATGAAGCCGCGGGGGTCTGTGACGTCCAGCATGGCCTCTCGATAGACGGCGCTGTTGATCGTTGTGACATGCATATACTGGTCCTTGAGCAGATCCAGAATGAAGAAAGCGGCAATCCAGGCGCAAATCATGACTGCCAGGGTGACAGCGGGCCGGCGCGTGAACCTCGAAAGCATCGAACTCGCAGGTTTTCCAATGGTCATGCGTAGAAGTACTGCCAGTAGTGCCAGAGACCATAGCAGTAATAATATGACTGACGGGCGTGGGGCCAGGGGCGAAAGCTCCACTGTGTCACCTGAGACGCCGGTGCGATAGATCAGGTAAGGATAGTAAGTCAAAAGTGGCATCATGCTGGCTGAAAACCATACAGCCGTACGTTGTGACATCTTGCCAAGTCCCTGACCGGAGTGTTGCGAAAGCAGGAACGAAACGGCCAGCCAGAAGAGAACGTACACTGTGGAACCGATTATCCCCGATGGCAGGATTGTGCTTACAGCTTTTGGACTGCTCGATTCGATGAGCCCAGGGATGAATACCGCACCGGCACAGAATCCGGAAACTGCTACGATAAGTGCGCCTAGCGGCAGGCTGATCTTCGACCGGGCCGGGGAACTCATGAAGGGTACTGCCAGGTGGTCACATAAGTATTCTGCTGGCTCTCATCTTCGAGAAAAGGTTCTCCGTCAAGGACCAGCCAGCTGTGGCCGGTTATACCGTTACCGGCTTCGCTGGTTTTCCGCACACCGAAGTAGATGCTCACGGGCCAGCCCTGATTACGAAGAAACCGGAAAAGCACCAGAGAGCGCAGCAGGCACTTGCCATATCGCTGGAAAATGCCATAGCGCAGAAGACTTTCAGTGAAACCGGTAGTTTTATCGAGAAGCGCTCTATCGCCCGTTCTGGCGGAGATACCTGAATCGAGGGAAACGAGCAAGTCCGGCATACTTCTCTTTCGTATCTGCCTGGGGAGCAGAACGAGCAATATCAGGATCTGCAGGAACAGCCAGAAGTCGCGTGGATCCTTAAGCCTGTTTATCGTTCTGAGGAGTTTCAACTACCTTCACCAGGCCCTCTTTCTCCAACTGCTCCGCCAGTTCGACTATATCCTGGACAGCCTGGTCCTGGGAAATATCGAATTCCTCTGTGATCAGACCAGCGAGTTCCTGTATGGTCTTGCAGCCATCAGCCAGAACCCATAGCCTCGCTCCAACCTTATTAAGGCTGTAATAATCGCCGCGTTGGGCATGAAGGAGTACTGCATCTTCTCCCATTGAGGTGAACAGCACTTCGTGGTCCTTCACCAGGTAATTGTTTTTTTCGATCATTACTTCCTCTCGCCGGATGATTTGTCTTTCGCCAGTGAGGCGGTCAGCAATCCGTCGACGACCTGCCCCAGATCCCCCTGGTTCCTGCCACAATACAGACGAAAACAGCTTGTCTGCTTTGTCAGTAGCGATAAAATCTCAAAATGCCTGCCCGTGGTTGACGGGTCAAGGAAAAAATATCCGTATCGCATCGCCAGCGCCAGCGCCTCGGTGCGCGACATCGGTGTTGAGCTTGATGTCTCAACCTCGGCAATCTCCGGAAACGCCATTAGCGCCGGGACCGAGGTTTCAACCACGCAATCCGGGTATAGTTCTTCGATTGAGAACGATGATTTATTCCTTAGATCATTCGCTGTGAAGTTCTGTACCAGCGATAGTTCCGGGATTAAACTCATAGTCTGCTCGGTAACATTTATGTCTTCAGGGAAAGAAAGGGCTTCAATCAGTCCATCCTTTTCCTGCAGAAATACCGTGTCGTCACTCAGCAGGCCGAAACCGCTTCGTACGAGCTGTAATGCCAGAGTCGATTTGCCACTGCCGCTCCGGCCCAGGAACAGGCAAGATCTTCCATCTCTTACCAGACCTGCCGCGTGAAGCGGGAACAAGCCCGATTCCTTTAGCAGCTGCCCCCATAGGGGATAGAAGAAAAGGTTAGTGATCAGCCAGTCGGACTGTAGCAGCTCCTTTTCGGCGAATCCAGCCATGACCCGATGATCTACATCGGCCACTACCCGCGCCCTCGTATCTACCTCGAGATAACGCAGTGGTCCCTTGTGATAAATCTTCACCTTGTCCCAGTCGTACAGCATGGATGCATCTGCCGGGACATCGCCCATTGATTTGTCCAGCGAATCCACCATGAAGAGGTGGACTCTGATATCCGGGTCATCCGATTCGTTACCCGGGAAGACCTTCAGGAATTCTGCAAGCGCTCGAGCGACTTCATCCGAGTTTGTTTCCGCTCTGGTCCTGACCCCATGTAGATTGAAAGCCCCTGCGGGGCCCGTTTTTGTAACTTGTTGGCCTAGCCGAACAAGGTCGGCAATGGCGCTCGAATCGTAGTCAGTTGTCAAGATGATATGCTCTGCGGTCACTGTAGTGCGGCCTGCTTGCCGAACCAACTGCAATAATACCATATAAGCAGAATACCAGACCAGATATGTGGGGTCTCAAAGCGCCCGCTTATTGGTGATGCGCGTGGAAAAATGGGACTCTCTAAACCCTTCTGTATGATTTGATCGGTGTTAACATGGATAACCATATCGTTGCATCCTGTCATTAGCCGCTGAAAGCGAAGTACGATAAATCTTTTGCCCGGATTGCCCGGCGCGATTCAAGGGGATTCTTTGGAACATCTTTACGTTCATCTTCCATTTTGTGAAAGTCGCTGTGACTATTGTGATTTCTTTTCCCAAGCCGGTGGACTCGAGCTGGCGCCGGCCTATGTTGAAGCGATCCTGTCGGAGCTGGATCAGGGATTGTATCCGGGCGAGAACCTGGAATGGACGTCCGGTCTGGAACCGGTTTCGACTGGCAGGTCCGGGATATCAGCCGGGCTTGAGACGGTTTACCTCGGTGGTGGCACGCCGACGATGCTTGGCGGCGAGCTGCTGGAAAAGATCCTGGCTGCGGTAGCCGGGTATTGCCTGCCCTCAGCCGAGATCACGGTGGAAGCCAATCCTTCGACAGTTTCGCGGGAGCTGGCGGAGTCGCTGGCTGAAGCGGGGGTCAACCGGGTGTCGCTGGGTGCTCAGAGTTTTACTCCTGAGCTCAGGCGCAATCTCGGCAGGAGGGGCGAGGCTGCGATGATCGCAGAGGCCGTGGCGGCGTTCCGCGCTTCCGGCATCGATAATATCGGGCTGGACCTGATGTTCGGAATCCCGGGCCAGGACAGGGCCGCCCTGGAATTCGACCTCGAGAGCGTGCTTGCCCTCGAACCAGCGCATGTCTCCTGCTATGAGCTGACCGTCAAGGAGGGCAGCCGGTTCCAGCGGCGCTGGCTGCGGGGGCTCCAGGTGGCAGCGCGGTACGGCAGGGAGTTTTACGAGATGGTAGCGGGGACGCTGGAAGGAGCTGGTTTTAGATGGTATGAGACCAGCAACTTCGCCCGGCCGGGATACGAGTGCCGGCATAACCTGGCATACTGGCAGGGAGATGACTTCATCGGCCTGGGTGCGGGCGCCTGGAGTACCGTCGAAGGCAGGCGGTGGCACAACGTCGAAGACCTCGCGGTTTACCTGGATTGCGCGTCTCGTGGCGACTGGGAAGCTGCGCGCACCCGCGAGGAGCTCTCCAGTGAGGTCCTGGATTCCGAGCGAATGATGCTCGGCCTGCGGCGTGATGTGGGTGTGGAACGGGCTGCGGTTGCCGGCGCCATCGATACTGATCAGGAAAAGCTCCTGCTACGAAATGGATTCCTTGTAAACGAAGGTGGTAGAATATCCTTGACGCGCCAGGGCCGCTTTGTGGCCAATGAAGTATGTGCGCGTCTTTTGCGGGATTAAGGGCGTATGAGGCGGTATTTATGAGTGACCTGACCCCAAGGCTTGAGAAGATATTGACAGCCGTGATCGAGTATCACGTGGATACCGGCAGGCCGGTAGGCTCGCGGTTCCTCTGCCAGTATGGTGATTTCGGGGTTTCGGCTTCGACTGTCCGCGGTGAGTTGTCCCGTCTTGAGAAGCTCGGCTTCCTGACCCATCCCCATACCTCGGCGGGAAGGGTTCCCACTGACAAGGGCTACCGTTTTTATGTGGATACAGCGTCTCGGGAGAAACGCTGCCGCAGGCAGGTTGCCGAACCCAAGACAGCTGAGCTCGAGGGGGAGATCGAGGATGCGCTGCGCATCTCCGCGGGGTTGCTGGCCCGGGCGACCGGATTGCTGGCGCTGGTGTCGGCTCCGGCCCAGGACAACACCGCCATCGAGCATGTAGAGGTGCTGCAGCTTCATCCGGAGATGGTGGTTGTGGTCGTCATCACCGGTTCCGGCGGTGTCGCCAAGAAGCTGGTCATCTTCGAGGACGCGGTCGATCCGGGGCTGGTCAACTGGGCGCGCAGCTATCTCCATGACGCTGTCCGCGGCCTGGAGCTTGGCAGTCGCAGGTTGATGATGCGCCTGGAAGAACCTGGCCTTGACGAAGTGGAACGTGGATTCCTGCGGGCGCTCTCAACCGCTTTCGATGGTACGGCCGACGGCGCCCGCGGACTTTATCTGGAAGGCGTTTCCGGATTCTTTTCCAGGCTCGAGGCTGATGGCAGCCCGGCCATGCGCAGCCTGATGGAACTGTTAGACCGCCAGGAGGAGATAATCAAGCTTCTGGGGACGGCCATATCCGAGCACCAGGTCTACCTGCGGATAGGCAGGGAGATGCCCGCGGCGGCGATGCGCGGTTGCAGCCTGGTCGCTGCGAATTACGGCGTAGCCCATCGCAACCTGGGGACGGTCGGCGTGCTCGGGCCGACGCGGATGGATTATCCGGCGGTGATTGGCAGCGTCGAGCATACGGCCAGGACGCTCAGCCGCCTGGTCGAAGAGATCTACAACTGACATAACTGACGAACGAGAGAGTACTGGATATATGAAACGCGATTATTACGAAGTGCTTGGCGTATCCCGCGGTTGCGACGAGAAGGAGATCAAGAAATCCTTCCGGGCGTTGGCCCGCCAGTTGCATCCGGATGTAAACAAAAGCGATCCTGAGGCAGAGGTAAAATTCAAGGAGGCCGCCGAGGCTTATGAGTGTCTCAGTAATCCCGAGAGCCGCGCCACCTATGACCGTTATGGATTCGACGGGCTGAAGCGTGGAGGGTTCTCTGATTTCTCCCAGTTCTCATTCGAGGACATCTTCAGGTCGTTCTTCGGGGATGGTATGTTTGGCGCGGACATGTTCGGCGGCCAGGCAGCTGCCGCCCGTGGCGGTGACGTGGCTGTCGCGGTTGAGATCTCACTTGCCGAAGCGGCATCCGGGGTGACCCGCGAAGTCGAGTTCGATGCGATCGACAGCTGCCCGGCGTGTGAGGGCAGCGGAGCAGCACCCGGGACCGGGCGGGACACTTGCAAGGCGTGCAACGGTGTCGGCCAGGTACGGAGCGTCACCAGGACGGCATTCGGCCAGTTCGTGCGCCAGGGTCCATGCAGCGCCTGCGGCGGAGCCGGCTCGACTGTCGCCACTCCCTGTGACGATTGTGGCGGCCGCGGCCTCGCCGTGGCCTCGCGCAAGGTGAGCGTTGAGATACCGCCGGGGATCGCCGACGGCCAGAGCATCAGGATGACCGGCAACGGCAGCGCCGGAGAGATGGGCGCCGCGGCTGGAGACCTGTATATCCAGGTAGCCGTCGAGAAGCACGAGCAGCTTACGAGGGACGGGAACGACCTCGTCTATCATCTGCCTCTTACCGTGGTCGATGCGGCGCTGGGCGCGACCCTGGAAGTGCCTACCCTGGAGGGGGACGAAGATTATGAAGTAAAACCAGGGACCCAGCCGGGAGAGGTCAAGAAACTGCGCAGCCGGGGAATGCCTTTCCTGCGTGGGCGCGGACGGGGGGATCTCAAGATAATCATGGAAGTCATGGTCCCGCGACAGCTGTCACACGAGCAAAAAGAGCTTCTGCGGCAGTTCGGCGACGCTTCCAGCGAAAAGAATTATTCAAGCGACGAGGGTCTGATCAACCGTATACGGGCAGCTTTTAGCTGACGGGCCGCAGGGAGGCTTCGGGCGCAGGTCCAGGCGCACGGAGGTCACCACCGTGAAACACATCCATCGCTTCTTCACCGACGAGAGAATCACTTCCGGACAGACCGTCCGCCTGTCATCCGACGATGCCTTCCATGCCTCCAGGGTCCTCAGGCTGCGCCCCGGGGACCAGCTGGAGCTGGCTGGTGCGGACGGCCGCGCTTTTCAGGCGAAGGTGTCCGGGGCCGGCAGTGGGTTCGAAGCAGTGGTGGGCGATGAGATCGGTATGGAGCCTCAGCCGGCACTTGCCCTGACCGTGGTGCAGGCCATGCCCAGGGGCAGGAAGATGGACCTGGTGGTCGAGAAGTTGAGTGAGATCGGCGTAACCGGTCTGGTGCCGGTCTATTCCCAGGCTTCAGTGGCGAAGCCGAAGCCTGGCGGAGGCGAGAAGCTGGAGCGCTGGCGCCGCATCGCCCGTTCGTCTGCCAGCCAGGCGAAACGGGACAGGGTGATGGATGTCGCTGATCCCCGGGCACTCGCTGGGTGGCTTGATTCGTGGGAAGGATCGCTGATCGCGCTGGCAACCGAGGTCGATGCCATGCCGCTCGGCGAAGCCGCGGCGATGACTGCGGCACCACTGGCGCTCCTGATCGGTCCGGAGGCGGGTTTTTCCGAAGAGGAGCTCCGGCTGTTGCAGGATCACGGCGCGACTTTCGCAAGCCTGGGAAGACTGGTGCTTCGAACTGAGACGGCAGCGCTGGTTTCGGCGGCGATCGTGATGCACAGGTTGGGCGGGCTGGGTTAAGCGGCGGGCAGGATGCAATGTTGAACAAGCGGCTGCAGCGTGGAGGCAGCAGACACAGGATTTTAGGACCATGACAAAAATCCATTCACATACTCTGGGATGCAAGGTGAACTTCGCCGACGTTCAGTCGGTGCTGGAGAGTCTCGACGCCGATCCATCCATGCCGGCGGCCGTCATCGGCACCTGTTGCGTGACTGCGGAAGGCGAGAAGCAGTCGCGCAAGGAGGTCCGGCGGGCGTCACGACAGGTCGGTCCAGACGGCAGCGTCTTCGTGACCGGTTGCGCCGCCCGGTTGAAGCCCGATGAATTCGCAGATCTGGCTGACAACGTAATCGTACTCACGGGAGAACCGGACGAGGTCGCCCGGGGTATCCTCGACAGGATAGGAGAGGATCCGGCGGTATTGAGGAGGGCACCCGCCGGGATGCCTGAATCTTCTGCGCCGATGGCAGGGAAAGCATCATCCGGCTGTGAGGCTGGTGGCGACGCCAACCGCACCCGCTTCTTCCTCAAGGTACAGGACGGTTGCGCCAACAACTGTTCTTATTGTGTCATCCCACAAGTGAGGGGTATGCCCCGGAGTATCCCATCGGCGGAGCTTCTTGATACGGCCGCCCGGATGGTAGACGCCGGTTATCCGGAGATCGTGGTCAGCGGCATCAACGCGGGAGTCTGGCGCGACGGCGGCGATGACCTGGCGGCGCTGATGGACAGGCTGGCTTCGATAGACGGGCTCAAACGTCTGCGCCTGAGTTCCATCGAGGTCAACGGGGTGACGCCGGCACTACTCGAAGTGATGCAGCGGCATCCGCAGATCGGCCGGCATCTGCATATCCCGCTGCAGAGCGGGGACGACCGGGTGCTCTCAGCAATGGGCCGGCGCTATCACGCAGCCGCGTTCAGGGAAGCGGTAGAGCGGGCGCGCGAGGCGCTTCCCGGGCTCAACCTGACTACCGACGCCATGGTCGGCTATCCGGTAGAAGATGAGAAGGCTGCCGAGCGGACTCTATGGCTGCTTGAGGACCTGGATTTCAGCAAGGTCCATGTGTTCATGTACTCGCCACGGCCGGGGACCGCCGCCGCGGCCCTGGGAGACCCAGTGCCGGTCTCGGTCAAAAAGCGGCGCAGCCGTTTCCTCAGGTACTTCTCCGACAGGCAGCAGAAAGCACTCAGGCAGAGGAAAGTCGGGATTTCGAGCGAAATCCTGTTGGAGTCGCCGCTGGCGCCGGGACTGCATGGTGGCTACAGTGGCGATTACACCAGATTCATAGTCAGGGGAGGCCATCCCGGCGAGCTGGTAAGCGTCATCGGTGAGAACGTCAGCGAAGAGGGAGTGATTGGAAGGGTGGAAGAAGGATGAGCCTCCAGGACTGTCTTTTCTGCCGCATCGTAGCCGGCGAGGCGCCTGCGGATCTGGTTATGGAGAACGAAGATTTTATCGCCATCATGGATATATATCCCAAGGCGCCAGTGCACGCGCTGGTGATTCCGAGGAAGCACATCCACTGGCTGAATGACATAGACTCAGCCGACCCGGCGTTATGCAAGGGAATGCTGGAGTTTATGGTTGAGGTAGCCGACAAGCTAGGGGTAAAAGAACGAGGTTATCGGGTAATCAATAACGTCGGCAGCGGTGGAGGACAGGTGATCTTCCATCTGCACTGGCATCTGCTCGCCGGCCGTTCGGCGGGGTTCAATATCGAGGAGGAGCTTTGAGCATCACCGAAAAGGTCCAGGCGGATGTCGTAACCGCAATGAAGGCACATGAAAAGGAGCAGGTATCCGCGCTCAGGATGATAGTCTGTGCCCTGCAGAACGCCGCCAAGGAAGCGAAGGAAGATTTTGGCGAAGAGCAGGAGCTGAAAGTGCTCATGGCCGAGAAGAAGAAGCGCCAGCAGGCGGCGGATGCCTTCCGCGATGGCGGACGCGCCGAAAGCGCGGCCAAGGAAGAGGCGGAGGCGGCAGTCATCGATACCTATCTGCCCCAGGCTATGGACGAGAGCGAGCTCTCGGCCCTGGTAGATGAGGCGGTCGAGTCCACCGGCGCAGCCGGGATAAAGGACATGGGCAGGGTCATGTCGGTGCTGATGCCACAGGTCGCCGGCCGCGCTGACGGCAAGGTATTGAGTGATATGGTGAGGACGCGTCTTGGCAGCTGATCGCCGGTAGCGACTGATGGCGCTTAACGGCTGATGGCACCCGGTCACATGATCGAGTGGAATGGCCGGTTCTAATGAAGACGACTATAGAAATAGATAACGAGATCGTCGCCGAGCTTGCCGGCGAACATGACGCTACCCTGAAGGCGCTGGAGCGCCGGCTGGGTTGCGACATCGGCATGCGCGGTAATGTCATCACCCTCGAAGGCGAAGACCAGGAAGTCGAGCGTGGCCGCGCCATGATAGAGGAACTGGTTGAGCTGATCGATGCCGGACACGTGGTCGACGGCGAGACGGTGGAGTCGGTCGGGATGGTCATGGCAGACGACAACGGCAAGCCTTCTGAAGTGTTCGGAGACGTCGTCTGGGAACACCGTGGCCGGCGGATCGTCCCGAAGACGGTCAACCAGAAACTCTACGTCGACGCAATCCGTGGCAGCACCATAACTTTCGGGATCGGCCCCGCCGGCACCGGCAAGACCTATCTGGCGCTGGCCCTCGCCGTCAGCGAGCTGCTGACCAAGCGGGTCAACCGGATAATCCTCACCAGGCCGGCGGTGGAAGCGGGGGAGAAGATCGGCTTCCTGCCTGGTACGATGCTGGAAAAAGTCGATCCTTACCTGAGGCCGCTTTTCGACGCCCTCTATGACATGGTCGAGCCGGACCGCCTGACTACGCTGATGGAAAAAGGCGCGATTGAAGTGGCCCCTCTGGCTTTTATGCGCGGGCGAACGCTCAACGATTCCTTCATCATCCTCGACGAGGCCCAGAACACCAGCCCCGAGCAGATGAAGATGTTCCTCACGCGCCTGGGCTTCGGTTCGCGGATGGTGGTCACCGGGGACATCACCCAGGTGGACCTGCCTGACGTCCGGTTTTCAGGACTGGCCACGGTGGTCGACATCCTGGGAGATATCCCGGACATCGCCTTTATAAATTTTGAGAGCAAGGATGTCGTCAGGCACAAACTGGTGCAGAAGATAGTCTCGGCTTACAAGACTTATACCAACCAGGAACACTGATTACCGGGAACTGAATCCATGAATCCTCCTTCCACCATGAATCGCGCGATCTCCGGGGTGCGGCGCTACTTCAAAAACATCGACCTCAAGGTCTTTGGGATATCGCTTGCCGTCTGCACCTGGCTGGTCGTATGGCTGCTGGTAGGCAGCGCTTTCCTGCCGGCGCGATATGACCTGGCAGTGGGCGATGTCGCTCCGGATCTGATCCACGCTCCCAGGACGCTCACCTTCGAGAACACAGCCGAGACGGAGCGGCGCCAGACGCAGGCGGCAGAGGATGTACCCAAGGTCTATATATTTGATGCGGCAGTGCTGCCAAGGGTAACGAGGAATATCAACGGCTACTTCGATGCAGTCGCCCGCGTGATCGCCGAGGAGAAGGCGACTGCCCAGGCGGCAGCTCAGACATATGACGCGGCAAGGGCAGCCAGGAGGATCCGCGAACTGCCTGGCCAGCCCGCGATCGGTGAGGCCGCCTCGCTTGAGATAGCGTCTCTTGGTGATGCTGCTCTCGTCGAGCTGCGGGCCGGGGTGCTGGCGAGCGTTCAGAAGATCCTGGAAGGCGATGTCACCGAAGCGACCGTCGAGACCGACAGGGACCGGCTGAAATCCGTCGTCGGGACCATGATAACCGTGCCCGCCCAGGCTGCCGCCGCGGGCGAAGCCGGGGTGGCCTTCCTCGAACCCAACAACATCTACAGCGCCGACAGGACCCAGCAGGCCCGTGAGCGCGCCGCCACCGAAGTGCAGCCGGTGATAACCACCGTCAGGAGCGGCGAGACCATCCTGTCACCCGGGCAGGTGGTCACCGAAGACAGCCTGGCGACTTTGCAGGCGCTCGGACTCACTGAACAGGGCCGCAAGCTTGGGACCCTGGCGGGGCTCGCAGTCATCGCCGCTTTTGAGGTGCTGTTCCTGGCGATATATATCAACAGGTTCGAGAAGCGTATCCGGGGTTCCCGCTCGCTGCAGTTCATCGCGGCTTCCCTGCTGATCCTTTTTGCCCTGCTCGCCCGGGTAGCGACTATCTCACACCTTTCACCGCTGATCGTGCCGATGGCGGCCCTGGGAATGCTGGGGACACTGATGCTGGGGACCCGCATGTCAGCGATCCTGGTCATCCTCTCCAGCGTGAACCTGGCCATCGTCGGCGGTTCGGATCCACAGTACATCCTGGTCGGCCTGTTCGGCGGCATGGCGGCTGTTTTCCTGGTTACCCATGTCTCCCAGAGGCGCGATCTCATGCGCGCGGGCCTGGTGGCCGGACTGGTCGTTGTCATGACCGCCGCTGGGGCCAGCCAGATCAGCGAGGCTTCCTTTTCGAGGCTCTGGGCCGGCATCGCCTGGGGGCTGGCGAACGCTACGCTATCCATCGTCGTGACCATCGGTCTGCTCACGATCTATGAGATGGTCTTCAACCTGCCGACGCCGCAGAAGCTGCTGGAACTCGCCGATCCCACCCGGCCTTTGCTGAAAGACCTGATGATGAAAGCTCCAGGAACTTACAACCACAGCATAATAATGGGGAACATCGCCGAATCCGCCGCCGAATCGATTGGCGCCAACCAGTTGCTGGCGCGGGTCGGCGCCTACTATCACGACATCGGCAAGCTGAACCGGCCCGACTATTTCATCGAGAACCAGTTCCATGTGCAGAATCCCCATGACCGCCTGACGCCAGGGCTTTCGCGGCTGGCTATCACTGCCCATGTGAAGGACGGCGTGGCCCTGGCCACTGCCGAAGGGTTGCCGCCTGACATCATCGATATCATCAAGGAACATCACGGGACGACTGTTCTGTCATATTTCTACCACAAGGCCAAGGAAACGTCCCGCGAGGGTCCAGTGGACGAGGAGACCTACCGCTATGCCGGGCAGAAGCCGGCGTCGAGGGAAGCAGCCATAATCATGCTGGCGGATTCGGTAGAGGCGGCGGTGCGTTCGCTGCCTAACCCGACACCACGGCGGATCAAGACCGTGATCCGTGACATCTTCGACCAGCGGCTTCGCGACGGCCAGCTGAGCGAGAGCCGGATGACCTTCGGCGATCTCGAGAAGGTGCGCATGGTGTTCGAGAAGAGCCTGCAGGGATTCGGCGCCATGCGGATCGCCTATCCTGAACAGAAGAAGCAGGGGCGCGGCGCAGGGGGCGCGATGAACAAGCCAAGGGATGGTGGCGCCGCGCCGCACAGACCGAATGACGGCGACTCGGCGAGTAAGCCGCCCGGCGGTGGCGCTGCCCCGGGTCCACCAGCCGGATTCCGGCGTCACGGAGGCGTCCAGTGAGCGTGCCCGAAGTACAGGTCGAGGACCGTTCCGGATTCGAGATCGATATCAGGCGCGCGGCCGGGATGGCCGCGGCGCTGCTGGTGAGGCTCGGCTATACCGGCGGCGAACTCGGCGTGACCTATGTCAGCATCGAGGAGATGGAAGACCTGAACATCCAGTACATGGGAAGGAAAGGCGCTACCGACGTGTTATCCTTCCCGCTGGACGCGGCAGCCCTTGAGGTCGAAGCCGGCTTCCTCGCCGAGATAGAAGCAGAAGAACATCTGCTGATCGCCAGCATGCTGTCCGGCGCCAGTTCCGACGAGGTCCCGCTGCTGCTGGGCGACGTAGTCATCTGCCCGGAAGTCGCTGGCACCCAGGCACATAGCCAGGGCAACACCGCCGAGCAGGAGTTATGCCTGCTGCTCATCCATGGAGTCCTGCACATCGTCGGCTACGACCACGAATCCGACGAAGGTGAGATGGAAAAACTGCAAGCACAGCTGTTCAAAGAGATGTGCCCGACACAATAAGAAATTCACGATCAGGCGTCGGCGATGGGATTATTTTCCCGCCGTAGCGTTTGCCGAAGGCGCAGTCAGCGTAGGCGGGAAAATAATCCCACCGCCACACTCTCAGTAAAAGGACTTGTAATGTACCGCCGCAGCACTCTGAAAAGCTTCACATTCGCCTTCGAAGGCATAGTCTACGTGTTGCGCACCCAGCGCAACATGAAGATCCACTTCGCGGTGGCGTTCCTGGTCATGGGGGCGAGTCTCTTCTTCGACCTTTCTCGCACCGAGATCATCGCCCTGCTGATGTCGATAACCTTCGTCCTGGTGACGGAGATGGTCAACACCGCGGTGGAGGCTTCCATCGATACCTTCGGAACCGCGTTCGATCCCATGGCCAAGATAGCCAAGGATGTCGCTGCCGGCGCCGTGCTGATCGCCGCCGTCAACGCGCTGGCGGTCGCCTACCTGATCTTTTTCGATCGCATCACCGAGCCTTCCCGGGAGCTGATCACCCTGGTGCGCCAGTCACCTACGCACCTTTCCATGATCGCGCTGGTGCTGGTCATCCTCACCGCCATCGTCATCAAGGCCTTTCTGCACCGGGGCACGGCCTTCCACGGCGGCATGCCATCGGGCCACGCCGCGGCAGCCTTCGCCGGCTGGACTGCGATCACATACATATCTGCTTCCCTGCAGCATGGGATCCTGATTTCCGCCCTGGGTTTCATGATGGCTTTCCTGGTGGCGCAGAGCCGGGTTGAGTCCGGCGTCCATTCGGTCCAGGAAGTGTTCTTCGGAGCGGTTCTGGGGATACTGGTGACGACCATCCTTTTCCAGCTTTGGGGTTGATGCGATGCCGGACCTGACACCTGAACGCCAGGCGCTCCTTGAACAGGCGCGCTGGGCGGCGCGGAACGCATATGACCCCTATTCCGGACTGCGCGTCGGCGCGGTAATCATCAGTACCGGCGGCCGGATGTTCACCGGAGCGAATATAGAGAACGCTTCCTACGGCCTTTCCGTCTGCGCGGAAAGGGTCGCTCTGTTCAAGGCCGTCAGCGAGGGCGAGCGCGAGTTCTCCGAGCTGGCCGTCGTCGCCGAGACCGATTCGGGCGAACAGGACGCGGCTCCTTGCGGAGCCTGCCGCCAGGCGCTCCATGAGTTCGCGCCGGAGCTGAAGGTAACCTACCGCTATGGCGGCGCGCATGTCACCCGGCGGCTTTCAGAACTGCTGGCCGAACCTTTTACATCTGGGGGCAGCGGTGGATGATCCCGTCGCTATCCGCAGGCTGACGCACCTGGAGCCGGCGACAATCGGCGAGCTGGTCGAATATGGCCGCGCCGCCCTCGGCGAGTCGGCCCTGGATGAGTGGATGCTGCCGGTGATCGCCAGCTGCGGCCTTCTTTATGTTGGCAGAGTGGGCGAGGAGATGGTCGGGGCGGCGGAGATCCTGGGAATCCTCGACAGTGGCGATCTGTATCTGGAGGGATTCTATATCCGGCCGGAGATGCAGGGCCGCGGCTATGGGACCCAGATGATGCTCGGTGTGATTGACCTCCTGGCGAAGGAAGGTTTCAAAAGGATGCTGGTGACGCTGGCTCCCGAGAACGAGCCGGGGATGAAACTCTACGACCGGACCGGATTCAGCGAGATAGACTATCTGCCGGACCACTACGGTCAGGGGCGGCACCGGATGCTGCTGGCTGTCGAGCTGAGCGGGCCGAAAAAACCCTGATCGGTTGAACATCCTTATCATTGATCCTGTAATTGATCCTTACATTGATTCTTCCAGAAGGAGACACCAGCGTGATCGCAGAAAACGAGAATGAGAAATCCCAGCCGGTCTTCCGTTCGGGATTCGTGGCGATCGTCGGCCGCCCCAACGTGGGTAAGTCGACCCTGGTGAACGCGCTGGTCGGCGAGAAGGTCGCCATCGTCTCCCGTGTGCCTCAGACGACGAGGCATCGAATCGCCGGGGTGGTCAACGGGCCGGACTTCCAGATGGTGCTGCTCGACCTCCCGGGTTTCCAGAAACCGCGCGACCTGCTGACCGAGCGGATGCAGACCGCGGTAAACACGACCCTGCGCGAGGTCGACCTGATCCTGATGATATTCAACGCGGCCGAGGGCATCGGCGGCGGCGACCGCTTCGTTGCCGAAGCCTCATTCGCAACTGGCACGCCGGTTATCATCGCCGTGAACAAGACCGACCTGGTGAAGCCGGATACACTGCTGCCCATGATCGGCGAGGCAAGCAGTCTGGGTGACTGTGATGAGATCTTCCCCATCAGCGCCCGCAAGGGCTGGGGCCTCGACGAACTCAAGAATGCCATGACCGCCCTGATGAAGGAAGGGCCACAGTATTATCCGGATGACGCCATATCCGACCAGCCTGAGCGGGTTATCGCCGGTGAACTCATCCGCGAACAGGCGTTGAGGCTCACCCGTCAGGAAGTCCCCCACGCGGTCGCGGTCAACGTGGTCGAGATGGAGGAGCGCGAAGAGGGCGGCATCATCGACATGGAGGCGATCATCATCGTCGAGCGTGAATCGCAGAAGGGCATACTCATCGGGAAGAAGGGGCAGATGATCAAGGATATCGGCACCCGCTCCCGGGGCGAGATCGAAGCCCTGCTCGGCTCGAAGGTGTTCATGGATCTGACGGTTCGGGTAAAGAAGAACTGGCGGCAGAATGAGCGGCTGCTGGGGGACCTGGGGCTGTAAGAATACGCGGCAGCCCGGTGCTGGCGCCGGTCTGGCAGGCTTGCCCCTTGCGCCCTGTGATAAGATAATATCCGCTTCAAAAAGGGCGGAATCCGGGCAAATCCATAGCCGCTGTGCAAGTTGGGGACTTTGTCCATTGCATGGCGTCAAAATAAAAATCTACGGAGGCCACATATGGCACTGAGAATCGAAGAACTGGCGAAGACGATCGACCACACGCTGCTGAAGCCGGATGTCACCCGCGCTGATATCGAGCAGCTCTGCGAGGAAGCACGCCAGCACCATTTCGCGTCGGTCTGCGTATTCCCCTGTTATGTGCCACTGGCGGCGACGCTGCTCAAGAGCCATGACGTCAAGGTCTGCACGGTGATCTCGTTTCCCTTTGGAGGGGACACCACCCGCACAAAGGTGAGAGCGGCGGAGAACGCCGTCGGCATCGGCGCCGACGAGGTCGAGTTCGTCATGAACATCGGCGCCATGCTCTCCGGCAACTTCCGGCTGGTACGCGATGAGATCGCATCAGTCGTACGGGCCGTGCGCATGAAGAGCGTCAATGTCGGCAAGGGCCTGGTGCTGGTCAAGGTGATCATGGAGACGACTTACTTCGAGAAGAAGCTGAAGAAGCTGGCCTGCAAGATGATCGAGGACGGCGGCGCTGATTTTGTGAAGACTTCCACGGGCTTTGGCCCCGAGGGCGCCACTGTTGCCGACGTTGAGCTTTTACGGGACGAGCTTTCCGAGAACCTGGGCGTGAAGGCTGCGGGAGGGATCCGCACCGCTGAGGACGCCGAGACCATGATCAACGCCGGCGCCGCCAGGCTGGGCACCAGCCACGCCGTCGAGATCATGAACGAGTTTGCCGAGACCAAGGAATAGCACTGGCAAGCCTGACTCCGGCATAGCCTTTCTGATAGAATCCGGCTGTGCCAGAGCAGACTCCAAAACCCGCATCGGTACCAATCCCTGAGCTCACCTACGACGCTAACGGCCTGATCCCGGCGATCGTCCAGGACTGGCTGTCCGGCGAAGTGCTGATGATGGCGTACATGAACGAGGAATCCGTCAGGCTCACCGTGGAAACCGGGCGCACCTGGTTCTGGAGCCGCTCCCGTTCCGAGCTGTGGAACAAAGGCGCGACCAGCGGCCACTTTCAGTTCGTAAAATCCCTGCGCTACGACTGCGACCAGGACTGCCTACTGGTGCTGGCGGAACAGCGCGGCGCGGCATGCCACACCAATGAACACACCTGCTTTTACCGCTCCATTGACGGCGAGCCGCTGAAGCCGGCGGTCTTCGAGGCGCTTTCCCGCCTCTATGCCCTGGTCGGCGAGCGTAAACGGCTGATGCCGCCCGGTTCATATACCACCAGTCTTTTCGAGAAGGGCACCGACACCATCCTCAAGAAAGTGGGGGAGGAGTCTTCAGAGCTGATCGTCGCCGCTAAGGGTGGCGAGCGGGATGAGATCGTCTACGAGGCGGCCGATCTTTTCTACCACGTGGGCGTGCTGCTCAGCAAGGCGGACGTGCCGCTCACCGACGTCCTCGAGGAGCTCCTCAAACGATGGAAATGAACGGGACGAAGTCCGGGCCGCCAGGGCTCGAGATTCGCCCGTCCCTGGCGGAGGTCCGCGACCTTGGCAAACAGTACAATCTGATACCTGTCTATCACAGTTTCATCTCTGACCTGGAGACACCGGTCTCCGCATTCCTGAAACTGGGTGCGCAAAAGAATTCCTATCTGTTGGAGAGCGCCGAGCAGGGCGAGCGTATCGGGCGTTATTCCTTCCTCGGCTGCGATCCGCGTGCGATCGTCACCTTCGAGGACGGCGAGCTGAAGATCCGCGAGGGGGACGACGAGACTGTAACCGCCTGTGATGATCCCTTCGACGCTATCTCCGATTACATGTCGCGCTACAACGCTCCCGAGTTCGAGGAGCTGCCGCCGTTCATCGGCGGCGCGGTCGGCCTGTTCGGATACGATCTGGTGCGCTGGGCCGAGGAACTGCCGCCGGCGAATCCGGACACGCTGGGCCTGCCAGACATGGCGTTCCTGATCTCGGACTCGACGGTAATATTCGACCACCTCAAGCACACGATATATGTGCTCGCCAATGTGATGGTGGAAGAGGGCGGGAATATCGAGACGGCGTACGAGGCCGCCTGCGACCGGGTGCGCAAGCTCAAGGCACTGCTGAGTGAGCCGCTGCCGCAGCCGGTACGTCATCCACGCGGGCAGTTGGCCGAACCAACATCTAATTTCAAGCGCGAGGATTTCGAATCGGCGGTTGAAAAGGTGAAGGAATACATAGTAGCAGGCGACAGCTTCCAGACCGTGCCTTCGCAGCGGTTCCAGGTTGATGTCGACGTTTCTCCGTTCGGAATCTACCGCGGCCTGCGCACGGTCAATCCTTCCCCATACATGTATTACATAGCTTTCGACGATTTTTCACTGGTTGGTTCTTCGCCGGAGCCACTGATCAAGGTAGATCACGGCTGGGTGGAGACTCGGCCGATCGCCGGCACCCGGCCGCGCGGCGCCACGCCCGACGAGGACAAGAAACTGGCCGAAGACCTTCTGGCCGATGAGAAAGAGCGCGCCGAGCACATCATGCTGGTGGATTTGGGCCGCAACGACCTGGGGCGCGTCTGCGTTCCCGGCACAGTCGAGGTGGTCGACCTGATGCGCATCGAATATTATTCCCATGTGATGCACATCGTCTCGGTCGTGGTCGGCAAGCTGCGCGACGACATGAAGGCTACCGACGCCCTCAAGGCGGCCTTCCCGGCGGGGACGGTCTCCGGCGCGCCCAAGATCCGCTCCATGGAGATCATCAACGAACTGGAACCGGTAAAGCGCGGTTCGTACGCTGGAGCCATCGGCTATCTGAGCTTCCAGTGCGGAGAGCTGGACACATGCATCTGCATCCGCACCATCGTGGTCAAGGACGGTGTCGCCTACGTGCAGGCGGGAGGCGGCGTTGTCGCCGACTCAGTGCCGGCGCTTGAGTATGAGGAGACGCGGAACAAGGCCCGGGCGATGTTCCAGGCTATCGAGCTGGCTCAGGGGCAGGAGGAGTGGGAATGACTCATATGGCAATCCACATTGCTGACGGAAAGGGGCGCCCCTGATGGCGCGCGTGCTGATTGTCGACAACTACGATTCTTTCACCTACAACCTGGTGCAGTTCCTGGGAGAGCTGGGCGCGGAAATAGAGGTGCATCGCAACGACCGGATCACGGTTGCCGAGATCGCTGAGAAAGCGCCGACACATATTGTTATCTCACCGGGTCCGTGCACGCCCAATGAGGCGGGCATCTCCATGGAGGTAGTGAAGGAACTGGGCGGCAAGGTGCCGCTACTGGGAGTCTGCCTTGGGCACCAGTCCATCGGACAGGTTTTCGGGGGGAAGATACTGAGGGGCGAAGCGCCGGTGCACGGTAAGACTTCCTCGGTGATTCACGACGGCAAGACAATTTTCGAAGGTGTCGAGAACCCGTTCACAGCGACTAGATATCATTCCCTGATCCTGGCGCAGCCTATTCCAGATGAGTTGGAGCTATCAGCTTGGACCGAGGATGGCGTGGTCATGGCGGTGCGTCACAAGACGCTGCCGGCGCTCGAAGGAGTGCAGTTTCATCCGGAGAGTATATTGACGGCGCCGGGGAAGCAGATCCTGGGGAATTTTCTGGGGATGGGTTGTAGTTGCTTATAAACCGGGCAGATGGAGGTCCGGAAATCGATCTCCGACACCTTTTTTTATAAGCAGAAGGCCGCAATAAGCCAAAAGAAACAGGATGCCAAATGCTATCGGATTGATTATTAGATGTCCTGTCATAATAGGGACTAATATTCTTACAGCGAGCCCGGCTGCACCAAAGAACAGAAATACTGCCCCAATGAGGATCAAAATCAGCCGTGACGCAAAATCTGTTCCACGGAGTGCCAGACCTTGTACGCCATTATGCTTTATCACAGGTTTCCTGATGATGGCGATCCAAAATAAAGTAATAGCGATGAAAGTAGGAATCACAGCAGCCACCAATGTGACTGTGAGACCATGAAATACCTGGTCCTGCCAGGTACTACCAAAAAGCGAAACGGCACAAACCAGTATTGCAAACGGGCAATAGGCTATAAGCAGACCTGTGATGATGACCAAGAGAACACGACCTGGGGATGCATTCTCAAGCGTCAGGCGCGAGGTGCGCATACGATTCTCAATATTCTCAGATTTCGGATCTACGGCCATAACTTGTTTCCATGACTGACGGCTTGTGTTTATGCGATGGATTTTAATCGGTTGAAAAACATTCATACTTTAACGGGACATGGTCCCTGCCCCTATACAACAAAAAAAGATAAAATAGAGCGCGAAATCCACCAAGGAGCGCAACTAACAACATGCCAAACGACATCCTCACATACGCCATAGACCGCCTTGCCGACGGCATCGACCTCACCGAGGCCGAGGCCGAGTCGGTGCTGGAGCAGATCATGTCCGGCAATGCGAGTGAAGTGCAGACCGCCGGCTTCCTTACCGCTCTGCGTTCCAAGGGCGAGACCGTCGAGGAGATCGTCGGCCTGGCCCGCACCATGCGGCGTTTCTCACTGCGCGTCGACGTGCAGGGCGTGAACCTCGTGGATACATGTGGCACCGGCGGTGACAAGTCCGGAACTTTCAATATCTCCACCACGGCCGCCTTTGTGGTCGCCGGCGCCGAGGGGCAGGTGGCCAAGCACGGCAACCGCAGCGCCACCAGCCAGTGCGGCAGCGCCGACGTGCTCGAAGCGCTGGGCGCTAACCTCAATCTTCCCGCTGAGGATGTCTCCCGCTGCATCAGTGATGTGGGCATCGGCTTCATGTTCGCGCCGCTGCATCACGAGGCCATGAAGCACGTGGTGCCGGTGCGCCGGGAGTTGGGGATACGCACCATATTTAATTTTCTTGGTCCTTTGACCAATCCTGCGGGAGCTAAATTCCAGCTGATCGGAGTCTCCGACGGAACTTATGTGGAAGTCATCGCCTGGGCGCTCCGGGAACTGGGCTGTCGACGGGGTCTGGTGGTCCATGGTTCCGACGGTCTGGACGAGATCACCATTACCGGGCCCACCGATGTGGCCGAGATCCGTGAAGACTCCGACGAGATAGACCTTTACACGATCTCCCCGGAGGACTTCGGCTTCGAGCGGGTGGACTCCGTTGAGATGCTCAAGGGCGGCACGGCAAAGAAGAACGCGGAGATTCTGAAGAGCATCCTCGCCGGCGAGCAGGGCGTTCGCCGTGACATCGTGCTGTTGAACGCTGGCGCCGCGCTTTACGCGGTCGGGGTCGCTGAAAGCATCGAGACTGGAATCGCCCTGGCGGCTGAGAGTATCGACAGCGGCGCAGCGGGCGCCAAACTGGAGGCATTTATCGCCGCCACGGCCGGAAAGGCGTAGGTGGCAGGCTTCCTCGAGAAGATCCTGGCTTCGACCCGCGAAGACCTGGAAGCGCGCAAGCGGCAGACCTCCCTGGACGAGTTGAAGTCCCTTGTGAAAGACAGTGCGGCTCAGAATGCAGCCGGTGAGGAAAAGGGCGGGAATTCTGCGCTGATAGATTCCGGTGCGGGGAAGCGTTCGCTGACCCAGGCAGTAGCCCGGCCCGGCATATCTGTGATCGCCGAGGTCAAGCGGGCATCGCCATCCAAAGGCGATATCCGTCCCGACCTGGATGTAGCCGATATCGTCAAAGCCTACGAGCAAGCCGGTGCGGCGGCGATATCAGTGCTCACTGAACCAAGGTACTTCAAAGGCAGTCTCGATGATCTTGTCACGGCGCGAAAGACGCTCAACTCGCCTGTCCCCATCCTCAGAAAAGATTTCATCGTTGATCCCTATCAGATCTGGGAAGCGGCAGCGGCGGGGGCCGACGCCATACTTCTGATAGTAGCGGCTCTCACAACCGACGAACTTTCATCTTTCCAGAAGGAGGCAGCCGATGCCGGCCTCGAGTGCCTGGTGGAGACCCACGACCCCGATGAACTACAGGCCGCACTGGCATCAGGAGCGCCGCTGATCGGCATCAACAACCGCGATCTGCGCACTTTCGAAGTCACGCTGCAGACGACCCTGGATATGATAGGATTAATTCCCGATGGGGTCCTGGTGGTCAGTGAGAGCGGCATCGCCACCAGCGCCGACGTCGCCCGGCTTGCCGAGGCGGGCGTGGACGCGGTTCTCGTCGGTGAGACCCTCATGCGCAGCGCCGACCCGGGGGCCGGGCTGCGACAGCTCCTGTCCTGACGAAAGCCGTGTATTTGCACGCCTTTGCTCATGTTTGAGCGCCCGGGATGCAGGGGAGACAATCTCCCACCGTTGCTGGAAGGGCTGATTTGCAGATCGCCGGCTAAAGAAATCATGGCCGCCGGCCGTTAAAGGGGTGTATTTTGGCGATAGCAGCCGTTTGCGCGAGGGGCATGTGCCGAAGAGGCTTGTTTCATTGGCGGGCGGGGCTATAAAGGAAAAGCAGCCATCCCTGTCGAATTTTATCCCCAGCCTTTCAGGGCAAGCATGTGCCTGTCCCATTTTTCATATGGCCAGCAATACTAAATATGCAGTCTGACAAAGACAAAGAGCAGCAGCCGGGCCAGCCTCCCCAGCAGGACGCTGGCGGCGGCATGCCTCCGCCACCCCCGCCACCGAAAAAGAAAGGCCTGTTCGGCGCGAAAGGTCCCAAGAAGCTAAAGGGATCGAAGTCGAAACAGCCGAAACCTCTCAAACCGCCAAAACCGCCGAAACCGCCGCGGGAAAAGAAAGTGAAACCGCCAAAGACGCCGCGGCAGAAGAAAGTCAAACCGCCGAAAGGGCCGAAGAAACCTCTGTTCTCCTTCGGCAAGAAGAAGTCGCGGCCGGAACCGGCTCCATACGAGGCCCCAGCAGCGCCGACCGCAGCTATGCCGGGAGCACCTGCTGGAGCACCGCCGGTAGCTGCTGAAGCTGCTTCAGAGGCAAAACCAAAGAAAAGCCTGTTTGGCGGCAAGAAGGAGCGTGCTCCGAAGCCGCCAAGAGCCAGGAAGGAAAAGAAGCCAAAACCTGAGCGGACCAAAAAACCTAAGGCCGTGAAGGTGAAGAAGCCCAAACCGCCAAGAGGACAGAAAAAACCGATGTTCTCATTCGGGAAGAAGAAGGGTGAGGGTGTAGTCACCGCCGCAGAGCCAGACAGGCTGTCACCAGCGGGCGAAGCTGCGGAAGACGTCGAAGCTTCGGGATCGAAGGGAATGTTCTCCAAGAAAGGCCCCAAGCAGCCTAGGGTCAAGGAGCCGAAGGGGCCGCGGGCCAAGAAAGCCAAGCCGGCCGGAGGCGGGTTCGGCAGTTCCAAGACCAGCCCGGTAGGCCTTGATATAGGCAGATCTTCTATGACCGCAGTTCGTCTGAAGTATCAGACCGGCGGCTCAATATTGCTGCAGGCCGCCAATGATTCGCTGCCGGAAGGGCTTATCCAGGAAGGTGAGGTCAGGGATGTTGAGGCCCTTTCCTACGCCATCAGGGAATTCTGGAAGACACATAACATCAAGGGCAAGAAGGTGGCGCTCGGCCTGGCCAACCAGAAAGTCGTGGTCAGGACGCTCGAGTTCCCCCTGCTCGACCCCAAGGAACTCAGGAGCGCGATCGAGTTCCAGGCCCAGGATTACATTCCGATCCCCATCGAAGAGGCGGTCTTTGACTTCCATGTGCTTGGACGGTTTGCGGATGAGGACGGAGTAGAGAAACAGAAAGTCCTCGTTGTGGCCGCGCAGAAAGTCATGGTCATGGACTTCATCAATGCCATCAAGGGAGCCAAGCTTTCAATCGCCGGTGTGGACCTGCAGGCTTTCGCCCTGCTGAGGGCGCTGGCGCCGATCAGCTTCCTCGATCAGGGCCCAGGCGACAGGGCGACAGCGATAGCCAACATCGGCTCTGATGTCACCAACCTGGTCGTGGACATGGGTGGCGAGCCGCAGTTCACTCGTATAATCTCCTTCGGCGGTGACGATTTCACCAAGGCCCTCCAGGACATGCAGGGCATCTCGTTCATCGAAGCCGAACAGCTGAAGGCCGAGACGGGTCTGTCGGACCCTGCTCTGCGGGTGGCTGAGCCTGAGATCACTCAGGAGCTGCCAAAGCCCGGCGAACCTCCGATTCCCGCGCCGGGGATAGAATTCGATCCTGCCACCGGATACGGACCGGGGCCGGCGGAGCCTGGAGCTGAGGGTGGTGGCGCTGAGGACGCCGACGCGCCGAAATACACTCCCGGACCTGCGTTCGAGCCGCCGGAAAAAGGAACCGGAGAGGGCGAGCCCGCTGAAGCCGGCGTCGGCGGACCTTCAGAGAAGCCCGAAGAAGGGCCATGGCCAGCCGGACCACCGATTGAGGCGGAGACCGAGCAGGAGACGAAACAGAACGTTCAGAGGACGCTCGAATCAGTGGCAGATTCGCTTGCTGACGAGATCAGGCGCTCGCTGGATTATTATATGTCGCAGGAACAGGCGGCCCCGATCGGCCGGCTGCTGATCAGCGGTGGCGGCGCGATGCTGAAGAACCTCGACGCCCACCTGTCGCAGCTGTTCCCGTTCACGGTAGAGACCGGCAATCCCTTGATGCGCGTCAGCGATAACAAGTCAGACCTGACCGACGAGCAGCTACAGGCCCTGTCGCCTCAGCTGGCGATAGCGATCGGGCTGGCGCTCGAGGATGAGGGGTAGGAAATGCCCAAAGTAAATCTTGTACCAGCAGAAGAGAGGCAGCGGGAGCTACGCCGCCAGTTCTATATCGTGCCGGTGGCCGGCGCGCTGGTTCTGGCTGGCGTCCTGGGTGGCACTTATTACTATTACAACAACCAGGTCACCAATTCAGAGAAGCAGCTGCAGGATATCAAAAGCAGCAATGCCAGCCTTCAGAAGCAGGTAAACGAGCTCAAGCGCTATGAGGAAGTAAAGAACAAGAAGCAGACCCAGCTGAACATCGTTACCGGGCTCTACGGGCAACGGGTACGCTGGTCGCGGACGCTGGGCGATCTGGGTTTTGTGATCCCCGACGATGTCTGGCTGACTTCGATCAAGGCCAAAGTCCCTGGCGTGGAGACAGCAGGTTCATCAAGCAGTAGCTCCTCGTCCCAGGGTGAGACCAGAGATATCGAGATCGATGGTTATACCCGCAGCATGCCTTCAGTGGCTATTTTCCTGATCCGCCTCGGACTGATCCCTTCGATGACTGATGTGACTCTTGTCAGCGCCGAGAAAGAAGAAGTCGCATCTCAGATGATCACTCATTTCAAGATCGCCGCAACGCTGAAGCAGACAGGCGAGACCCAGGGTCCATCGGTGGCGCCGGTAACCGGCGAGGATGGGCCATCGTCGGTCACTCCGACGACGGGAACCTCGACGACGCCAACCACCGGCTCGACTACGCCTACGGGCACTACCCCCCGGACTACCGGGACTACCAGGTAACCTGAGGAGTAACAGGTGAAAAAGCGCGACATCGGCATACTTATAGGCCTCGGAATAGTGGTGCTGCTCGTTGCCTGGTATTTCCTGATAATAAGCCCCAAGAAAGAAGAGGCCTCAACGAAGGCCAGCGAATATCAGACGGAGAAGAAAAGCTATGACGAGTCGCTGGCAAAGGTGCAGCGGATCGAGGAGGAGCGCTCGGCAGCCAAACAGGCGGCTGGAGACCTGCTCAAGCTGAACAAACTGGTGCCTCCGGATAGTCAGGTGCCATCGATGATCGTCGAGATGCAATCGACAGCGGATTCCGCCGGCATTAAATTTATGAAGATCGTGCCCGATACACCAGTAGCCGGGACCGAAGGCGGCACTATCGTCCCGTTTGAGCTCGAATTTCAGGGCGGGTATTACGAAGTCGCCGATTTCCTCTACAGGGTCGAGAATTTCGCCCGGATGGAGGGAACGGACGTGAATGTGACCGGCCGTCTGATCAGCGTGGTGACACTGGAACTGGTTGAGCCTGACATCGATGGCTCCTTCCCGGATGTGCTCGCGAAGATAGGAGCGAATGCCTACATGACGAGCCCGGCGCCACCGTCGAAGACGGCGTCAAAGGCGAAGGATGAATCGGCTGCTACAGCCGGCGGCTAGGCCGGCTGTTTCGGAATAACCGCCAGCAGGGAACTGTATAACGATGAAAGAAATAGTAAGAAAATTTGAGAATTTCAAGGGTTCGCCTTTACTGGCGGCGGTAGCTGCCATACTGCTGGTGATGCTCTCGGTATCCCTCGCAGTCTCATGCGGCGGCGAAGAGAACCCGCCGGCGACATCTTCGAAGGCGGAGACCAAACCTTCAGGCTCAACTGGTACCGGTACGACCAAGACTAACAAGCCACTGACCCAGACCGACGATGGCTATTCGGTGTCGGGCACCAGCGACAGCTTTGAAAGTGCCGGCAACATGTGGGAACCAGCATTCTTCCGCAAAGACCCGTTCAAGCAGCAGGTCTCAAAGACTTCGGGCGGCACGGGAACCAGCGGCACCACGGGTACTTCCACTACGCCATCCACCGGGACTACCGGATCGACGGGTACCTCCGGAACTACTTCGTATACCTACGATGGCACGACGGATGACACCACGGGTACCACCGGCACGACCGGAACCAGCGGCACAACCGGTACGAGCGGGACCAGCGGTACGAGTGGCACCAGCGGGACCAGTGGAACTTATACGCCTCCCCCTGTAAAGTAACCTCGTGGAAAGCCTGAACGGAAAGTCTTCATGCCGGCAATATCCAGGCCGGGCTTACACGGGTTTTCAGATCATTGAATCTTCCAGAACAGGAGCGTGAACTCTTGTCTTTTCGGTATATGACCGCAGGCGAATCCCACGGTCCGGAACTGACTGCGATAACCGAGGGCGTCCCTGCGGGCCTGCCCCTCGAAGCGGCTCACATCGATCGTGATCTCGGCAGGCGCCAGCTCGGCCATGGCCGCGGCGGGCGCATGAAGATCGAGACCGATACCGTCCGGATTACCAGCGGCGTCAGGCACGGGCTGACGCTTGGAACACCTATAGCCATGCGCATCGAGAACTCAGACTGGAAGAACTGGAGTGAGGCAATGGCGGCTGGAAAGCCTGAGGCCGGCAGCAGGGGAGAAGCACTGAAAGTCCCGCGGCCGGGCCACGCCGATCTCTCCGGGATCCAGAAATACGGTCTGGATGATATTCGCAGCGTCCTCGAGAGGGCCAGTGCCCGTGAGACTGCCGCGCGAGTCGCGGTAGGTGCTGTTGCCAGGAAGCTGCTGGCTGAGTTCGAGATCGAGATAGTGAGCCATGTGGTCAGCATCGGAGGCACAACGGCTGAACTCGCCAACGAGCCGATGCAGGACGATTTCGCCGAGGTCGACAGCTCGCCGGTGCGCTGTCTCGATGAGAAGGCGGCTGGTGAGATGGTCGCCGCGATCGACCGGGCCCGTGAGGGCGGCGAGTCGTTGGGCGGCGTCTTTGAAGTGAGGGCGTTCGGCCTGGTTCCGGGGCTGGGGTCATATACCACCGGACCCGGCCGCCTGGGCGGGCGCATAGGTGGCGCCCTCATGAGCATCCCTGCGATCAAGGGCGCCGAGATCGGTAGAGGCTTCAGCCTCGCTGGAATGCCCGGCTCCCAGGTTCACGACGAGATCTATTTTGAGGAATATACCGGCTATCATCGGCGGACGAACAACGCCGGCGGCCTCGAGGGTGGCATGACCAACGGCGAACCGCTGGTCGTGCGCGCCTGCATGAAACCGATCCCGACCCTGACGAAGCCGTTGCGCTCTGTTGACGTGACTTCGGGGCAGGAGGAACTGGCTTTCAAGGAACGCAGCGACGTCTGCGCCGTACCGGCGGCTGCGGTCGTCGGTGAGGCCATGGTCGCCATCGAGCTCGCCCGTGCATTCCTGGAGAAGTTCGGCAGCGATTCCATGGAAGATATAAAGGAAGCATACCTGGCATATCTCAGGCGGTTGAGGGGAAATTGGCCGATCGACTGATCCTGGTAGGCTTCATGGGGAGCGGCAAGACGGCGGTGGGCAGTAGGCTCTCCCGGCGGCTTGGCTGGGATTTTTTCGATGCCGATCCTCTGGTCGAGGAGCACATGGGGATGCCGATCCACGAGATCTTTGAGATCCATGGCGAGCCCGGGTTCCGTAAGGCCGAGGAAGCCGTTGTCGGCAGCCTGCTGGACGAGGCCTCCAGGTCAGAATCGGGCGCTGTCGTCTCGCTCGGCGGCGGCGCTGTGACAATACCAGCCCTTTATGAGCGCCTGATGAAGGAGCCGCTGGTCGTCCTTCTAGACGAAGATGTGGACATGGCTTACAAACGGGCCGGGGGCAGCAAGCGGCCGCTCGCCCGCGACATCGATCAGTTCAGGAATCTGTATGCGGAAAGGGAAAGTATCTATCGCAGTGTCGCCAAATATATCGTCGACACCCGCGGTATGGATTTAGACCAGGTCGTAGACAGGATCGTCGAACTGGTACATGAAAGGACGGGAAAGATTTGATACAGCTGCTGGCAAACACCCGCAGCAAGGAGTATCCAGTATTCCTTAGTGCCGGCGCCATGAAGGAAGCAGGAAACCTCTGGCGTTCCCGCGGCCGGGAAGGCAAGATCGTCCTGATCACTGACAGTAATGTGGCCAACCTGTTCCTGGGTCAGGTGGAGACCGCCTTCACCAGGGCTGGCTTCGCGGTCAAGGCGATAGTCGTCGACGCCGGCGAAGAAGCCAAGAGCCTGGCGGAGGCCACCCGGCTGTACTCGGAGCTGTTCCGCATGCAGACGCGTCGGCGCGATGCCGTCTGTGCCCTCGGCGGCGGCGTCGTTGGGGACCTGGCCGGATTCATCGCCAGCACTTACATGCGCGGGATCGGCCTGGTGCAGATTCCCACAACCCTGCTCTCCCAGGTGGATTCGAGTATCGGCGGCAAGGTCGGCATCAACATCGCCGAGGCCAAGAATTATGTCGGTTCGTTCTACCAGCCTGACATGGTCATCACCGATCCGGAACTGCTGAAGACACTTCCACGGGGGCAACTGGTGGAAGGCCTGGCCGAGGTCGTGAAATACGCCCTGCTCTCCGGCGCGGATCTGTTCGACGCCCTGGAATCAAGTTATGAGGAGTTTCTGGTGCTGAACATGGCGTTTGTCGAGCCGATGGTCCGGCGCTGTATCGAGTACAAGCTCGGAGTCGTCTCCGACGACGAGCGCGACTATGGCCGCCGCGCCGTCCTCAACTTCGGGCATAGCGTGGGCCACGGCATCGAGACAGCCGGCAGATACACGGCTTATTCCCATGGCCAGGCGGTGGCGCTCGGGCTGCTGGCGGCCGTACGCATATCAGAAGAGGTCTATTCCCTTTCCGGAGATTATTCCGCCCGGCTGAAGTCGCTACTGGAGTTGCTCGGCCTGCCGACGAGGCTCGAGGGCATCGACCCCGCGGAAGTCATCGCCACCATGTCCAGCGACAAGAAGGCCGACGACCTTTCGGCGAACATGGTCCTGCTCAAGGCTGCCGGCGAGCCGGTCATCAACTGCGATGTCGACGCCGCCATGCTCAGGCGCGAGGTCGATCGCCTGGTTTCAGGAGACTGAGAGGAAACATATGTATCATGAACGGGAGATCCTTAATATAGCCCTGTTGCATGGCGTTAATCTCAATATGCTCGGACAGCGCGATCCGGAGCATTATGGCACTCTGACCCTGAACCAGCTGGAAGGCCAGGTCGTGACTGAAGCCCGCAAGCTGGGGCTTGTCTGCATCTCGTACCAGACCAACCACGAGGGCGCGCTGGTTGAGAAGATCCAGGAACTGCGGCTGAGGGCGCTCGGCATGATCATCAACCCTGGCGCCTGGACCCATTACAGTTACGCGATCCGCGATGCGCTGGAGATGGTCAAGGGTCCGGTCATCGAAGTCCATCTTTCCGACATCGCCTCCAGGGCTGAAGAGTGGCGGCACCATTCCGTCGTCAGCGACGTCTGCGACCAGACCATCTCCGGGAAGGGCGTCGACGGCTACATGGAGGCGCTGCAAGTACTGGCGCAGCGGCTGAACCCGGCTGGTTAGTGTGGCTGGAAAGCCCTGCAACCACGAGTCGCTGCTGGTCACCCATCTCCCCAACGTCCGGTATCTGACCGGATTCAGCGGTTCCTCGGGATGTGCCCTGCTCACCCCAAGGCGCAAATATCTCTTCACTGATTTCCGTTATGAAGCCCAGGCTGCGAAAGAAGTGCGGGGCTTCGATGTCCGGATCGTCCGCGGCGGCGCCCTCGACGGCTGCTGCCGTTTCATCGTCTCCAGGAAACTGAAGACCGGCATGGTCGGCTTCGACGGCGCCCACATCGGTCTGCGCGATCACCAGCTCGTTAAAAAGCTGCTGAAGGGGCGGCCTCTTTGTGATGCCGCAGGTGAGGTCGAGAAGATGAGACTGGTGAAGAGCCGCGCCGAGCTGGGGAAACTCAGGCGGGCGGCGAAGATCGCCGACGCCGCCTACGCCAGGCTGGTTCGCTCGAAAGTGCTGGGCAGGACCGAGAGGGAAGTCGCCTGGATGCTTGAGTCTTTCATGCGCCAGGCCGGGTCCGGTCCGATGCCCTTCGATATCATCGTCGCCTCCGGCCCGCGCTCGGCCATGCCTCACGGCGTCGCCACGGGACGGGTGATCCGCCCCGGAGAACTCGTGGTTATCGATATGGGCGCCAGCGTCGACGGTTACTGCTCCGACGCCACGCGCACCTTCGCGACCGGTCCGCTGCCCGAAAAGCTGGCCGGAATCTATGAGACTGTGCTCACCGCGCAGCAGCTGGCAATGGATGGGATGAAAGCCGGAACAGCCTGCTCCGAGGCTGACCGGCTGGCCCGCGAGCATATCGCCGCTGCCGGATATGGCGACGCTTTCGGCCATTCGCTGGGGCATGGAGTAGGCCTGGAACCCCATGAGAGGCCGGTGCTTTCGGGCCTTTCCCGCGAGCGCCTGGCAGCAGGTATGACCGTGACCGTCGAACCCGGCATCTATCTGGAGCGGCTAGGCGGGGTCCGGATAGAAGACACCGTCCTGGTAGGATCCCGCGGTGTCCGGCCGCTGACGGAGTTCCCCAGAGAGCTGATCACGCTACACTAGGCGTCTCCATTACCGCTATCTTACGCCTCCAGCCGAGGTGCAGCCTGCATGATGGCCATCCCCTGGCACTGCGGGGCTTCGCTTCCCCCGGTGCCTGTTTATAGTGTAAAATCCCTACTTGCCCCTGTTTGTGATGTTCGATTGACCCTTCGGAGGACTCTTGGTTTCAACTAGTGACTTTAAAAACGGAATGGCCATCGAGGTGGAGGGAACCATCTTCACCATCGTCGAGTTCCAGCATGTGAAGCCCGGCAAGGGCGGCGCCTTTGTCCGTACCAAGCTAAAGAACATCGAGACCGGCGCTGTGATCGACCGCACCTTCCGGCCGGTGGACAAGTTTCGCCGCGTCCGGGTGGAGAGTAAGAAGATGCAGTTCCTTTACGCGACTCCCGACGAGGTAGTGCTCATGGACAACGAGAGCTACGAGCAGCTGTCCCTGGCGCCGGCGCTGGCGGGCGATAGCCTGCAGTATATCCAGGACAATATGGAGGTCGAGGTCCAGATGATCGACGGCAAGGCGGCCCAGATCGAACCGCCCATGTTCGTCGAGCTCGAGGTCTCTGACACCCAGCCGGGCGTCAAGGGTGACACAGTCAGCGGCGGCGGCAACAAGCCAGCGACCCTCGAGACCGGAGCCGTCGTCAATGTGCCGCTCTTTGTCAAGACCGGCGACCGGCTAAAGATCGATACCCGCACCGGCAGCTACGTGGAAAGGGTCTGAGCGCTCCCGCCCATGGCCAAGGCGAGAAAAATCCTGATAACCGATACGACCCTGAGGGACGGCCACCAGTCGCTCTGGGCCACGCGCATGCGCACCAGCGAGATGCTGCCGATCCTCGAGGCCATGGACGATATCGGTTATTTTTCCCTCGAAGTGTGGGGCGGCGCTACTTTTGACAGCTGCATCCGTTTTCTGGATGAAGATCCCTGGGAACGTCTGCGAACCATCAAGCACCATTGCCCCAAGACGCCGCTGCAGATGCTGCTGCGCGGCCAGAACCTTGTCGGATACCGCCACTATGGTGATGACATAGTACGTCATTTTGTGGCCCGCGCGGCTGAGAGCGGCGTCGACATCTTCCGGGTCTTCGACGCGTTGAACGACACCCGAAACGTGGCCGTCGCCGCAGAGGCGATCAAGGAATCAGGTAAACATTTTCAGGGCGCCATCTCTTACACGATCAGCCCGGTGCATACTATCGACCATTACATGGAGGTCGCCCACGTCTACGCCGACATGGGCGCCGACTCGCTCTGCATCAAGGACATGGCCGCCCTGCTTTCGCCGTATCACGGGCTGCAGCTGGTCCAGAGACTCAAGGAAGAGATCGACCTGCCGCTGGAGCTGCATTGTCACTACATCGGCGGACTGGCTCCCATGACGTATCTGAAGGCCATCGAGTCGGGTGTGGACGTAGTCGATACTGCCTCGGTCCCGCTAGCGTTCGGCGCCTCAAATCCTGCCACTGAGATGGTAGTAAGCGCTCTGACCGGAACGCCATACGACACAGGTCTCGACCTCGACCAGCTGTTCAGGATCGCGAAATACTGGGAAGGGGTCCGCATTCGCGGCGGCCACGAGCGCGGCGTCACTTCGCTAACGCATATGCAGGTGTATTCACACCAGGTCCCCGGAGGCATGATCTCCAATCTGGAGAGCCAGCTGACGGAACAGAATGCGCTCGACCGTCTGCCGGAAGTGCTGCTGGAGATCCCGATCGTGCGGGCAGAAGTCGGTTATCCGCCTCTGGTGACTCCCATGAGCCAGATCGTCGGCACCCAGGCTGTGCTGAACGTCCTTTCAGGGAAGCGATGGCAGGTCGTTCCCGACGAGATGAAATCTTACCTGAGGGGCCGGTACGGCAAGGCGCCGGGACCGATCAGCCCCGAAGTCATGCAGAAGGTGCTGGGTGATGAGAAGCCGATGACAGGCCGCCCGGCTGACCTGCTTGATGAGACCCTGGCGCAGTATGCCGAGGAGATCGGCGACCTGGCCCATAACGAAGAAGATGTCCTTACATATGCCATGTTCCCTGCCACGGGACGCAGCTTCCTGGAGAAACGTCAGCACCGGGTCGAGGAGGATGTGTTCCTGATACAGGAAACGGAGGAAAAAAGTGGGGTCGAAATGGATCTAGATAAAATCAAGGAATTGATTGCTACTGTGGAAGAATCCTCGATTGCTGAGATAACCATCGAAGAAGGTGACACGCGCATCACCGTCAGGAAAAGCAGCGAGCCTGAAGCGGGCACGCCGGCTCCGGCAGGCGCAGGTGCTTCAAAGGCCGCAGCCGCTGCCGCCGAAGAGGAAGAAGCCGGCAACTATCATGTGGTCAAATCCCCCATGGTCGGAACTTTCTACCGCGCCGCTTCACCCACCAGCGACCCATTCGTCGAAGAAGGCGACGAGGTCAAGGAGGGGCAGACGCTCTGCATCCTTGAAGCCATGAAGCTGATGAATGAGGTCACCTGCGAGGTAGATGGGACAGTCAGGCGCATCCTGGTGGATAACGCCAAGCCGGTCGAGTACGGGCAGAGGCTGCTCTACATCGAACCGCTTGAAGCGTAGCCCATGCTCTCCAAGATACTGATAGCCAATCGCGGAGAAGTGGCGTTGCGGGTCATCCGGGCCTGCAAGGAGCTGGACATCCCCTCGGTAGCGGTGTATTCCGAGGCCGATGTGGACTCGATGCATGTGATCGAGGCCGACGAGAGCATCTGTATCGGTCCTGGCCCGGTGATCGACAGTTATCTGAAGATCCCCCATATCATCGGCGCCGCCGAGATCACCGGCTGTGACGCCATCCACCCCGGCTACGGTTTTCTGGCCGAGAATCCCGATTTTGTCCTCGCCTGCGAGGATAACGACATGGTCTTCATCGGCCCCGGCGCCGACCTGATGCGCCGCATGGGGGACAAGTCTCTGGCCAAGCAGACGATGAAGCAGGCGCGTATCCCGGTGGTTCCCGGTTCAGAGGGAGCGGTTGCGGACGCGGCCGAAGCTGCGAAGCTGGCCGATGAGTTTGGATATCCGGTTATGGTCAAGGCGGCTGCAGGCGGCGGCGGACGCGGC
Source organism: Actinomycetota bacterium (assembly GCA_016235065.1). Classification (GTDB taxonomy): domain Bacteria; phylum Actinomycetota; class Thermoleophilia; order BMS3ABIN01; family BMS3ABIN01; genus JACRMB01. Next base: position 261,615 of record JACRMB010000005.1, on the reverse strand, counting down.
ATGCGGCTGGTCCAATCCCCCGATGAGATCGAAAGCCTTTTCAACATGGCTTCAAGCGAGGCCGAGACCGCTTTCGGCGACGGCACCATGTATCTGGAAAAAGCCATCGTCGGCCCCCATCATGTGGAAGTGCAGGTGCTGGCTGACCGCGCCGGCTCGGTGCTGACCCTGGGCGAGCGCGACTGCTCAGTGCAGCGCCGGCACCAGAAGCTTGTGGAGGAATCACCTTCGCCGCTGCTCGACCCCGAGACCCGCCAGAAGATGTGCGAGGCGGCGATGGCAGCCTGCCGCGCCTGCGGCTATGTCAATGCCGGAACCCTGGAGTTCCTGGTGGACAACGACAAGAACTTTTATTTCATGGAGATGAACACCCGCGTGCAGGTGGAGCATCCCGTTTCCGAGATGGTCACCGGCGTCGATATCGTCCGCGAGCAGATACGCATCGCCCGGGGCGAGCTGCTGACCATGACCGGCGCTTTGCAGACCCGCGGCCACGCTATCGAGCTCCGGATCAACGCCGAGGATCCGTCAAACGATTTCCGTCCAAACACCGGCACCATCAGCCGCTATGTGACTCCGGGAGGACCAGGGATCCGCGTAGACTCGCATCTTTACGAGGGTTACACGATCCCGGTCTTCTACGATTCGCTGCTGGCGAAGCTGATCGTCTGGGATCTGGACCGGCCCTCGGCTATCCGCCGGGCGCTGAGGGCTCTCGACGAGTATGTGATCGAGGGCCTGGTGACCAACAAGGACCTCTGCGCTCGTATCCTTGAAGCTCCCGCTTTCCGGGATGGGGAATACACCACTGCGTTTATAGAAGAGAACCTGGAACTGCTGGAGATCTAGGCTAATCCCATGAATCTGCCTTCAACATCACGCCGCCAGGCCCGCCGCGACGCCATGGTGCTGCTTTATCAGCGCGATCTGACCGGTGGCGGACTAGAAGATCTATACGAGAACCTGGAAGGCAAGGAAGAGCGGGAGCTGGAACCGTATACCCGTGAGGTCGTGGAAGGTGTACTGGCCTCGCAGGAAGAGATCGACGCGATGATCGACGCCAGCGCCGAGAACTGGTCGGCGAGCCGGATGGCGGCGCTGGAGCGGAATATCCTCCGCCTGGCCATCTACGAGATCCGGAAGCGCGACGACATCCCCGCCGAAGTGAGCATCGACGAAGCGGTCGAGCTCGCCAGGCGGTTCTGTTCCAATGAAGCCGGATCCCTGGTGAATGGCATACTCAGTAACGTAGCCGGCGAATCGAAGAAATGAACGGCAGGGCTACGGATATTACTTCCACCAGCAAGGAAGCGAGGTAATCCATGAACGAAGAAAGCGAGATGGCTCAGGCATCGGAGAATGTTCCGGTCACGGAACCCGATGAATCCTCTAACACTCCTGGACCTACCGGTTCCCCATCTGACAACAGCGGCCTGACAAGCGCCCTCTCATCGACTCTCGACAGCCTCAACCAGTCGATCGAGCGCATGGAGGCGATCGTCCGGAACCTGCAGTCAGGTGATTCAGACTGGGAAGAATCGGTGCGCTTGCTTTCCGAGGCCAATGATCTTGCCATGGAGAGCAGCCAGAAGCTGGACCGGGTTGTGCAGGATGTCGTCTACGGTTCGTCCGGCGACGAAGAGGAACAGGAACAGGACCGGATCCCGGGGCTTTGAGCAAGTGACCAGCCCGAGCTATCCCGACGACCTGACTCTCCTGCTGGATGGGTTCCTGAGGGAACTTGACTACGGGGAAGAGACTTCGGTAACGGCGCTGGCTGAGGCTATGCAGTACTCGCTGCTTGCCGGTGGCAAGCGAATCAGGCCGGTCCTGCTGATGGCGACCGTCCAGGCGTTCGGGCGCCAGCCCAAAAAGATGCTGCCGACCGCTGCGGCGCTGGAGATGATCCACACATATTCCCTGATCCATGATGACCTGCCGTCTTTCGATGACGATGATCTGAGGCGCGGACTGCCCACCTGCCACGTCAAATTCGGTGAGAACGTCGCCATCCTGGCCGGTGACGCCCTGTTCGCCGAGGCTTTCCGTCTGATCTGCGAGAAGCAGGAGGGAGAGCCTGCCGTACTCTTGGCCGTCATCCGCGAGATCGCTCTCGCCACCGGGTTGAAAGGCATGGTCGGCGGCCAGTATCTCGATGTGTCCGGCATACCCGACGAGGATCCTGCTGCCTTGAAGCTGCTCCATTCCCTCAAGACCGGCAGGCTGATCATGGCCTGTGTGCATTGCGGGGGGTTGCTGGCCGGAGCGCCTGTCGATGAGCTGGAAAACCTGCGGGTCTTCGCCTCAGAGCTTGGATTGCTGTTCCAGATAAAAGACGATATTCTGGATGTTGTCGGTGAGACCGCTGTCCTTGGCAAGCAGGCGGGCACCGACGCCAGGCTTGAGCGGCACACTTATGTGAGTGTCTACGGCCTGGACGAGGCGGAGCGCCTGGCACACCGTTCCCGGGACGAAGCCCTCAAGGCTCTCGACCGGGTGGGAGGGAGCACCGAAGCTCTTGCCGGAATCACCAACTACATCTACGAACGACAGAAGTAAGATTTGTCTCTGCTAGAAAAAATCCATTCGCCGTCTGACCTCAAGCAGCTCAGTGACAGCCAGCTGCAGGAACTTGCTGACGAGATCCGCGAATTCATGATCGGCGCCGTCTCCAAGGTCGGCGGCCACCTGGCGCCGAGCCTCGGCGTCGTCGAACTGACCCTGGCTTTGCATAGCGTTCTGGACAGCCCCTCCGACAAGATAATCTGGGACGTCGGCCACCAGTGCTACACCCACAAGATAATCACGGGACGCGCCGAGGATTTCCATACCATCCGCCAGTATGGCGGCCTCTCAGGCTTTCCCAATAAATGCGAATCTGACCACGACATCGTCGGCACCGGGCACAGCTCGACTTCCATCAGTTATGGGGTCGGGATCCAGGAGGCGATCAGGCTGGCGACTGCCCAGAAGGAGCTCGCGGGGATCGACGCGACGATAGCTGAGGATGTCGAAGGCAGGCAGTGGGGGGATGAGGCCGCTTCGGACTCCGAACGGCATCCGGGCCATGTGGCCTGCGTGATCGGCGACGGCGCCCTCACCGGCGGAATCGCTTACGAAGCCCTGAACCAGGCCGGGCATCTGAAGACGCCGCTGATCGTCATCCTCAACGACAACGAGATGTCGATCAAGTCCAACGTCGGCGCCATATCCCAGTATCTGCACCGGCTGCGCCTGGATCCGACCCTCTACAAACTGCGCGAGGAGTTCGAGCACGGCATCATCGAGAAGATCCCGGGCCTGCGCGGCGCGTCCCGTTCCATCAAGGAGAGTATGAAGGCGTTCATGGTGCCGGGGATGCTTTTCGAGGAGATGGGCTTCGCCTATATCGGTATCATCGACGGCCACGACGTCAAGGCGCTGAGGAAGAGCATCAGGGCCGCAATGGAGATCGAGCGGCCGGTGCTGATCCATATCAGCACGGTCAAGGGCAAGGGTTACGAACCCGCCGAGGCGCGTCCGGATACTTTCCATGGTATCGCCCCGTTCTCGATCTCGACTGGCAAGGCTATCAAGAAGCCGGGCCCGATCACCTACACGGAGGCTTTCGGCCAGGGGCTCGCGCGGATGGCGGAAGATGACGAGAAGATCGTCGCTATCACTGCGGCCATGTCCAGCGGTACCGGCCTGTACCATTTTGAGATGAAGTTTCCTGACCGGTTCTTCGACGTAGGCATCGCCGAGGAGCACGCGGTGACTTTTGCCGCCGGCCTCGCCATCGGCGGCTTCAAGCCGGTGGTGGCCATCTATTCGACCTTCCTGCAGCGTGCTTTTGACATGCTGGTGCAGGACGTGGCTCTCCAGGAGCTGCCGGTGGTCTTCGCCCTCGATCGTGCCGGGCTGGTCGGCGACGACGGCCCGACCCATCACGGCGCCTTCGATCTCGGTTATCTGAACCTGATCCCAGGGATGACGGTCATGGCTCCCCGTGACGAAGCGGAGCTGCAGAATATGGTCTTCACGGCGCTGACGCTGGGTTCGCCCGCGGCGATCCGCTACCCGCGCGCAGCGGGACGGGGCGTGACTCTGCCTGAGGTCTTCGAGGCGTTGCCCGTTGGTAAGGCGGAGGTCCTGGATAGCGGCGAGGGGGCGCTGTTGCTCGGAATCGGCACCGGCGTAGCTATCTGCAGCAGGGCTGCCCGGATGCTGGTGGAAGAGCACGGACTGCGGCCGACCGTCGTCAACGCCCGCTTCATGAAACCGCTGGATAAAGAGCTTATCCGTAGCCTGGCGGCGGAACACCAGCTGGTTGTGACTGTGGAGGAAGGCACGGCGATGGGCGGTTTCGGCGCCGCTGTGCGCGAACTCTTCGCCGAAGACGCTTCGGTGCCGGTAAAGAGCTTCGCCATCCCCGACAGCTTTATCCCGCATGGAAACCGCGGCAAACTGCTGCGCGACATCGGCCTGACCCCGGAAGCGGTCGCCGGTTACGTCTCAGAGAAGCTGCTTTCAAAAAAGATAATCACAACAGACCACCGCAAAGTCTCCGGCGAACCTGGGGGACACATTACTTAATTGGGTGAACCTGGGGGGTAGAACCTGGGGGACACATTACTTAATTGGTAGATAAAGGGACACATTACTCGATCCCTTTGACAAAAATTGCGGAAATTGGGACATCAGACAAGTTCCTTCTTGACTTGTTTTATTTCGATGAGTATAAGCTTTATTCATGCCAAGAATAGCGCGGGTAGTTGCGCCCGGAGTTCCTCATCATGTTACGCAACGCGGAAATCGTCGACAGCGGACATTCTTCAATGATGATGACTATCGGGCATATATTGAGATCATGGCGGAATGGTGTGATCGTTCCGCTGTAGAGATATGGGCTTATTGCCTGATGCCGAATCATGTGCACTTTGTAGCGGTTCCGGAAACTACCTCCGGTTTCAGTGTTGTATTCAGAGAGACCCACAGAAGGTATTCCCTGAGGATCAACCGGCGTAATAGCTGGCAGGGCTATCTCTGGCAGGGCCGATTCTTCTCATTTCCAATGGACGACAGTCATCTCCTTCAGGCCGCCCGTTATATCGAACTGAATCCTGTCCGGGCCGGTCTGGTCGGGCGTCCTGAGGAATATCCCTGGAGCAGCGCGGCTGCAAATATACAAAACAGGGCAGACAGGCTGGTTGCCAGGCCATCGTTGCCATTGATTGTCGCTGGTGATTGGTCGAGATTTCTCGATGCGGAAGCGGAAAATGATATACCTTTAGAGCTGGCCGGTATCCTTAGAAAGCATGAGCGTACGGGCAGGCCGCTGGGCGGAGATAGTTTTATCCAGCAACTGGAGCAGGAAACGGGAAGGATGCTCCGGAAGGGTAAGCCTGGACCACAGGGCGTTACGGCGTCGCGGCCGTGGTGAGGAGTTTTTTACGATGATGACAGGTGGAGATTCTTAATGTGTGCACTTATCTACCAATTAAGTAATGTGTCCCCCAGGGTGAGGGTGTCCCCCAGGGTCCCCAGGGTGAGGGCTGTTTGAAGACCCGCCTCGACACGGTCCTCGTCCAGCGGGGTTTTTTTTCTTCCCGGTCGCAGGCAGCCGCGGCGGTGCTGGCTGGCGAGGTGAGCGTCAACGGGCAGCCAGTCTCCAAGGCTGGCGCGATGGTGGCCCCCGATGTTGAGATAAGCCTGAAGGAGGAACCCCGTTTCGTCTCCCGTGGTGGTCTCAAGCTGGAGACGGCCTTTGAGCAGTTCGACCTGAATGTGACTGGAGCCGCCGTCATCGACGCCGGCGCTTCCGCTGGCGGCTTCACCGACTGTCTGCTCCAGCATGGAGCCCGCAAGGTCATAGCAGTCGACGTCGGCTACGGCCAGCTGGACTGGAAGCTCCGGAACGATCCCCGGGTCGAGGTCCACGAACGGACGAATATCCGTGGTATCGAGCCCGGGCTTTTGTCAGAGGCGCCGGGTTTTGCCACTTTCGATCTCTCTTTCATCTCTCTTAAGAAAGTCTTGCCGCCTGTGATAAAATGCCTCAAGCCCGGATTCGAGCTGGTGGCGTTGATTAAACCGCAGTTCGAAGCGGGCAAGGGCAAGGTGGGTAGCGGTGGTGTAGTCCGTGATCCGGAGACGCATCGGCGGGTGCTCACCGATTTCTGGGAGTACGCCGAATCACTGGGGCTCACGGTTCGGGGCCTGGCAGAATCGGGCATACGTGGACCGAAGGGGAATGTCGAATTCCTGATTCATCTGGCTGATGACAGGGACCGGCCGGAAGCTCTGCCACCAGGGGATGCGGACAGCGTGATCGCCGCACTGATCGACAATCTGGCGGAGCGGTAACAGCGGAAAAAGCTTTTCAGGGGGATCGTCCTGGTAACCAGAATCGCAGTCATCAGCCATCGCCAGTCCGCGGCCACGCGAGACGCTCTCATGCAGGTCCTCGAACTCTGCAGCGAGCTCTCCATCGAAGTCATCCTTCCCGAGCGGGAAGTGGAAAAATATTCCCTGGAAGATGCGGGAAGCCTCGCTACTGTCGTTCCGAAGCTGGACGGCTCACAGGTCGATCTCTGTGTCGCCCTCGGCGGTGACGGCACCATCCTCAGGGCATTCAACCGCTTCGCCGGCATGGGTACGCCGGTACTCGGCGTCAACTTCGGCCGCGTCGGCTTCCTTTCAGCCATCGGTCCGGAGGCGATCCCTGAAGGATTGCGCGTCCTGCTGGAAGGCAGCCACGAGATCCTCGACCTTTCCCTGATCGCAATGGAAAATGGCGGCCTGCGGGAGCTGGCCATCAATGACATCGTGGTGCATAAGCCCGACGGCGGCTCGGTGATCAGGCTGGCCTATGGCATCGGCGGCATCGAGTTCGCGCCTCTGAGCTGCGACGGCATGGTGTTTTCGACGCCCGCAGGATCGACTGCCTATAACCTTTCCAATGGCGGGCCACTCGTATCGCTATCCCTGGACGCCATGGTGCTGACGGCGATCGCGCCCCACACCCTTCAGTTTCGCGCCATGGTCTTCGGGCCTCGGGAGAGCCTGAGTATCCGCAATGATACAATCGGCGTTTCTGCTGCGGTCTATGTGGATGGACGGAACGGTGGCCTCCTGGAACCAGGCGCCTCCCTCAGACTCTCAATGGCGCCGCAAAAAGCCCATCTTGTCCAGCCGCCCGGGGCGGATTTCTACCGTACCCTGCGCGACCGGTTCATCCAGCCGACCGGCTGAGGCTGGGGCAGACGCTCTTGCTCCGGGAACTCCACATCGAAAACCTGGCGGTCATCGATTCGGCCGACCTGATGTTCGAGCCGGGCCTCAATGTGATCTCAGGCGAGACCGGCGCGGGCAAGACCATCCTCGCTCATGCCATCTCCCTTCTTCTTGGCGCCCGCGCCGACAGCGGTTTCATCAGGCCTGGAGCCGACGAAGCTTCCGTGGAGGCTGTTTTCTCAGTGCCAGAAGGATGTTTCATCGACCTTGAGAGCAAGTTCGATATTCCCGAAGGCGAACTGCTCGCGGTCCGCCGCCGTATTTCCAAAGATGGCAGAAGCCGCGCCTATCTCAGCGGCCGCACGGTCACGCTTGGCATCCTAGGGGAACTGACCGGCAGGCTGCTGGCGTTTTCAGCGCAGCATGAACAGCAGCGGCTGATGATGTCTTCGCGGCAGCTTGATATACTCGACGATTTCACCGGTACGGAGCTGGCGGCGCTGCTCGATGAGTTCCGGCTGCTGTTCGACCAACGCGAGGAGATGATGGCGCAGCTGGAGGAGATAGCCAGGGATAAAGATGCACAGTCGCGCGAGGCTGAACTGCTGCGTTTTCAGCTGGATGAGATCGAAGCGGCTGGACTTGCAGAAGCCGAGGACGAGCAGCTTGATGATGAGCGCCGCCGGCTCCTCGGTTCCCGTGAACTGCGTGAAGCCAGCGGCGACCTCGCAGCTACGCTTGCTGGTGGCGAGGGTGGTGAGAGCCTGCTTGACTCTCTTTCCCAGGCCATCGCCAGGCTTGAAGGCACGGCTGGTGTCGATAGTACGCTGGACGAAATAACCGAGCGGCTGCAAAAAAGTTTCTATGAACTGGAAGAAGCCGGACGCGCCGCCCGCGATTATACTGAAGGAGTGCAGGACGATCCTGAGCGGCTGGCTGTGATCGAAGAACGGCTCGATCTGATCGGGCAGCTCAGGAGGAAATATGGCGGTGGCACGAGCGCGGGCATGAGTACCAGTAAAGAGAGTTCCAGCTCCGGTTCCGCAAACACGAGCGGCACAGCTGGCGGTATCGGCGATATCCTGGCATACGCCCGTGAAGCGGGGGAGAGGCTTTCACTTTTGACCGGCGTGGCCGAAGGGCGGCCGGCTCTGGAAAAAAAGATCGCTGAAGCAGGCGCCGAACTGCTTGACCTTGGCGGGAAGATGACTGGGCTCAGGCGCGAAGCTGCCTTGCGCCTCGAGGAAGAAGCCGGACAGCATATGCGTGAACTGGCATTCCACGATTGCGGTTTTGAGGTGCGGCTCACGGATGTCTCGCCGCTTGCTAGGAACGGCGCCGATTCCGTCGAATTCTTCGTGAGGCTCAATCCCGGCATGCCGGCGACGCCTCTGAGCGAGACGGCTTCAGGCGGAGAGATGTCACGCATCATGCTTGCTATCAAAAGCGCAGTCTCTGACAACCGGGAGACGACGACCCTGGTCTTCGATGAGATCGACGCCGGCATCGGCGGCGAGACCGGTTCCGCTGTCGGTGCAAAGCTGAAGAGCCTGGCCGGTAACGCCCAGATTATCTGCATAACCCATCTTCCGCAGATCGCCGCCTGCGCCGATGCCGGTTTCCGTGTGGTAAAGAATTCTGATGGCGGCAGCACCACCACCATAGTCGAGCGGCTTGAAGGTGATGCTGTTGTGGACGAGCTGTGCCGGATGATGGGTTCGAAGCCGGAAGATGCGAAAGCACGCGGCCATGCCATGGCGCTGCTGGGACGAAAGCGGTGAAGTGATGAACGCTCGGGTGACAGTGATGAAGACCAGTCCGGAGACTGTAGTCGAGGATTATGGCTACCTGCTCCGCACGGCCGGATATGCTGAGACGGTAAAGCCTGGCCGCGATACCGTCCTGAATATAAATATTCCCTGGGACCTCTGGTACCCTGGATGCTCTACAGCTCCCTGGCAGCTGGAGGGAGTCGCCAGGACTATGCTCGAAGACGGTTTCGACGCGGCTTCCATCCGGCCTGTTGAGAGCGGTTGTGGCCATATCGATCCCCGCAGGGGGGAACGCAACAACGGCCTTACTGTCGCAGCGGAGCGTGCCGGCCTCGGCATCACCTGCCTGGAAGAGCCGCCGGTTGAATGGGTGCGATATGAGCCACAGGCGGAGCTGGCGGTTCTGGGCAGATATTGTGGCGACGGCATCCTGGTGCCCGATTTTTTTCCTGGCAGCAACATGATCCATCTTCCTACCATGAAGACCAGCGCCAGGGGCGTCATCGCTGGCGCCGTGGAAAACGCCCTGTCGGCGTTCCTTAGGGAGAACGAGAATCTGCGCCTGGCTGCGGCCGAATCGCCCGATGAGCTGCTGGTCGATCTGCTGGCGCTGCAGCTTGAGCTGCACGAGGGACTGTTTGCCGTCAGCGATGGGGTATTTTGCGGCGACGGCCCCGGGCCGTATTATCTGACGCCTTATGAGAAGGGCTATATCGCAGCCGGTGCGGATCCGGTTGCTGTCGATGCTGTGATTGCGCGAATGATGGGTCTGGAGCCATTATCGATCAGCCATATTCGCCTGGCGCACGAACGAGGCCTGGGTTGCGCCGATACCGCTGGTATCGATGTTGTAGTCATAGGTGAGGATGATGAGCCGGGAGCTGGCATGAAGCCGGCAGCAGGAGACACCAGCGGTTCGCCGCACACCAACGTCGGCAGCTCACCGCACGTCGGCAGCTCACCGCACGGCGGCGGCGATGCCTTTGCCGCCATCGACTTCCGTTTTCGCGGTCCTTATGGAGGCCTGGAAAGCAGGTTCGAAAATGTCTGCCGGTCATTTTCTGCTCCGCTTGGCAGGTTCTGCCGGGATAACATCTGGTATCCGTGGATCGGCTGGCGTCGTCTCAACCGCATCGCCGAATCCACCTGGGGACAGAGATTCCAGGAATACCTGCCAGATAATGCTTCCCTTGACCGGCAAGGGAAAGGTAAGTCGCCACTAATAGCTGCAGCCGCAGTCATGCTTCTGGGGGCGGGTGCGCTTTCCAGACTGGGCCGGCGGGGATGAGCAGCCTTGATCGTTATCACCGGATCCGCCGGGTGCTCATCTATGTACTCTTCGCCAATGTGGCGGTAGCACTGGGGAAGGGCGTGGTCGGCTGGATGGACGGCTCGATCGGCATGGTCGCCGACGCCTTCCACTCCCTGATGGACGGCTCATCCAACATCATCGGTCTTATCGGCATCAGCCTGGCCTCCCGCCCCAGGGATGAAGACCATTCATACGGCCACTCCAAGTTCGAGACTTTCGCCAGCATGGGCATCGTGCTGCTCCTGCTGATAACGGCACTGCAGATCGGCGAGAGCGTCTACGGCAGGCTGACCGCGGAAAATCCCAGCGTACCCGAGATCGGCACCCTGGCATTCGTGGTCATGGGTGTGACCATCGCTGTCAACATCAGCGTCAGCCTATACGAGCGAAATCAGGGGAAGAAACTGTCCAGCGTCTTCCTGGTCGCGGATTCCCGTCACACCATGAGCGATGTCTTCGTCTCGCTGTCGGTCATCGGCAGCCTTGTGGCCGTGCGCCTGGGCTACCCGATGGTGGACGCGTTCGTGGGCGGCGCCATCGCCCTGGTAATCGCCTACGCGGCATTCAGGATCATGAAGGAAGCCTCCTTTGTGCTGCTCGACCGCGCTGTGGTCGACCCAAAGCAGATCGAGGAGATCTGTTTAAGCGGCGGCGAGGAGGAGATCCTCGGCTGTCACAAGATACGCACCCGCGGCAGCGAGGCAGGTTACTGGATAGACCTGCATCTGCTGGTGGAGCCCGACATCACCACCAGGCGTTCACACGATATCGCCTCACACGTGGAACGGCGGCTGAAGAATTTCTTCGGGGAAGAGACGGATGTGATCATCCACATCGAGCCGGGCAGGTGACAGGCAGGCGGGACGGGTTGTTCCTGCCTCCACTGACTGCGCCTTCGGCAAACGCTGCGGCGGGAACAACCCGTCCCGCCCGAGCTACCACCTCGTGAGACCTTCCTTGTAAAGAACTCGCTGACTGGTCAACAATGGCTGGCCAGTGGTGGAGACGATCCTGATGGGACCGCCCTTGTGATTCCAGAAGTAGGGGGTGATGGTGCCGCCTTCCGGAATCGTGAAGTAAGTGTAGCCGGGATGCTGCTGGTCATGCATCCTGATTTCTCCGGTATAGATCTCCACCGTCGCAGTGCCGCTTCCGAGGTTGGAGATCATGAGCCAGTCTCCCCACATGTAATCGAAGAGGGTTGAATCGTACCAGGTAAAGAAGTGATTGTCTGAAAGGTCGGCAGGAAGCGTCCCCTGCACTTCCTCGAAGCTCTCGCGGTATACAACCCGCTGAGACGCCATGATCGGCTGGCCGTTGGAGCAGATCGCCCGCACCGGTCCTGCGGTCAGATGGGGGAACGTCGGCGAGACCATTTCTCCGGGCAGGATCGGGTTGCCAGCCACGGCGCTGTATCTAGCCCTGAGAACGCCGCCCACATAGATATCGACATCGGCCGGCAGGCTGCCGCGGTTGGTCACCATCAGCCAGTCGCCGCCCATGCCGTTCGCAGGTTCGGAATCATACCAGGCGAAGCTGAAATCACTCGCCAGCAGTCCGGTCGGGAAGCCCATGACCTCATTGAAACTGTTGCGATAAACGACGCGCTGGCTGGCGATCAGCTGCTGATGGTTGGTCGAGCGCACGAGCACCGGCCCTGCAGCCAGGTTTGGGAAATACGGAGTCACAATATCGCCGGGGGCCAGGGCGTTGCCATATTCGGCTTTATACGCGGCCTTCACTTCCCCGTCGACAAGGATCTCCACGTCGGCGGCGGCGAGGCCAGGGTTGGCCACTAGTATCCAGTTACCGCCCATGCCGTTCTGCGGTAGCGAATCATACCAGGTGAACTCATAGGATTCCGAAAGCCTGTGCACGGGTGTCCCGGGGACTTCGCTGAACGAGTCGCGGTAGAGCACCCGCTGACTGGTGATCAGCGGTTGACCGGTCGTGCAGATGACCATCACAGGTCCATCCATGACGTTGGGGAAGGCGGGCGTGATCTGGCCGCCCTCAGGGATGGTGAAAAACTCGTTGCCGGGATTGGCCGGGTCGCGCATCAGGGAATCGCCGATCCTGATCTCGACCCGCGCCTCACCACTACCCTGGTTGCCGACCAGGATCCAGTTGCCTCCCATGCCGTGCGAGGCAAGCGAATCGTACCAGGGAAAATAAAAGGACGAGGCCAGAACTGCGGCCGGAACGCCTGTGACTTCGTTGAAACTGCCCAGCGCGTGGCCCGACGGACGCCAGCGCCAGATCTGGTTGGCGAGCCGGGCGATGTCGCGGCCATAGGTTGTTCCAGGGACCGCCCATCTGCCTCCCAGCTCGCGCAGTATCGGGGCGGTGAAGACATGACCGCTGCCGAAATGGCGTGGGTCGTATATCGTATTGCAGTACTCATTCAGATGGTCGGGATAGGCGTACCAGGCCAGATGCGCGTATTGGGCGATGACGCCGAGCTCCGCCGTGGCGAAAGAATTGCCAGGATTGCCGCCGCCGGTGGCTCCGATTCCGGCGAAATTATTCTGTGACGGATGGACGTCGCCGGGGACGTAGTGGGCTGGATCACACGAAGCGCAGTAGCGCAGATAATTTGTCTCCAGCAGCATCTGGGCGAAGGCGATATCGGCGCGGATGCCAAAGCGGTAGCCCCACTCGACATATAGCTGGGCTATCTCCGGATGGATATGGTTGGGATTGACAGTGGCTAGCTCGGCTTCCAGTTGGGCCGCGGTGACGCCGGAGACCCCGGCGATCTGGTCGTTTTCCGTGACCGCCTCGGCGCGTGGAGTTGTGATACCAAGGAGCAGTGCGCAGGCAATTATCGTAGCCAGCGCCATCAGGATAGCCGCTCCCGCTGGCCTGAAAATAAAGCTCATTACGGAAAAGCCGCTTTTACTTCTGGAATGAATGATCCGTGTGTCCATCATGAATCGCCTCATCAGCCGCAGGGAACGCTACCACAATAGATGACGTTATATTTATATAGCACCCGCTGGCTTGCCAGCAGCGGCTGTCCGGTGAGAGATACGACGCGTATTGGTCCACCCATGGTGCTCGCGAATGACGGGGTGATGTTGCCACCGTCGGGGATATCAAAATATGGTGTCCCCGGATGGGCCGGATCGTGAACCAGGACATCGCCGATCCAGATCTCCACCCGCGCGGTGCCGGGGCCGGGATTGGTGACCATGATCCAGTCGCCGCCCATGGAACTCCCGGCAGTCGAGTCGTACCAGGGGAAGTACTGGTCAGTGGCCAGGCCGGAATCGGGCACGCCCTGGACTTCCTCGAAGCTGTCGCGGAACAGGACCCTCTGGGAGACCAGCAGCGGCTGGCCGTTGGTGCTGACTATCTCGACCGGCCCGTCAGTAAGGCTCATGAAAGACGGGGCGACGATGCCGCCGGAAGCGACCGCGTTGCCGCCCGCCGTTGTATAGCTCGCCTTCTGGATACCTCCGACATAAACCTCCACATCGGCGTCCACAGAACCCCGGTTGGCGATCACCAGCCAGTCGCCCTTCATGCCGTTGGTATGCTCCGAGTCATACCATGAGAGGAAATAACGGCTGGCGAGATCGGCTGTCGGGTAACCCATCACCTCGTTGAAGCTTTCCTGATACAGGACCCTCTGGCTGGCGATGAGCGGCTGGTGGTTGGTGGAGATGACCCGGACCGGGCCACCCATGGTCTCCATGAACATGGGGGTGACGATGGCTCCAGGCTGGAGGGCGGTGCCGGCAGCGGCCTTATACTCAGCCATTCGCGAGTCGCCGATCCAGACTTCTACGTCGGCCGCCAGTGAACCCATGTTGGCGATCATTATCCAGTTGCCGAACATGTAGCCTGCCCGGGTGGAATCGTACCAGGTGAATTCCAGCGAATCGCTGAGTCCGCTAGCGGGCGTACCAGGCACTTCGCTGAAAGTCTCGCGGTAGATGACCCTCTGGCCTGCATTGAGCTGCTGTCCCGTCAGCGAGACGACCTTGACCGGGCCTCCCATCACCCCTGCGAATGACGGCGTGATCCTGCCGCCCTCAGGGATGACGAAGAACTGGTTGGCCGGATTGGCCGGGTCGTTCATCCGCTGACCGCCGATCCAGATCTCGACTGTGGCGGGGCCGGTGCCCTGGTTGCCGACTATTATCCAGTTGCCGCCCATGCCGTTCCCGGGCCTGGAATCGTACCAGGGGAAATAGAAAACGGTGTCCAGTGCCGCCAGTGGCGACCCGGGCACCTCATTGAAGTTGCCGCGCCAGTGGCCGCCGGGCGTGAAGTAATAGAACTCGGAAGCATATTTAGCCAGTCTGTCACCGTAACCGACTCCGGGAACCGCCCACTGGCCGTTGAGGTCGTTGAGGGTGCGGGCCGAGTTGCGGTGGCTGCTGCCGTGGCCGGGATCCCAGTAACTGCTGCACCAGCCATTGATGTGATTCGGATAGATGAACCAGGAAAGATGGGCATAATGGCCGATCACGCCCCGTTCAGCGCTGGGCCAGGAATAGCCGGGGTGCTGAGCGTCGAAGGCGCCGATACCGGCGAAGTTGTTCTGCCAGGGCTGGACCACGCCGCCGTATCTGAGCGATCCGGTCTCATGCATCATCTGGGCGAAAGCCATGTCGGAGCGGATGCCGAAGCGAGGTCCCCAGTCGGCGTAATATTCGGCGATCCCGGGATGGATGTGGCCGGGATTGCGAAGTGACAGGTCGGCTTCCATCTGGGCAGCCGTGACCGGCGCGTAGCCGGATATAGGCTCGTTGCCGCTGACGGCCAGGGCACTGGAGGACTCAATCACAAGGAAGAATGCGATTGCTGCGCAAGCCATCAGTATGGTCTGTGAAGCATTGCCAAACCGGCTGGAATGAGGCAGCGATCCGTTGCTGAGCGTCTTCAAGGGGGTCACTTCCGTAGGTCCCGTGAACTTGCCTTTCATATATTATATCGACTTAAAAGGCGCCTCAATATCCCGCTGTCGAGCAGGGCGGTCGCTGGAGGCACCAGCCATAGAAAAGCATCGCTGTTCTGATACAATCCCCTCAGGCCAAACCGAAAGGAAGCAGGATGAAAGTCCCTAAAGTAATCCCGGAAAAATGCGTCGCCTGCGGCAACTGCGAGGCCATCTGCCCGGAGGTCTTCATGATCAGGGATGAAGACAACGTATCTCATGTCATAACTGACGATCTTTTCGGCCTTGAAGGCTGCATCGAGGCCGCTGTGGAGAACTGCCCGGAAGACGCGATCACCTACGAGGAGGAAGATCAGGAATAGCTGCGACAGTTGAATCAGAATTGCCGCTTTCCCGAAATGACCGCAGGTGATATACTCTCCCATTGTAAAATGACAATCACGATGGCAACAGGATAGCCGATGGGCGCAAGGTCCAAAAATTTATCAGTTTCACATTCCGCCGGAGCAGCGCCTCCGGTTTTTTCGTTCCATGACGGTTTTAAGGAGTACGATCATTCAACTTCCCGGGAAAGGCGGCAGGATGGCTAAACACATTTTCGTGACGGGCGGGGTGGTCTCATCGCTGGGCAAGGGCATCACAGCCGCATCGCTGGGCCGGCTGCTGCGTAGCCGGGGCCTCAAGGTGCAGATGCAGAAGCTGGATCCCTACATCAACGTCGATCCCGGCACCATGAGCCCGTATGAGCACGGAGAGGTGTTTGTCACCGAGGATGGCGCCGAGACTGATCTCGACCTCGGCCATTACGAACGCTACGTCGACGAGAATCTGACCAGCGACTGCAACGTGACCTCGGGAACCGTCTACTTCAGCGTCATCAACAAGGAGCGCCGCGGCGACTACCTGGGCAAGACGGTCCAGCTGATCCCGCATATCACTAACGAGATCAAGCAGCGCATCCACCGGGTTGCTGACATGGGCGGCGGCGTAGACGTGGTCATCACCGAGATCGGCGGTACCGTCGGTGATATCGAGTCCTTACCGTTTCTGGAGGCAATCCGCCAGTTCCGCATCGACGTCGGCCGCGAGAACGCGCTATACATCCATGTATCCCTTGTGCCTTACCTGGAGGCGGCAGGCGAGCAGAAGACGAAGCCTACCCAGCACTCGGTGAAGGAGCTGAGGGGCATCGGTATCCAGCCTGACATCATCGTCTGCCGCTCGCCGCGACACATGAACAAGAGCCTGCGGGAGAAGATCGCGCTGCTCTGCGACATCGATATCGAAGCCGTCATCACTGCGATAGATGCTCCAGATATCTACATGGTACCGTTGATCCTGCACGAGGAGGGGCTCGACGACCTGGTGATACGCAAGCTGGGCATCGAGGCCGCCGAGCCTGACCTGGCCGACTGGCAGGAACTGGTCGACCGGATAAATTCCTGCAAGAAAAAGGTGAGGATCGCCCTGGTCGGCAAGTATGTCCAGTTATGGGACGCTTACATGAGCGTCATCCAGGCCCTGAAGAACGCGGCCGTGTTCCATAACCATGAACTGGAAGTGGTCTGGGTCGATTCCGAGGATGTCTCGCCGATGCTGGTCGAATCACAGCTGCGAGATGTTGACGGCGTGCTGATCCCTGGTGGTTTCGGTCCCCGCGCGATCGAGGGCAAGGTGCAGGCTGTGACCTACGCCCGTGAGAACAACATCCCCTTCCTCGGCATCTGCCTGGGGATGCAGTGCGCCGTGGTCGAGTACGCCCGCAACGTCGCCGGCATGCCAGGGGCAAACAGCTCCGAGTTCGACCAGAGCACGCCCTATCCGGTCATCGACCTCCTGCCTGAGCAGAAGGATGTGGAAGCCATGGGCGGCACCATGCGCCTCGGCTCCTATCCGTGCAAGCTCTCCAGATCGGGGAAGGCGGTCAAGGCATACGGCGAGCGCACCATCCATGAACGCCACCGCCACCGCTATGAGGTCAACAACGCCCTCAGGCCCAAGCTGGTAGAGGCCGGGATGAAGATCACCGGCACCTCGCCGGACAAGCGCCTGGTGGAGATAATCGAGCTCACCGGCCATCCCTGGTTCGTAGCAACCCAGTTCCATCCGGAGTTCAAGTCGCGGCCGACGCGGCCACATCCGCTTTTCCGCGATTTTGTCGGCGCCGCGGTGAATCAGTCCGACGCCAGGGAAGCAGGTCGCGCCGGTTCAGGACATCATGGCATCGGGGAGGCCGCGCCGGGAACCGGGCATCAGGACGCCGGGGATGAAGATGTGGCTTCGACGGACCTGATCGATGAGGCAAGATAGCATCAGCTCATCCGACCCGCTGGTTTCCTTATTCCTGGAACTGGCGGGCATACCTAGTCCCTCCGGGCATGAACGGGCTGTCAACGATTTCCTGACAACGCGGCTCCGGGGCCTCGGCCTCGAGGTGGAAGAGGGCGAACCTCTCTACCCCGACAGCGGCTCCAGCGCCGGCAACCTCTATTGCCGGCTGGAAGCCAGCGTTCCCGGAACACCCATCCTGCTTTCCGCCCACACCGATACGGTACCCTCCGAGGAAGAAGCACTGCCGGAACCGGTGGTCGTGGATGGCGTTATCAGAAGCGCCAGCCGTACAGTCCTTGGTGCCGATGACAAGTCAGCCGTAGCGGCGATCGTCTTCACTCTCGAGAAGATCATCCGTAGCGGCTTTCCCCAGGCAGGCATCGAGCTGCTGCTCACCGTGGGGGAGGAGGGCGGCCTGAACGGTGCCAAGATGAGCAGTATGGATGGCGTGGCTGCCGAGTGTGGTTTCTGCCTGGATAGCACCGGCCCGGTAGGCGATGTCATTGTTCGCTCGCCCTCACAGAAGACCATCAACGCGACTTTCATCGGCGTCTCCGCCCATGCCGGAGTCGTGCCCGAAGAGGGCCGTAGCGCCGTAAGGGCGGCTTCGAGGGCAATAGCTTCCATGAAGCTGGGCCGTATCGACGATGAGACCACCGCCAATGTCGGCATCATCCGTGGCGGTGAGGCAGTGAACGTGGTGCCGGACAGATGCACGTTCCATAGCGAGGCCCGCAGCCACACCCGGGAGAAGCTGGAAAGCCAGGTGGCTCACATGATCGACGCCATCCAGCTGGCGGCTGCCGAGGAGGAGGTCGATGTGGAGCTGACCGTGGTCGACGAGTTCCACGGATTTGATTTCTCTGAAGGAGGTCTGCCGATCGAGCTGGCTGAGAGGGCATTCTCGCGGATGGGCCTGGCGACGAAACGCGCCTCGACCGGCGGCGGCAGCGACGTCAACGTCTTCAACCTCAAGGGTCTGCCATGCGTCAACCTGGCAACCGGCATGGAGAAGGTACACACCCCGGACGAATATATCTCGGTCGAGTCGCTGCACCAGATGCACGAGTTCCTGCTGGCCCTGGTTGATGAGGCCCGCGGCGCTAGTGCTGATGACGGCGCCTTGACCGACGGCGGCGCGCCGTTCGACGCCTCAGCGCCACCCGGCGAAAGCACCACGGGCGCGGACGAACAGCTGAGCTTTGAATAACCGCATCCTGAAATCTGAATACGTCTACGAAGGCAGGGTCATCCGCCTGCGGGTGGACCAGGTCGAACTGCCGGATGGCCGCGGCGCCGTCAGGGAAGTCATGGAACATCCTGGTGCCGCGGTGATAGTGCCCATCGATGCTGATGAAAACGTGCGTCTGGTGCGCCAGTACCGGGACGCGATCGGCAAGCAGCTTCTTGAAGTCCCCGCGGGGAAACTCGACGCCGGGGAGGACCCTGCCGACTGCGCCCGCCGCGAGCTGAGAGAGGAACTTGGCCTCGTGGCAGGCAGACTGACCATGCTCACAAGTTTCTATTCCTCCCCGGGATTCTGCGATGAGATCCTCCACGTCTATCTCGCTGAGGACCTGACCCAGGAGGAAGTTGACCACGACCACGAGGAATTCATCGAGCCGGAGCAGCGTCCGCTGGAGCCGCTGGAAGGCCTGATCGCTGAACTCAGGGACGGCAAATCCATAATCGGGATCCTGCTGGCGCACCGGGAGCTGGCGTCAAGACGCGAACGAGGCTCCGGGTAGGCTGGTGGCGGGCGCGGATACAGGATCAGGAAGGCAGCGAGTGTCGGGAAAAGTTTTAGAGGCTGGATTTTAAGGTATAACTGAGCGACAAGGAGAAAAATTGATAATCGGGGTTCCTTCAGAAGTCGAAGTCGATGAATACCGTGTAGCCATCACGCCGGCCGGCGTGCGTGAGCTGGTGAGCGCCGGACACACGGTGCTGGTGCAGAAAGGCGCCGGCGGTGGCAGCAAGTTGCCGGACGAAGTCTATGAGAGCCAGGGCGCCCGGATCGTCGAGGGAGTCGAGGAGCTGTTCGACGAATCGACTATGATAGTCAAGGTCAAGGACCCCTCACCGCGGGAAGTGGCGCTGCTAAAGCCCGAGCATACGATCTTCTCCTTCCTGCACCTGGCGCCTCAGCCGCAGCTCGCGAAACAGCTTATGGACACCGGCGCTACCTGCATCGCCTATGAGACGGTAGAGCATGACGGCAGCCTGCCGCTCCTGGCTCCAATGAGCGAGATCGCCGGCAGGATGTCCGCTCAGGTGGGAGCCTACTTCCTCGAGAAGATGATTGGCGGCCGCGGCATCCTCCTGGGGGGAGTCGCCGGAGTGCCACCGGCCAAGGTCGTTATCCTCGGTGCCGGCATCGTTGGTGCAAACGCCGCCAAGATAGCCGCCGGCATGCTGGCTAACGTGGTCGTCCTCGACAAGCGGCTTGACAGCCTGAGGTCGCTCCAGGGCTATGTCTCGGGCCGGCTCACCACGGTACTGTCTACGGCGCTTTCCATCGAAGAGCACATCTCTTCCGCCGACCTGGTCATATGCGCCGCCCTGATCCCTGGCGCCACGGCTCCGACGCTGATCCCCGAGACACTGGTGGAGGCCATGATCCCTCATTCTGTCATCGTCGACGTGTCGATCGACCAGGGTGGCTGTGCCGAGACTTCGAAGATGACCACCCACAGCGAGCCGACCTATACTGTCCACGACGTGATCCACTACTGCGTCGGCAATATCCCCGGCGCTGTTCCAATTACCTCGACTTTTGCGCTGACGAATGCGACTCTGCCATATATCGTTGAGATCGCCGGCGAGGGGGTGACCGGTGCGATCCGCAACAACGACGCCCTCGCGCATGGCGTCAACGTCATGGAAGGCAAGATCACCAACGAAGCGGTGGCCGATTCTGTGGGGCTGCCCTATTACCAGCTTTCGAGCATAATCCCTTTCCGGCTTTCGGCATCAGACCAGTTTCCCGTCTCATGAGTCCGGTAAGGGGGGCCTGTTATGAGCGGCGCGTTTCTCGTTGTAAACGCCGCGGCAGAAAATCGTAGACGGAAAAACGACTGGCAAAAAAGGAGCATGGATGTCCGACAGCGAATCTAGAGGCCATGGACCAGCAGCTTGATACCTCGGTAACCGGGTCAGTCCGGCACCTACCGGAGATAACCAACCCCCTCATAGAGGAGTTTCTGGCCTATCTGCAATTCGAGCGGGGACTGGCTGACAACACGGTTTCCTCGTATCGCCGCGACCTTTCCCAGTTCCAGTGCTTCCTTGATGAACACGACCTGAACCCTGTCGAGGCTACGACGGCTTGTGTCCGCGACTTCCTCAGCAGCCTGGGTGACGCCGAGAATCTGCCTGCCGGCGCGACTATGGCGCGCAAGATCAGCGTGCTCAGGAGTTTTTACAAATACCTCTGCCGCGAGAAACTTGCCGGGATAAATCCTGTCCTGCCGATCAAATCACCAAAACAGGGGCACAAACTTCCCACCGTCCTCAACCTGGCTGAGGTCCGCAGCCTGCTGGCGCAGCCGTCCGGAGGGTCTCCGGGGGCTATCCGCGATGCTGCCATCCTTGAGCTGCTATACGGCTCCGGGCTGAGGGTCTCTGAGCTAGTCGGGCTGAAAGTCGCAGATGTGGACATGGAAGGCGGTTTCGTCCGCTGTATGGGCAAGGGCTCGAAAGAGCGGATGATCCCTGTAGGAGAGCCGGCGCTCGCCGCCGTCTGGCGTTATCAGAAGCAGTCGAGGCAGTTCCTGGGCAAGGGAGCCAGGACCGATCACCTGTTCCTGAACCGTTTCGGCCAGGGCCTCACCCGCCAGAGTGTCCACAGGATGCTGGTAGGCTATGCGCGCCAGGCAGGGATCAACAAGGTCGTCACGCCGCACACCCTGAGGCATAGTTTCGCGACTCACCTGCTAGCAGGCGGCGCCGACCTGCGCAGCGTCCAGGAGATGCTGGGCCACGCGGATGTCTCGACGACCCAGATCTATACCCATCTCAGCCGCAAGCGGCTTCGTGATATCTATTTCGACGCACACCCCCGGGCAAGGAAGTCCCTGGTCAATGATTAACCCCCTGTGGCTGCTCAGCCGGAAACGGTTGCGGCGGCGCGTCCGCTGTCTGCTCATCACCCTGGACGGCGTCGGCTGTGGCGCCCTTCCGGATGCTGGTGAGTTCGGCGATGAGGGGGTCAATACGCTCGCTCATGTGGCCGAGGCCGCTAGCGGGCTGAAGCTGCCGAACCTGGGCGCGCTGGGCCTTGGGAACATCCTGCCCCTCGCCGGTGTACCGCCCGCTCCGAGACCCCAGGCCATGTTTGGAAAACTGCGCGAACAGTCCCGGGGAAAGGACACGACCGTCGGCCACTGGGAACTGATGGGCGTGGTCACCAAAAAAGCCTTTCCTGTATATCCTGATGGATTCCCGCCGGATGTCATCGAGAGTTTCAAGAAAGCCACCGGCAGAGGGGTTCTCGGGAACATCCCCGCTTCAGGAACGCAGATCATCAACGAGCTGGGCGTTGAGCATCTGCGCACTGGCAGTCTGATCGTCTATACATCGGCTGACAGCGTCTTTCAGATCGCAGCGCACGACGATGTCGTGACTCCGGAAGAACTGTACGAGTATTGCCGCAAGGCGAGGGACATCCTGCGGGGCGAGCATGAGGTGGTGCGGGTCATTGCCCGGCCATTCACCGGGGAGGCGGGTGAATTCACCCGCACGCCTGGGCGCCGCGACTTTTCTGTAGTACCACCCAGGACCTATCTGAACATCCTGGCTGAACTCGGAGTGCCGGTGCACGGGGTCGGCAAGATCTCCCAGATCTATGCCGGTTCTGGCGTACGCTATGAACACAAGACCGGCGGCAACGCCGAGGGACTGGAAAAATCTATCTCACTCATGCGTGAACTGGAGGAGGGCCTCGTCTTCACCAACCTGGTCGATTTCGACATGCTCTGGGGTCATCGCAACGATCCCACCGGATTTGCGGCAGCTCTGGAAGAGGTCGACGCCGCCGTACCCGAGCTGATAGCCTCCTGCGGCGAGAACGACCTGATGATACTGACCGCCGACCATGGCTGCGACCCCGTGGCGCCTGGAACCGACCATACTCGCGAATACATCCCCCTGCTGGCGAGGATGGGAAGCGAGGTCTTCTCACCGGGAGGCTCGCTGTTCGAAGCGGCTCCCGCGGAGGATGGCGGCGGCACTGGCAGGCAGCCGCGTGACGAGCCTTATCTCGGCGAATTCGCTGATGTGGGAGCGACGGTATTCCGTTTCTTCACCGGACCGAAGCTGGAGATCGCCGAGGCGCTGAGGCTGGCTGGGCGGCCTTTCCTGGTTTCCACTCCCGGGGGAAGCTCCTGAACTCCGGAACCGTCAGGGGACGTTGCTGAACTTCAGGGACTAAAGGAATCGCAAGGGGATCTCACTCAGCTTCAGGAACTGAATCCTTATCTCTGAGAGCAGCCCGGAAGGCAGCTATGCGCAGCGGGAATAAACAAAGATGGCGCTGGCGTCCTGGTTGTCCTCGGATCGAGCGCCGACAACGGTCAGTTCCTGGCTGAAATATGGTGAGATGCAGATGAAGTAGTCAGGCGGCGTCACGAGCGCGGTGACCTGTCCCTGTTCGTCAGTCACATCGGTGCTGGCCATTATCCTGAACGAGATATTGTTTGAAAGAGACCACTTGACGCTCCTGCCCGCAACCGGGTTGCCGTTCTCATCAACCAGGGTCGCGGTGAACAGCCTGGGTCCATAGCTGAGGTCGACTGGCAGACCCGGGATGGACATATCCGCAGGTAACATTCCTCGTCTGGCCAGTTCTGCCGGAGACTGTACAGGACAGCCCTGGTTTGCCCAGGCAAATGAGGGTGCTATCGTCAACCGACCGCTGGGAGCCGGCTGCGGTCCCGGCGAGGGATCGGGTTGTGCGCAGACGAATCGCGCCTGGCTATGGAAGCGGCCGACTCCGGCGGGAACCCTGAATTTCATCCTGACTGTGGTGTTCTCGGCCGGCTGCAGCTCACCGAGATCAATCGGCAGGTTTGACTCAAGAGAGACGCCTTCGCTCGGGTCTATCTGAGCCAGGCGGAGCATGCAAGCAACACACCCGCCGGCGTTCTCCAGAGATTCGTCGACGGTCAGCCGCCGTTCCAGATAGTCGTTATAGTTATCCCAGAAGGAGACAGCGCCCAGCTCGGTGACTTTGGGCTCACAGGGAGGCGGACCTGTCGAGGCGGATGCCGGTGCTGCAGATACGAGAACCGCTAGTGCCGCCAGAGAGACCAGAATCGCGGAGATATAAAACCGAAAGCCGACCCAGCATCCCCATGAAAGGGTGGCCGGACCGGCTACTCTGGTGTAAAACCCCAACTTCAGTGTGCTATACCCCTCTAACGGAAAGGCCCGCTTGCCGGACGATTCATCACCCGGCGTGTCTAGATACGGTCCTGCTTCGACAAAAAATCATCCGAAAACCAGCCGGCTATCCGGCTGCGACCGTGAAGAAATGTTACCACGCCATTCGATTTATGTCTACATGGCCGGGGGTTTTCCTGGCGTGACATCAGGGATAGAATCGCAATCATGATCTCACCGGTGGATTTCATCCAGCATAAAAGGGACGGTGGCGAACATTCCCCCAGGGAACTCGCCGCTTTCATCGATTCTTTCATGGCCGGCGAAGTGGCGGACTATCAGATGTCAGCCTGGCTGATGGCGGCGCTGCTGAAGGGCCTGAGCCTGGATGAGACCCTGGCGTTGACTGACGCCCTGCTGGCATCGGGAAGCAGGCTTGACCTGTCGGGCCTTGGAAGGCTGGTGGTGGACAAGCACAGCACCGGCGGTGTCGGCGACAAGGTCACTATGGTCCTGGCGCCGCTGGTAGCGTCATGTGGCGCTGTCTTCGGCAAGATGTCCGGGCGTGGCCTCGGGCACACCGGCGGCACCATCGACAAGCTTGAGTCGATACCCGGCTTTCGCACCACGCTCAGCGCCGCCGAATTCGCAAGTCAGCTCGGAAAGATCGGCATCTGTGTCTGCGGCCAGAGTTCCGAGCTGGCGCCCGCCGACAACCGGCTGTACGCCCTGCGTGATGTCACGGCGACCGTGGAGTCGAATCCGCTGATCGCCGCCAGTATCCTCAGCAAAAAAATCGCGGGTGGCGCCTCGGCTGTCGTCCTCGATGTGAAGGTCGGCTCGGGCTCGTTTTTCAAGACCAGGGGCCACGCTTCGGGAGTCGCCCATCTGATGCGGGAAGTGGGGGCGAAGCGGGGGATAGGCGTCGAGGCCGTAATGACTTCCATGGAGCAGCCGTTGGGATATGCAGTCGGCAACGCGCTGGAAGTCATGGAGGCGGCGGAGACGCTGAGGGGCAATGGCCCTGCGGACCTTGTCGAAGTCGTCGCAGCCCTGGCAAAGCGCCTGCTTCATCTATCCGATCTGGGATGGAGCCATGAGCGGGCCGAAGCTGAAGCACGCGAACGTCTCGCAACGGGCGCAGCTGTCGGCAAGTTCCGTGAGTGGATCGCTTTCCAGGGCGGTGATACCTCCTTCATCGACGACCCGGGAATTTTGCCGGCAGCCGCTCATACGGCTACCGTCGCCGCAACCGGGGAAGGCTGGGTCGAGGCAATCGACGCTCTTGCCATCGGCAAGGCCGCTCTTAACCTGGGGGCGGGACGACTTCACAAGGAAGATGCCATCGACCACTCAGTAGGAGTGGTGCTTGCAGCCAAGTGTGGCGATGGTGTGAAGGCTGGAGATGCGCTGGCCACAGTGCATGCCCGCGATGCTGAGAGTGCCGGGTCGGCTGCCGCCGCGATCCAGGCTGCCTACAGGATTTCAGCCGCACGGGTAGAACCTGCTTCTGTACTCATAGATTAAAGCCAGCGTTTGAAGAAACAGTTTTCGGAGGTTCATGAAGCGGCGCAATAATCCTGATATCGACAGCGTTCGGGGCACTCACCGGGTTATCAATTTCACTGACGCGGTATTCGCGGTGGCCATCACCCTGCTGGTCGTGCAGATCCCGATCCCGCTCAAGGCCTCGAGCCAGGAGCTTGGCGACGATCTGATGGACGGATTACCGATGCTGCTCAGTTTCGCCATCAGCTTTGGTGTGATCGCGCTGCTCTGGCTCAAGCATCTCCATTTCAACAATCATGTGCAACGATACAGCGTCGGCCTGATCTGGCTGAATTTCCTGTTCCTGCTGGTGGTCGCTTTTCTTCCTTATCCCACCGGCGTCTATGGCACGCACTCAGGCGATGAGACGGCACAGATATTCTATGCAATCAGCGTGGCGGTCGCCGGCTACCTGGCGGCGTTCATGTGGGTCATCGTGATGAGAAAGCCCTCATTGTTCCACGACGATGTCGATATGAAGGAAGCCAGGCATTCCACCAGGGTCTCGTTTGTCATGCCGACCGGATTCGCCCTCTCAATAATCTTCAGCTACATCCATCCTCCCATCGTGCCGTATATCTGGATCGGATTCGCTATCGTCAGCCCCCTTATCAGGAAGATCTGAGCTGTGCGGTTTGCCCGGGCTGTGCTGATTTGCTAGCGTTAACTGGCTTCAGGCAGCAAAACGAAAAGGAGCTTCGCATAGCCATCGATATAATCACCTGGCCTGTCGGACCACTGCAGGCGAACTGCTATTTCATATTCGATAGGGAATCCGGTGCCGGCCTGATCGTTGATCCCGGCGGCGATCCCGATTTTCTGGTCAAGGCCATAGCCGGAGCCGGCGGCCGCTGTGAAGCGATTTTTGTGACCCACGGGCATCCGGACCACCTGGGCGGCGTCGCCGGGCTGGCGGAGGCTACCGGCGCACAGGTGTATGCTTCCGCCGGAGCCAGGATGGCACTGGCAGAGCCTGCAAAGTCCATGCTCTTCCCGGGGATGCCGCCATTCGAAGCCCACGATGTAGACAACCTTCTTACCGGAGGAGAAACCATCGCAATCGACGGCATCGAGGTGCAGGTGATCGCTACTCCCGGCCATTCACCCGGCTCGCTGACATTTTTTATCGCCGACTGTCTTTTCACCGGCGATCTGCTTTTCCACGGTTCGATCGGGCGCACGGATCTTCCCGGCGGCTCATTTGACCTGCTCGCTGCTTCGGTGAAGAACCTGATCCTGCGCTACCCGCCCGACACCAGGGTCTATCCTGGGCACGGCAACACTACCACCCTGGCCGCTGAGCGCGAAGACAATCCATTCCTCACGGATCTCGGCTGGTAGGATGCAGGGTCCCAAGGGAACATACGACGTACTCCCCGGGCAGCAGCCACTGAGATACCGGGCGATCGGCCAGGCGGCGAGGGTCATGAGCGGCGCCGGGTATCAGCACATCAACACTCCGGCATTCGAAGACACCGAGCTTTTCGTCCGAGGCGTCGGCACATCGTCGGATATCGTCCGCAAGGAGATGTACACCTTTGAGGACAAGGGCGGCCGCAGCCTCACGCTCAAGCCGGAGGGCACCGCGCCGGTCGTGCGCGCCTATGTGCAGCACGGCATGCACAAGCTGCCCCAGCCGGTGAAGCTCTGGTATTACGAGCGCATGTATCGCTTCGAGCGCCCGCAGGCGGGCAGGTATCGTGAGCACTATCAACTGGGCGCTGAGGCGATCGGTTCCGATGATCCAGCGCTCGACGCGGAACTGATAATGATGCTCTCCGACATCTACGAAGGGCTGGGCGTTCCCGATGTGGAGCTACGGCTCGGCAGCATGGGCTGCGCCGAGTGCCGCCCTGCCTACATCGATAGCCTGCGGAAGTTCCTGGACAACTCCAGCGATTCCTTCTGCCGCGATTGCGGTGAGCGGGCCAAGCTGAATCCCCTGCGGGTCTTCGATTGCAAGAACGAGGAATGCAGCCGGGCTCTGGCTGAAGCTCCCAGGCTGGTCGAGAACCTCTGCGCCGCCTGCGCTGAACATTTTGACGCGGTCAAGGCTGACCTGGATCTGCTGGGACGCACTTATCGCGTCGACGGATCGCTCGTGCGCGGTTTCGACTATTACACCCGCACAACCTTCGAATATGAATGCTCCCGGCTGGGCGCTCAGAAGGGCATCGGCGGCGGCGGCCGCTATGACCGCCTGGTGGAGGAGATCGGCGGCCCTCCCACACCCGCAGTCGGATTCGGCACCGGACTGGAACGCATCGTCCTGGCGCTGGAATCAGCCGGGGTGGCAGAGGAGGAGAGCGGGGTCAAGGTATTCTTCATGGCTCTCGACGAGCGGGCAAAACCTTCGATCATCACCGCGATGCACGCCCTGCGCCAGCGCGGAGTAACCGCCGACACCGACTACGCCGGCCGCAGCGCCAAGGGTCAGATGAAGCAGGCCAATCGCCTGAAAGCCCGTTTTGCTGTTATCATCGGTGAGGAAGAAATCAACTCCGGCTCCGCGATGGTGAAAGACATGGACGCAGGCGAACAGGAACCGGTCAAGCTCGATTCTTTGCAGGAATATCTGATGGCGAGGATCGAGAAATGACAGACAGGATTCGAGCCTGAAAGAGGCGCGAATGATTTTCGGAAATAGTGGCGCTGGGGCGAGGCGGGCATTTTTCGCCGTAACGTATGTCGAAGACCTCAGTGAAGGCGGAAAATGCCCGCCTCGCCCCACGAACAGCAAAAGGAAAACGAATTGCGCACTGATTACTGCGGAAACCTGAGAAAAACAGACCTCGACAAAGAGGTTACGCTTTGCGGCTGGGTGCACCGGCGCCGTGACCATGGCGGGCTGATATTCATCGACCTGCGCGATGTCAGCGGACTGGTGCAGATAGTCTTCGATCCGGAGCGTTCCGGTGAGGTCCATACGGCCGGTCATGCCCTGCGCCCGGAGGCGGTCATCAAGGTGGAAGGAACAGTGGCGCCGCGTCCGGCCGAGACCGTGAATCCTAATATGGACACCGGTGAGATCGAGGTCAACGTAACCGCCATCGAAGTCTACAACATCTCCGAAACGCCGCCTTTCAGCGTCGAGGACCGCACCGACATCGACGAGAACCTGAGGCTGAAGTACCGTTATATAGACCTGAGGCGCGATGATATGGCCGCCAACCTGAAGTTGCGCCACAGGGTGTCGCGCACGGTACGTGATTTCCTCGACAACAGTGGTTTTACCGAAGTGGAAACCCCGGTCCTCACCAAGAGCACTCCTGAAGGTGCCCGCGACTTCCTGGTTCCTTCCCGGCTCCAGCCCAAGAAATTCTACGCCCTGCCCCAGTCACCTCAGCTTTTCAAACAGCTGCTGATGGTGTCGGGGCTGGACCGCTATTACCAGTTCGCCCACGCCTTCCGCGACGAGGACCTCCGCGCCGACCGCCAGCCGGAACACACCCAGGTGGATATGGAGATGTCGTTCATGACCGCACAGGAGATCATGGGCATGCTGGAGGAACTTATGTCAGATCTCTTCGAGGAAGTCCTGGGAGCGAAGCTGGACAAGCCGTTCCCGGTGATGACGTACGAAGAGGCGATGCTCAGGTACGGCTCAGACAAGCCTGATCTTCGCTTTGGCCTTCCGATCGTCGACGTCTCGCACATCTTTCATGGCGCCGAGTTCGCTGTGTTCTCGAGGGCATTGTCCGATGGCGGCGCCATCAGGGCCATCCGGGCTCCGGGAGCCGCCCGCTTCAGCCGCCGCCAGATCGACGAGCTCACAGATTTCGCCCTGGCCCACGGTGCCAAAGGCCTCGCTTACCTGATCGTCAAGGAAAAACTCGAGGTCCAGTCGCCGATAGCCAAGTTCCTCTCTAAAGAAGAACTCGATTCAGTGCTTGAAGCCACCGCCGCCGAAGAAGGGGATATCATCTTCTTCGTCGCCGACAGTGTCAAGGTCGCCGTCGATGTGATGGGGGCCCTGCGTCCCAGGCTCGCAGCTGATCTGGATCTGGTTGAAGATGGCTGGAATTTCCTCTGGGTCACTGATTTCCCGATGTTCAAGCTCGACGATGACACCGGCCAGATCGTTGCCGAACATCACCCGTTCACCCTGCCCAACGAGGATACGATAGACCATCTTGATGACGATCCCCTTCTTCTTCGGGGAAGCCTTTACGATCTGGTGCTGAACGGAGTCGAGATCGCCAGCGGCGGTCTTCGCATCCACAAGCCCGAGCTGCAGCGCCGGATCCTCGCGATCCTTGGTCACGAGGACCATCAGATGGAGGCAGACTTCGGCTTCCTGCTGGAAGCCCTCAAATACGGTGCGCCACCACACGGAGGGCTGGCTTTCGGCCTCGACCGCCTGGTGATGCTAATGGCGGGTCTGGCTACGATCCGCGATGTGATAGCATTCCCCAAGACCCAGAGCGGCGGCTGCCCGCTCACAGGAGCCCCGGCGGTTGTGGATCAGAGGCAGCTGAAAGAGCTTAAGATCCGGCAATAGCGGGCATTATGTGGCAATTCCCGGGACCGTTTTCCGGGCTATGGTGGCAGGGTCTTGACAAACGGCGAAAAGCTGCACTAAAAGGGTTTTTTCAAGTATTGCCGAAGAAGAAACTCGTATGTTAGTATAAATCTAAAGCTCGACCTTGTTTGTGATTCGTTACTTTATTGAGCCAACATATTGAGTACGGGAGCTTGGTCTTTCCCACCTGCTTTTCGGGTAGCTGGGGAGCGGGCACCCACCTGCTGGAGCAGGTTCAATAAACGAGCGGACACGGCAAGGTGGAGCTTTGTTTTGGAAAAAGAAGGGGGAGGATGACCGGACTCCTGAGAATCGTGACCACAGCGCAGGCTCTTGTGCTCGTGGTTTTTTTGTTCGCCGGTTGCGGCGGATCTGATACGCCCGCCACCACGCCAGCCCGCACCTCCAAGACAGCCAAAGCCGCCGCCGGCACCAGTACAAGCAAGGCGGAAGACATGATCGGCCAGGTTGTCGTCCCCGGCGAGCTGACTCCCAAGGATTTCAAGGAATCCATCGAGTCCAGGCGTCCCATCGTAGTCACCTTCTACATCAGTGGTCCCGCTGATGACAACCAGGTCCGTTCATCGATCCTGTCGCTGGAAAGCAAATTCCGCGGACAGGTGGACTTTTACGATTACTTGTACACCGATGCCCAGAGATATGGCGACCTGACCCTGATCCTCCATGTGACCACGACACCGACAGTGGTTGTGATCAACGAGCAGGCGCAGGTACAGCGCGCCTGGTCGGGATATGCGGATATCAAATCGATCGAACAGGGAATCAATGAGGCGCTCGGTATCACCGGCACGAGAAGCGGTTCAGGAAGCAGCAGCTACAACACCAGCACGGCCCGGACTTCCACCACGGGCAGTTCGACCACCGGCAGCTCTACAACCGGCTCAGGGAACACTGCTACTGTCGGTTCTGGCGCCGGGAGCGGTCCGACTCCCTAAGACCGCCTTGCTGGCCGCGGTTCCTGGCTAAATACTACCGCCTGGCCTATCATGACCGATCTATTCCTGGATCACTTCAATAATCCCCGTAACTGTGGTGCGATGGCTGACGCCCATGGAGCCGGCCGAGCCGGTGATCCTGGCTGCGGTGTGGTCATCGAGTTCTTCCTCAGATATACAGGCAGCGATATAGCTACTGCCAGCAGCCGAGCCACTGGCTCCAGCGCCGCCATCGCCTGCGGGAGCATGCTCACGGAGATGGTCACGGGGAAGGACTGGCGCCATGTGGCCGCGATCTCCGAGGAGGCGCTGATATCTGTCCTGGCGGGCGGGGGAGAAGCTAAGCCCTCGCTGAAAGACGCTGCCAGGTTCGCTCTCGAAGCTCTCCACGCCGCCCTGGAAGACTCACTGCGGCGAGACACTTTCCCCAGGCCACCGCAGCCCAAGGGAATCGCAGACATCGAAACGATGCTGGTCGCCATGAGCGGCGGTGTCGACAGTTCGGTAGCCTGCCTCCTGGAGCGCGAAGCGGGCAGGCAGGTGACAGGCGTGACCATGCGGCTCTGGAGCGATCCTGACTGCGACCAGAGCGGCGCCCCGACCTGTTGTTCACCCCAGGCGATCCGCGACGCCAGGGCTGTATGCCACAGCCTCGGGCTTCCGCATCTGACCGTGGACTATACCGAAGATTTTGCCGCGACCGTTGTCGACGCCTTCGTTGACGGCTACCTGGCTGGGCTGACGCCGAATCCCTGCACTTTCTGCAATGGCTCCTTTCGCTTCCCGGCTCTAGTCTCGCTTGCGGACAGGCTGGGCTCGTTCATGGTGGCGACCGGCCACTACGCGCGCCAGGAGACAGTTGCCGGCCGCAGGTTCATCGTCCGAGCCGCAGACAGCGGCAAGGACCAGTCCTATATGCTCTGGGGGATCCCGCCATCGTTGCTCGAACGCCTGGAATTCCCTCTGGGTGGAATCGAGAAGGAAGAGACCCGCCGGCTCGCCCGCGAGGCCGGACTGCAGGTCCATGACCGGCCGGAGAGCCAGGAAGTATGTTTTATCCCAGACGACGACTATCGCCGCTTCGTTAGAAGCCGCGCGGCGGCTTGCGGAAAGGAAAGGCTGCTGCCCGGCAAGGGAGACATAGTTGACACTGAGGGAAACCGGCTAGGCGCTCATATGGGATTCATCGATTTCACCATCGGCCAGCGCCACGGCCTCGGCGTGAGCGCTCCGGAGCCGCTGTATGTGCTTCGGACGGTGCCCGAGAGGAACGAGGTAGTAGCTGGCCCCAGGGCTCAGCTGCAAGTGCGGCGTCTCACCGTCGGGGGAGTCAACAGTTTTACCGGTACCGGCGCCGCAGGAGATCTTTCCGTGAGCATAAATGCCGATGCCGGTCCGGGTCCGGTCGCTACGACTCTGGCGTTTGTTGTGACCACCGGTAGCCTGACCGTCCAGGTCCGCTATAACTCACAGCCGGCTGCAGTCAGATCCGTCGAAGCTTCAGGCGATACTTTGCTGATCGAGACGGAAGAGCTGTTATCCGGTGTCGCTCCGGGCCAGTCCGCTGTTTTTTACAGCGGCGACATCCTCCTTGCCGGCGGGGTGATCGACAAGACCTCCTAGCTGGCGGCCGATCCCTGTGCTCCAGGCTCTTGTGCGATCCAGCTCTGGACCCGGTTTCTTCCCCGGCTCTTGGCCATATACAGGGCCGTGTCAGCCCTGGCGATGAGGATATCCTCGCTGACGATGCCCGGATCCCAGCTGGCGACACCCAGGCTCACGGTTATCCCCGATGACCTCATTCCTTCAGAGACAGGGAATGCCGTAGCCTCGGTCCTGGCCCGGATGCGTTCGGCGACATCCAGGGCATTCGAAAGATCAGTGTCGGGAAGAATCAGCAGGAACTCCTCGCCGCCATAGCGGGCGCCAAGATCGATCCGGCGGATCTCCTCCAGTATCAGGCCGGAGACACCGGCCAGCAGATGATCGCCGGCGGTATGCCCATAGAGGTCGTTGTAATTCTTGAAGTGGTCCAGGTCCAGCATCACCAGCGAGAAAGGCTTGCCGGTGCGGCTCGAACGGGCCATTGTCTTCTCCAGCTCGATGGACATCAGGCGCCGGTTGGCAAGTCCGGTAAGCGGGTCATGCAGCGACAGCGCCCGGGTTTCCTCATAGAGCCTGGCGTTCTCCATGGCGATTGCCAGCTGCGAGCCGATCGCTTCGAGTAGCCTCTGCTGCCGCTCGTCGAACTGTGCGCCCGCCGGCAGGTACAGGTAGAGGACGCCGGTCACCTGGTCGCCTGCCTTGAGCGGTACGATGACGTGGCCGTGGTCGGTCATCTCCGGATAGCGGATCGTGTGCAAGGGGTCCTCGACGGAACTGCCCGAGTACAACAGCCTTCCGGTCTTTACGGCCTGGCCACACAGACAGTCGTCGATAGTCATGTTCTTGTGGGCCTCGAGGAACCCGGATGAATGGCCTTCTGAGACGAGCAGCTTCAGCTGGTTGCCCTCGACCGCGAATATCCCGCCCTTATGTTCGACATTGAAGACCGAAAGGCTGGTTATGGTATCGAGAGCCCGTTTGAGCATAGTGTTCCTGTCCAGCGGAGACTGCAGGGCGTTCGAGATCTCATAGAGCGCAGTAAGCTCGGCGTTACGTTCTATCAGGCCTTCGCTCTGATGGCGTATCAGTTCGTCGGTCTTCTTGCGGTCGCTGATATTCCTGGCGATACAGATCGTGCCCAGCAGCTGGTCGTTCCGATCTCGCATGTTGGTGCTAGACAGCGATATGGCGATCTGATTGCCGGCGTAATCGACCATGACGGTCTCGATATCGGAAACGGACTCGATGTTGCCGTATATTCCCAGCTTGTCGATGATACTTTCCTTCAGCCAGCCCTCGGGGAAGATCTCCTTTGCCGGCATTCCTTCGAGCCTGCTTTCGCTATATCCGAGCATTTGCAGTGCCGCATCGTTGGCATGGATGACAGTGCCATCGATGTCGATGAGCAGAAGTGCATCGCTGATCGTCTCGATGATCGTCTCCGCCGCCAGGGAAGGGGTGAGAGTGAACAGCTGATACTTCCAGATGGCATAGCCGAAGACGCCGCCAACGGCTATCGCGAATGACAGTGCAGAAAGCTCCGGTATCCGTATTTGCAGGAAGGGCAGCAGTCCGTAGTTCAGCCCGACGGTTCCCGCATAGACTGTTGTGCCGGCAAGCGCGAACGCAGCCTGCTTGCGCAGCAGGGAATCAGTCTGGCGGATGAAGAACCGCAGGCAAAGAATGACTGACACCAGGGCCATGACAGCAAAGTAGACATACCCGGTATCAGAAAGCAGCGTATCGGGGAATTCGAAGGACCATCCCCAGTTCCGCTTGACCGGATAGCCGGAAAAGATCTCATTTGAGAAGAAATGCGCCGATATGACCGCCGCCGGGCCATAGATGAGCAGGTAGGGCCATTTACGGTCGAGAAAACGTTGATGCCCGGTAAAAACCAGGACGAAGTGCAGCAGTATCGCCGAAGGCATCGGCCAGAAGAACGAGATCCGCAGCCACAGCATCGCCTCCTCAAAGTTGTCGGCGTTCCTGAATTCGAATTCGGTGAAAGCCCAGCAACTTACGACGAAGCAGAGGACAAAGAATATCTGGTTCAGACGAGTCCGCGGGGCCCGGGACAGGACCAGGCTGCCCATGATGATAGAGACACCGGCTGAGGACAGGGCCAGCAGAGCCAGCAGGAGCGACATCACAGACTCCAGCGGTCACCCTGGCCGATACCAGGGCGACCGCCGCCACTCATGCCTGATAATCCAGGCATCGTTATATGGCAGCGCTCAATGTCGAAGACGGATTTCACCGTTTCATATATACCCATTCGTACCATATTTGATTCCGGAAAGAGGGTGCCCTGACAGTTGAGGAAGCGGGACACCGTTGGTGGCATCCCGCTTCCAGGTCGTTCTGGCTCTGCTTGGTGTTTTTTTCTATGTCAGGCGGGCCTATCCTTCTTCGCCTGCCGTCTCTGCACAAGCCTGTATGCGATCAGCGCCATGCCTCCGGCCATCAATGCCAGCGGCACGATCACTCCCAGGGAGACGATGACGAAGTTGAGCGTCTGAACAGCCAGCCAGCCGGCATACTCGATCGAATCCACGAAGCCCCAGTCGGTACCGTCATCTTCACCGGGCTCTTCACCATCACCGGTCTCGCGCAGGTCTACTGTGATCGTGGCGAAGTCGGTGCGGCCCTCCATGTATTTCATGCGTCCCTTGATCTGCTCGATCTCGGACTGCACCTCTGCCAGCCGCGATTGAACCGTCAGGATCTCCTCGATCGTCTGCGCCCTCTGCATCAGGGCCAGGTACTGGGCTTCCTGGGCTTCGGCGTTGCGGAGCCGGCTCTGGAGGTCGACATACTCCTCGGTGACATCCTGGCCCGATACCTTCTTGGAAGTCACAGTACCGAGGCCGTCGAGTTCTGCCTGCGCCTTGGTGAAGTTATCGCTGGCGTTGGCGACCCTTATCGTGATGCTGCCATTCCTTAGTTCGTCGCCGACCATCCGCGAGTCTCCCGAGACCACATAGCCGCCATACCTGACAGCTATCTCGGTGATCTTCGCATACTTCTCGTCGAACTCGCCCGGCACGATCTCGATCCGGTAGTCCGCCGTCTGGATGATCCGCTGGGTCGAAGGCAGCGGTGCTACCGATGTGCCTCCTGCCGTACCGCTGGAGCCAGTGGAATCGGGAGCTGCGAAACCGGTGGCGTCGTCCGTGGCTACCTCACCTGCACGCCCCGGCTCGGCGCTGCCGGCCTTTTCCATCGGCAGCGAGTCATCGCCGGCGTCGCGGTTCTGGCTGACAGCACTGGTGTCGGCAGTGGTCTTTCCCTGATAACCCCCGCGGATGAGAGCGCCGGTCATGCCCACGAGACCCAGGCCGATGACCAGGGCTGCTGCGACTGCGGCGATCCTTGGCATGGACATCCATGACGGCAGCCATCTCAGCTTTGTATTGCCGTACCAGTCGCGGTCTATTCTGGAGGATGCTGCTTCGGTTTCCTGAGTGCGGTCTGCAGCCCTCAGCTCTGCGAGGCGCGCATCAAGCCGCTCCCTGAACCCTGTGGCCGGCTCTGCGCTTCCGGCGCCGAGCTCAGCCGCCAGCGCCAGCAACGTGTCTATATCCGCGCTGTTGCTGGAAGTTCTTCTGACATCGTCCACCGTCTCGCCTGCCAGCATCCGCTCTATCATCTCGATTATTTCCTGTTGTTTGTTCATATCAGTCATTTTCAATCCCGCCCTCGAGCTGGTTGTTTAACTTGATGAGAGACCGGTAGAGGATCGTGCCCGTGTTTGATTCAGAGATATCAAGGAGTCTGCCTATCTCCCTGTTGTTCATGCCGCCACCGAATTTTAAAGCCACTATCTCGCGCTCACGCTCGTCGAGTGTCCCGATCGCGGCCACTAACTCATCACGCAACTCCAGTGCCTGCAGCCGCGGCTCCGGGTCGTCGCCGCCGTCGCTTCTCAAATCGTCGGAGAGCTCGACGGTTGCCGCCGCCCGGCCATGATCGCGGAAGTGGTCGTTCATACAGTTCCTGGCTATGGTGAAAAGCCAGGTGGAGACCGACGCCCTTGCCGGATCGAACCGGTGGAAAGCCCGCCACGCCTTCTCGAAGACCGCAGCGGTCACGTCTTCCACATCGGCACGCGAATCGATGCGGTAGGCGACAAAGGCATATACAGGTTTGAGATAGCGGCGATAGACTTCGTTAAAATCCGTGACGAGATCCTCAGCCGCCCCGTCTTTTTTTTCGCGTCTTGTTTTCATCGTCCTCACGGCTTCTTCCGTCGTTTGCAGGGTGGCAAACCCTCTTTCATTATCCGGTCTCACCCAGTTATACGCCGGCGACCTGAAAGTATCACAGGCGCCAGATGCAAAAAAATGCTCGCCTTGTCCATATTTTTCATGAAATCTGATATACCTGCACTCAGGGTTTTCCCACCTGACGAAAGAGGGGATTCCCCGATTAAGGTTCATCGCCTATATTCGATATATTGGCAGCCTGCCGTCGAACAGGGCGGTGGAGCCGGGTAGGCAGACCGGGCTTGAATACGGGTTCGCAGGAAGTGATTCAAGGGAACCTGGCCGGTCCCAATGGCTGTTTCAACTGTGTTAAGATACAAGCGCCAAACCGTCAAGACACGGGAGGAACACCCAAATGGACTGGACTGCGATTCTCGAAGCTTCGTTGAGCTTTTTTCTGGTAGTGACAGCGCTGGCGCTGGCGTTTTTGCTACTTAAGATGGGGGGGACGTTCTCGCGTCTGAATGTCTTCCTGAAAAGGCTCGACGAAGAGGTCATCCCGCTGCTGACCAGGCTGCAGGTCACGCTAGACGAAGTGAACAGCCAGCTCGGCAAGCTCGATGACATGATGGGAACGCTGGTTGGTGTGACCGACCGGGTCGACCACACTACCAGGGCGGTCTCGTCGGCGCTGACTACTCCGGCTAAGAAAGTCGCCGGCATGACGGCCGGGGTCTCGGAGGCGATATCCTCCCTCGTCAATCAGAGGGGAAGGGGATAGGCATGGGCAAGCTCTTCGCAAAGATCGCCTGGGCGGGATTGATCGCCGGAGCCGCTGTCGTTGTATACGCCCAGAGAAGGGCGGACAAGACAGGCAGAGATGTTGGCTCGGTGCTCGCCAACCTGCCGAACGAGCTTAAAGAGACCCGGTCAGAGATGGAAAGGGAAGTGAAGGAAGCAGTGGAGGTCGGCAAGAAGGCCGCTGTGGAGCGCGAGGCAGAGTTTGATAGGGAGTTTGCCGAGGCGGATTCAGGGATAAGCCCGATTCCCGACTTCCTGGTCTGAGCCTAGACTGAGGATTGTAAGTCAGAGGTGTTGAACGCCAGACGGCGAATATGTGCAATTACGTGATTCACATTTTGTCCTGGTGGCAGGTTTAAGGTGAGGATTAGCGGGTAGGCCAGTATCTCCAGCAGTAGGGCAGGCGGAACCGAGAGATGGCCCAGGTCCTGGGGGGCCCATCGAATAGCAACAATGCGTATCCTTCGGGAGCGCGGATCGATGGAGGTGGACTATGAGCACAGCTTGTTACGCGACCCAGACCACGACTACTACCAGAACCCATCGCAATGTTTTTACCGAGAAGCAGCTGCTGGAAGCCTATTGCCGCCATGGCGACACTCAGGCACGGGATGAACTGATCACAAGGTATCTTCCGCTTGTCTATGGTGTGTCCCGGCGTTATTGCCAGCGTGGCGAGCAGCTGGAAGATCTCGTCCAGGTAGGCAGCATCGGCCTCATCAAGGCCATCGATCGTTTCGACCTCGAGCGTGGCGTGGCCCTCTCCACCTACGCGACTCCCAACATCATAGGCGAGATCAAGCGCTATTTCCGCGACAAGGGCTGGGCGGTCAAGGTACCGCGAGGCCTCCTGGAGCTTAATATGCGCCTTGAGCACGTGATGGGTGACCTTGCGGGAAGCCATCACCGGGCGCCAAGCGTCCACGAGCTGGCTGATGCTGTGGAAGCGACCCCGGAAGAAGTCATGGAGGCTATCGAGGCCGGCCGTTCGCGCAACTCGCTCTCACTGGATCATTCGCTCAGCCGCGGCGATGATGATGATGACCGCATGCCGCTAGACGCAATAGGCAACCTG
This sequence comes from Actinomycetota bacterium, assembly GCA_016235065.1. Classification (GTDB taxonomy): domain Bacteria; phylum Actinomycetota; class Thermoleophilia; order BMS3ABIN01; family BMS3ABIN01; genus JACRMB01. The sequence goes on along the minus strand of JACRMB010000005.1, from coordinate 222,980 downwards.
GAAGATGGATTCGAGGTCGCCGAAAGGCGTATAATCCTCGAACCGGGATTCGCAAGACTCACGGCCCGCGAGCGGAGCATCCTGCATCAGAGATTCTTCGAGGGCTTGACTCAGTCGCAAATAGCGGCGAACATAGGCGTATCCCAGATGCATGTCTCCCGCCTGATTCGCCGCGCCCTTGCCAAGGTCCGCTGCGAGATGGAGTTGCGGGAAGGAAAGGAGAGTTGAAAGTCCTAGTTGAAGAGCAACGAGATCCGCTCAGGTTTTCGCGAATTTTTTCTCGAGAACGGCCATGAAAGCCGTCCCAGCAGTTCGCTGGTCCCGGCAAACGACCCGACGGTGCTGCTTACCACCGCCGGGATGCAGCAGTTCAAACCGTATTTCCTCGGAATACAGCCGCCGCCGCATCCGCGTCTGACCACCTGCCAGAAGTGCTTCCGCACCACTGATATCGACCGCGTGGGCAAGACCGCGCGCCATCTTACTTTTTTCGAGATGCTGGGCAATTTTTCCTTCGGCGATTACTTCAAGGAGGGCGCCGTCGACCTTGCCTGGCGCTTTTCCACCCAGGTTCTGAAGCTCGACACGAGCCGTATCTGGGTCAGCATCTTCCGTGGCGATGAGAAGGTCGGCGCCGATGAGGAAGCCCGGGCAGCCTGGAAAGCCGCGGGCATGCCGGAAGAACGCATCGTGCCCCTTCCCGCTGAAGACAATTTCTGGTCGGCCGGCCCCACTGGACCGTGCGGACCCTGCACCGAACTTTATTATGACCTGGGCCGCGACGCCGGCTGCGACGACCCCGATTGCAAGCCCGGCTGCGACTGTGACCGCTTCGTCGAGTACTGGAACCTGGTATTCATGCAGTTCAACCGCGACGAAGCCGGCGCCCTGACGCCGCTGCCAAAGCAGAACGTCGATACAGGCATGGGGCTCGAACGCATCACCGCGGTCATGGAAGGCAAACTGGCCGTCTTCGAGACCGACATGTTCCAGCCGCTGGTGGACTATATATGTGACACCGCCGGGGTCAAATACGGCCACGATCAGAAGATAGACCGGGCCATAAGGGTACTCGCCGACCACAGCCGCGCCATGACCTACCTGATCGGCGACGGCGTCTTCGCCGGCAACGAAGGTCGTGGCTATGTGCTTCGGCGGGTCATGCGCCGGGCGATCCAGTCCGCCTCGACCCTGGAGATAGGCGCGCCTTTCCTTTCGACACTCTGCGACCGGGTCATCGAGGCCATGAAAGACACTTATCCGGAGCTTGAACAGCACCGCCGCATGATCGAAGAGGTCGCGACCCAGGAGGAACATCGTTTCGGCATGACCCTGGAGCAGGGCAACGCCATCCTCATGAAGTCGATCGAGGAGACTCGCAGCCGCGGCGGGCAGATGGTCGAGGGCGAGGTCGCCTTCAGGCTCCATGATACTTACGGATTCCCTTTCGACCTCACCCGGGAGATCATCCAGGACGAAGGGCTCGACGTAGACGATGAAGAATTCGACCGGCTGATGGAGGAACAGCGCGAGCGCGCCCGCACCTCCATGAAAGAAGTCGGCTCAAAGGAGCGGGAAGCCCTGGCCGAGCTGGGCCGGACCGCCAAGGTGCACACCGAGTTCGTCGGCTACCAGAAGAACGAGCTGCATACCTCGATCGGCGATCTCAGGGAACTGGAAGGCGGGCGGGTCGTTCTCAAGCTGCGCGAATCGCCGTTCTACGCCGAGTCCGGCGGCCAGATATCTGACACTGGCTGGATCCATACCGACGACGGCAAAGCGAATGTGATCGAAGTATTTTCCCTCGACGGCGACCAGGTGATCCTGGCTGAGATTGAAGAAGGAAAGCTGGAAGCCGGCGCCCGCGCCAAGGCGATGATCAATAGGGTGCGCCGCCATGCGACCGCCTGCAACCACAGCGCCACTCATCTATTGCACAACGCCCTTCGCAGCCTCCTGGGCGAGCAGGTCAGGCAGGGGGGCTCATCCGTCGGTCCAGACAAGCTCCGCTTCGATTTCACCCACACCAGGGCGCTGACCGCCGCCGAGCTTACCCGCATCGAGGACATCGTCAATCGCAAGATCATCGAGAACCATCCGGTAAAGGCTTTCACGACCACGATGGATTACGCGAAGGATATGGGCGCAATCGCCCTCTTCGATGAGAAATATGGAGAATTCGTGCGGGTCATCGAGATGGGCGATTTCAGCCGCGAGCTCTGCGGCGGCACCCACGTGACCAGCACCTCGCAGATCGGTTGCCTCAAGATAGTCTCAGAGTCCAGCGTCGGCGCCAACCTCAGGCGAATCGAGGCTATAACATCGAGGGCGGCGATCGATTATCTGCGCGGAAGGGACCGGCTTGTGGATGACCTTGCCGCCGGTCTCAAGACCGATACTGAGAGGCTGCCAGCGGTCATAGCCGGGATGGAAGAAGAGCTCAAAGAGCTGCGTTCCCTTGCGAAAGCAGCGACTTCCGGCATGGTCGCCGATATCAGCAAAGGTTTCGCGGCGAAGGCCGAAACAGCGGGCAATTCAAGGATCCTGGCTGAACAGGTCGAGCTTTCGAGCGCTGACGAGGTGATGGAGCTCTCGGATATGCTCAGGGAAGAGCTGAATCCCGCCGCCGTGGTTCTGGCACTCGTTGCCGACGGCCGCGTTACCCTGGTGGCCAATTTCTCCGACGCTGTCGTCGAAAAGGGAGCCCGCGCCGGGGATCTGATCAGGGATATAGCGCCGCTGGTCGGCGGCAAGGGCGGCGGACGCCCCACCATGGCTCGCGGTGGCGGCAACGACGCCAGCAAAGTGGGCGAGGCACTGGCTGCGGCCAGGGACTGGCTTACTCAGAAACTCTCCTGAAGGATGCCTTCCACCAGGATACTGGCACTGGACTATGGCCGCGTCCACACCGGCGCAGCAGTCTGTGATCCCACCGGAACCATCGTTCGCCCTCTTGAGGCTGTCCGCGAGGCTGCAACCCCGGAAGGACTCAGAGCAATCGCAGCAATCGTAGAAAGCGAGGATGCGGGCGAAGTGATCGTCGGCCTGCCGGTCTCTCTCAGCGGTGAGCTCGGCGCCCAGGCCGGGGAAACCAAAGATTTCATCAGGAACCTGGCTGGCGCGCTGGATGTACAGGTAAAGCCTTGGGACGAGCGTTTCACCAGCAAGCTTGCAGAACAGAAAGGCCGCCATTCAAACAGCGATCCCCACAGTCTGGCTGCCTGCTGCCTGCTTGAGGATTATCTTGGCTCGGAAGAATTCCGCCGTGAAAGATAAAAAATTTAAAAGAACAGTTTTAATGATCGTGGCATCGACTTTGTTCTTACTTGCCCTTGCAAGCCTCTCAGGCTGTGGCGACGCCAAAAAGGAAGGCGAGGCGACTATCCGCATCGCCCCGGGCACAAGCACGGCCGATATCGCCCGCATGCTGGTGGCGGAAGATGTGATCGATAGTGAGAAGGACTTCATGAACAGGGCCAACGAGGCTGGCATCGACCAGAAGCTCAAAGCCGGCACTTACCGGTTCGAGAGGGGCGAGTCGATCGACAGCATCCTCAACAAGCTGGAGCTGGGGCTGCAGGCGCCCGAGGGTGTCCTTACCATCCCCGAAGGATACAGCCTGAACGACATCGCCAACCTGGTCTCAGTAAAGACCTCGATCACCAAGAGCGCCTATCTTGCGGCCGCAACTCCCAGAGGCCGCATCCTGCCACTGGAAGGCGCGTCGCAGGCTCAGGACCTTGAGGGATTCCTGTTTCCGAGCACCTATGACCTGGATCCGGATACAGACGCAAACAGCCTGGTCGACAGACAGCTGCAGACTTTCAAATCATCGACAGCACTGCAGGACTGGGGCAACGCCGAAAAACTGGGACTGACCGAATACGAGGCGCTGATTGTGGCCTCCATGGTCGAGCGCGAGGCCCGCGTGCCCGAGGAGCGGCCGCTGGTAGCCGCTGTTATATATAACCGCCTGAACGCGGGAATGAAGCTCGAGATCGATGCCACCGTGCAGTATGCCATCGGTTACTGGAAAGAAGAACTCACCGTCGATGACCTGGCAATCACCTCGGCGTATAATACCCGGCTCTACGCCGGCCTGCCGCCCGGCCCCATCTGCAACCCGGGAATCGAATCCATAGACGCCGCCCTGCATCCGGCAGACGTCGATTATCTATATTACGTCGCCATCGGTGATGCCGAGGGCCATCACACTTTTACCAGTTCCTATGATGAATTCCTGGAGGCTTCAGCGGCCAGCCAGTAACTACCAGATGCCGGCGACAGGATTCCTGCGGGCGATTCCTCTACCAGGGCTCTATCTTGAGATCCGCGCCCAGGTGATATCTGCAAACCTCGCGCACACAGCGCCATATCTCCCTGGCGGTGGCTTCATCGATGCCCATCTCAACTGCTTCGGCCAGCGGCTTCTCCAGCAGCATCCGCATCCCCTCGAGCGTTTCCCGCGATACATGGAAAGAATCACCGCCGCAGTCATCACAGAGCGCCCCACCGACTTCGGCTGAGAAGCGCGGCAGAGCCTGCTTTGAGCCGCAGGCGGCGCAATCGTCGAGATGGGGGAGGAAACCGGCCAGCAACAGCAGCTTCAGTTCTGCTCCCAGGGTGATGGCGACGAGGTTGCTCTGGAGTCTGGCGGCTGGACCTGTATCTGCATCGCCGCCTGTGGCAGTCATCTCTGAATCCGCTGCATCTCTGGCGGCGATCACCGCTCTATCCATCTCCATCAGATAATTCACCAGAAGATTGAAGCTGCGCGGCCGCTTCTCGAAGTCGGGAGTCGCCCGGCCGAGCATCTCGATGAAGCCAAGTGCAGCTCTGTAGGCTGCGGGCTCATCCCTGATGACCGCATGGGTCTTCACGGTATCCGCCCCTGTCAGCGTGTGCAGGTTCCGTCCTTCGTGAAGCTGTACCTGCAGCTGCGTGAACGGCTCGAGACGCCCGCCGAACCGCGATTTGACCTTGCGGACACCTTTGACGACCGTCGGTACTTTTCCGCGGTCGGCAGTGAAGAGGGTAACGACCCGGTCGGCGTCGCCAAGCTTGTGGGAACCGAGGACTACAGAGTCGGTGGAATAGTTGCGGGGCAAGGTCACCCGGGGAGGGAGCCCCTAGCGGGAGCTTTCAAGCCGGTAGAAAGCGCTGGCGGCGCCGAAGACCTCGTTCTTTTCATCGGGGAGGCTGATTATCTCCGCCACTCGCCCGATCCCCGGAACGAACCACGTGTAGTCCAGGGTGCTGGTCGCCTGCCTGCTTCTCGGCTTGGCAGTCACTTTCGTCTGTACCAGGAACGCTTCGAAACTGCCGGCCGGGACAGTCAGCTGGTTCTTCGCCAGGACGGTGATCTCGGCGGTGATGTCAGTCATATGGCCGTCGGCTGACTCTGAGTAGCTGTCGATCCAGGAGTCACCCACAGCCATCGGGAACATCATTGCCCGGGATGGACTCGTGAAGGTGACGACCCTGCCTTCCTCGTCGCTGCGTCCGTAAGCACTCCAGTAGTTGCTGTCAAGGCTCTGGAAGTTGTATTCGACACGGTCAGGGGACGGCGACCACGAAGAGCGGGCGGCAATCTGCGCCTCGGGATAACTTGCGGATGAATAACCTGATTCAGCAGGCTGCATCGAAACGGTCAGGGTCGCCTGCTTTGCGCCGAAAGTGAAATCCCAGGGACCCTCAAGATCGAAGATGACCTGGGTATCCGTACCCGGTGTATTCGCCACAAAGACCAGCTCGCTGCCGGCTCCCAGCGGCAGGTCGGCAGCCGTGAAGACGTCGGCATCGCCGACGGCGCCTGAATCAGCAACTCCGGCTTCCTGGCCGCTGGCTGAGATGTCTGCGCCTGCCTCCAGAGAGAATTCCTCCCCTGGGGCGGCACTGTAATCGCCGGAGTCACCGCATCCAAAACCAGAAACCATGGCCGCCGACAGTACCATAGCCAGGGCGATGAACAATGTGATCTTCGGATATCCGTTCGTCATTATTCTCTGTTATCCACTTGTCGCGATTTTTGGTATCCACCCACCATGGATTTATTGTATCACGGTGCCGGAGAGCAGTCTCTTGTTAATTATTCCTGCTTTCTATAGAATTACTCCCCGCCTTGAACGACTTTCCCACGTTCCAGAATATTATACTGACCCTGCAGAATTACTGGGCCGCGCAGGGCTGTGTCATCATGCAGCCATACCACACAGAAGTGGGCGCCGGCACCTTCAATCCTGCCACTTTTTTACGCTGTCTCGACGCCGAACCCTGGCGTGTCGCCTATTTGGAACCCTCCATCCGGCCGACGGACGGCCGCTACGGCGAGAACCCGTACAGGCTGTCTCACTATTATCAGTTCCAGGTGATACTCAAACCCGCCCCGGCCGACGTCCAGGACCTCTATCTGAAATCCCTGGCAGAGCTGGGCGTCGACCTTGCCGCTCACGACATCCGTTTCGTCGAGGACGACTGGGAGGGGCCGACCCTCGGAGCCTGGGGTCTTGGCTGGGAAGTCTGGATCGACGGTATGGAGGCGACCCAGTTCACCTATTTTCAGCAGGTAGGCGGCATCGACCTGGATCCGGTATCCGTCGAGATCACCTATGGTCTCGAGCGCATCGCCATGTACCTTCAGAAGAAGAACAGCGTCTACGACCTTGTCTGGACTGACGGAGTCACTTATGGCGATGTCTACCAGAAGAACGAAGCCCAGTGGTCGAAGTATAACTTCGAGACCGCAGACACTGCGCTGCTGTTCTCCCACTTCACCGATTACGAGCAGGAATGCGAACTGTGCCTCGCGGCGGGTCTACCGCTGCCCGGCTACGATTATGTGCTCAAGTGTTCGCACGCATTCAACCTGCTCGACGCGCGCGGGGTCATCAGCGTCACCGACCGCACCGGTTACATCGCCAGGGTCCGGAACCTCGCCCGGCGCTGCGCCGAGATGTACCTTCAGCACCTTGGTCCCGAGGAGGAAGAAGAGTGATGGCCGGCAAGCAGACAGTTGCAGTCAGGGACTTCCTCTTCGAGATCGGGACCGAAGAGCTGCCGGCCGCAGCCGCCCGCTCAGCGGCGAAGCAGGCAGGCCCGCTAGCGGAGAGGCTTTTCTCCCATAACCATATCGATGTCGATCCTGCCGGCATATCTGTCTGGGTCACCCCCAGGCGCATAACCATCTTCATTGACGGCCTGTCTTCGATGCAGAACGCTCGCGAGATCGTCGACCGTGGCCCGGCGGCGTCGAAGGCGTACGACGAGGAAGGCAAACCGACGAAGGCTTGCGAGGGTTTTGCCAGGGCCAAGGGTGTCGCCGTCGAAGATCTCGAAGTCCGGGACCACGAAGGCCAGCAGTTCGTCTTCGCTGTGCGCCGCGAGGAAGGACGCCCTGCCGTCGAGCTTCTCCCGGATATCTGCCGTGAGCTCCTGCACGGAATAAACTTTCCCAAAACCATGCGCTGGAACAGCGACGACCTGCGGTTTTCGCGTCCCGTGCGCTGGCTCGCCGCCAAATTCGGCGATGAGACGATAAAGTTTCAGGCTGCCGGAATCGAGTGTGGCGACGTCAGCCGCGGCCACCGATTCCTCTACAGCCACGACCTGGTCATAGAATCTGCTTCAACATATCGGGACCAGCTTTCCGATGCGAGGGTCACCGTGGATCAGGAGGAGCGGCGCCGGGTTATCCTTGAAGGGCTGGCGCTGGAAGCGGGCAAGCGCGGAGCATCATTCATAGACCCCGCCGGCGAGCTGGAAGAAGTCATCTATCTGGTAGAGAATCCCAGCGTCCACGCCGGCGACTTCGCCGAAAGCCACCTGCGGCTGCCACCCAGGGTGCTGACCACCTGCATGCAGTCCCATCAGAGGTACTTCCCGCTGACCGCTGAAGACGGCTCGCTGAAGGCCGGCTTCCTTTATGTGATGAACGGCGATCCGGCTGCGGCTCCCGAGATCACCGCCGGCAACGAGCGGGTCCTCGAAGGCAGGATCGAAGACGCCGAGTTCTCCTTTGACAAAGATCTCGACACCGGCATCGAGAAGATGGCCGGAAGTCTCGACAAGGTAGTCTTCCACCGACGTCTGGGCTCGCTTGCTGACAAGACGGCCCGCCTCGAGTCACTGGTGAAGTATTTCGCAGAACTGGTCGCCCTTGATGAAAATGATCTGCGTCCTGCCTCCGCCGCCGCCCGCCTGGCCAAGGCTGACCAGGTGAGCATCATGGTCCAGGAATTCGCCGATCTGGAAGGCTACATCGGTTCCGTCTACGCCAACCTGGAAGGTTATCCCGCCGACGTCTGCATTGCGGTGGAGCAGCACTTCCTGCCAGAGATCGCCGGCGGGCCGATTCCGGATACGACAGCCGGGGCAGTGCTTGCCATAGCTGACAGGATCGACAGCATAATGGGAGCATTCTCCGTGAACGAGGTTCCCACCGGTTCGCGCGATCCTTACGGCATCAGGCGCGCAGCTGCCGGTGTTGCAGAGATATCCAGCCGCTACGAGTTCGATTTTGAGCTGCAGACCCTGCTTGCCACCGCGGCCGCCCTTTACATCGAGCAGGGCGCTGACGTTGACCAGGACGAGCAGGTCGTAGTCAGAGCCATCGAATTCATCCTCGACAGGGTCCAGAACCGCCTGGTGGACACGGGCATGCCGGTAGAAGTAGCCGAGGGCGCCCGTGCTGCCGGCGTCGGCAGCACTTTGAGGTTCGTCGCGCTCGCAGAGGCGCTCGAAAAATTCCGCCGGACCCCCGAATTCGAGGACCTGCACACTGCCTTCTTCCGCAGTAAAAAAATCGCCGACAAGGCCGGAGAGGGATTTGCTGAAGCAACTATCGACGAAGCCCTGTTCGAGGATGAAACCGAGGGCGCTCTCTTCGCTGCGCTCAACGCCATCGCTCCCGCCCTTGAAGAGCAGGTCGTGGCACGTGATTACAGCCGGGCCCTGGCTCTGGCAGCCGGCATCCGTCCCGCGGTAGACAGTTTCTTCGACGCTGTGATGGTGATGGCTGAAGACGAAAAAGTGCGCAACAACCGCCTGGCACTGCTGACAAAAGTCGCCGATATGCTGCTGGCGCTGGGTGATCCCATGCGTGTCGCCGCCGCCCCGAAGTCCGGGCTGGATGATATGGCGGGCAGCTAGCCATAAGCAAGACCGCTGGAAGCTTTCGGGGAAGCTTAATGCCGGGGTATAGCCTAAACACGATTCTTGCGATACACTTTTGCCCCTGCGGGACTTTGCCCCTGCGGGACACATTACTTATCTGGTAGTTAAAGGGACACATTACTTAATTTCTAAATGTAAATGATTTGGGAGGAATTGCATGAGCAAGAAATACGTTTACGATTTCTCTGAGGGCTCCAAGGAGATGAAGGACCTCCTCGGGGGCAAGGGCGCAAACCTGGCCGAGATGACCTCTATGGGCATTCCGGTGCCTGACGGATTCACCATCACCACCGAGGCCTGCATCGCATATGGCAAGCAGGGTAACCAGTTCCCCGAGGGCCTTGATGCCGAGATCGAAACCCACTTGACCAGACTCGAGGAAGCGACCGGCAAGACGCTCGGCGACCCCGAGAACCCGCTGCTGGTCAGCGTCCGTTCCGGCGCCAAGTTCAGCATGCCGGGCATGATGGATACGGTCCTGAACCTGGGACTCAACGACGATTCCGTACTCGGCCTGGCCAAGAAGACAGGTGACGACCGTTTCGCCTGGGATGCCTACCGCCGCTTCATCCAGATGTTCGGCAAGGTAGTGATGGAAGTGGAAGGCCAGCTCTTCGAGGACGCCATCACCGCCAGGCGCGACGAGGCTGGCGTCAAGTTCGATAACGAACTGAATCCCGACCAGCTGAGGCTTCTGGTGGAGGACTTCAAAAAGATCCTGGAAAAAGAGACCGGCCGCTCCTTTCCGAGCGAGCCCCGCGAACAGCTGGAGCTATCCATCCAGGCAGTGTTCCGCAGCTGGGGCAACCCACGCGCAGTCACTTACCGTCGGCATTACAATATCTCCGACGACCTGGGTACCGCTGTCAACGTGCAGCTGATGGTCTTCGGTAACATGGGTGATGATTCAGGCACCGGAGTCGCCTTCACGCGCAACCCCTCCACCGGCGAGAAAGAGATCTTCGGCGACTACCTCACAAACGCCCAGGGTGAAGACGTTGTCGCCGGCATCCGTAAGACCAAGAAACTCGCGGAGATGGAGGCCGAGATGCCATCCGTCTTCGCAGAACTCACCGGCGTCATGCAGAAGCTCGAACAGCACTACCGCGAGATGGAGGACATCGAGTTCACCATCGAGCAGGACAAGCTCTACATGCTCCAGACCCGCGACGGCAAGCGCACTGCCGCCGCCGCAGTCAAGATCGCTTCAGACCTGGTGGAAGAAGGTCTGATCACCCGCGAGCAGGCCGTCGCCAAGATCGACCCGGGCCAGCTGGACCAGCTGCTGCACCCGATGATCGATCCCAGCCAGACTTATGAAGCCCTGACGCAGGGCCTGAACGCCTCTCCGGGCGCTGCCGTGGGCAAGGTCGTGTTCGACGCTGACACGGCCGCCGAGCGCGGAAAAGCCGGCGAGGCCGTCATCCTCGTGCGCTGGGAGACCAGCCCCGACGACATCCACGGCCTCATCAATGCCGAGGGCGTCCTCACCTCCCATGGCGGCATGACCAGCCACGCGGCGGTCGTCGCCCGCGGCATGGGCAAACCCGCAGTCTGCGGCGCTGACCAGGTGAATATCTCCGAGAAGGATAAACAGTTCACCGTCAATGGTGTAACGGTAAGCGAAGGCGACATCCTCACCATCGACGGCACCACCGGCAAGGTGATCCTCGGCGCCGTGGACCTGGTGCCGCCTCAGATAAACGAGAATTTCCAGGCCATCGTCGGCTGGGCCGACGAGATCCGCACCATGTCCGTCCGCACAAACGCCGACACTCCCGAAGACGCCGAGAAGGCACGCGAATTCGGCGCCCAGGGCATAGGTCTCTGCCGTACCGAGCATATGTTCATGGCTGAGGACCGTCTGCCGATCGTCCGCAAGATGATCCTGGCGGAAGACAAGGAAGCCCGCGCCGCCGCCCTGGCACAGCTCCTGCCGATGCAGCAGGGCGATTTTGAGGACATCTTCGAGGCCATGCACGGCCTGCCGGTTACCATCCGGCTGCTCGATCCGCCGCTGCACGAGTTCCTTCCTGATTACACTGAACTGATGGTCGAGCTGGAGCGCGCCAAACTGACAGGCGCCAGCGAAGCCGAGATAGCCACAAAGGAAGAACTGGCCACCCGGGTCCGTTCGCTCAAGGAGATGAACCCGATGCTGGGTACCCGCGGCTGCCGCCTCGGAATCCAGTGGCCGGAGATATACGAGATGCAGGTGCGCGCCATCATGCTGGCTGCAGTTGCGGTCCAGAAGAAGATGGGCGACGCGCCGCTGGTGGAGATCATGATCCCGCTGGTAGGTTACGCCGAAGAGCTGCACCTCATGCGGGAACTGACAGTCAAGGCGTGTGACGATGTCCTCGCCAGTGCTGGTGTCAGCATCGACTACCTGGTGGGAACGATGATCGAGTTGCCTCGCGCAGCTCTAACCGCCGACCATATCTCCGACTACGCCGACTTCTTCAGCTTCGGAACCAACGACCTGACCCAGACTGCTCTCGGATTCTCGAGGGACGACGCCGAGGGCAAGTTCCTCACCTATTACCTCGAAGAGGGCATCATCAAGAACAACCCCTTCGAGACCATAGACGTGAACGGTGTCGGCAAGCTGGTCGAGATCGCTGTGGGCCTCAGTCGTGAGAAGAAGCCGAACATCAAACTAGGCGTCTGCGGCGAGCATGGTGGCGAGCCTGAGAGCGTCAAGTTCTGCCACCGGGCCGGCCTTAACTATGTCAGCTGCTCTCCTTACCGGGTTCCACTGGCGCGGCTGGCTGCAGCCCAGGCGGTGCTGGAAGAGAAGGCGATGGTCTATACGACCGCCTGACGCGACGGCCGGCTTGAGCATCGGCCGCGCGATCGGTCAGTGAGAGACGTTCCGCATAGCAGCGCCAGAATATCGTACTGATAGCAGGCCGGGCCACAAGCCCGGCCTGTTTAGTCAGAACCAGCCTGCGGTGTAGATAACCGGCCGATTTCGACAGACCGGACTTCACCTGTCCTTTACCGGCCAGTTCCGTCCGGAAAGTGGGTTATAATTCTAAGCCTGATGAGCTCGAAGCCGACAGCCGCATCCATCACCGTGAAGTGGGAGGAAGAAAACCTCTCCAGCCATGCCGTGAAAGCGGCTGACAGCCTGGGCCGAACCGTCGCGGAGGAATCCTGCTCGCTAAGGACCTGCTTCCAGCGTGATCGCGACCGCATCGTCCACAGCAAGAGTTTCAGGCGGCTCAAGCACAAGACCCAGGTCTTCATCGCCCCCGAGGGCGACCATTACCGTACCCGCCTCACCCACACGCTGGAAGTCTCAGGCATCTCGCGTACAGCAGCCCGGTCCCTGCGTCTGAACGAGGACCTTGCCGAGGCGATCAGCCTTGGCCACGATCTCGGTCATACACCCTTCGGCCACATAGGCGAGGAAGCTCTGAGCGTTTCGCTGCAGAAGCGTACCGGCCGCCGTTTCGAACACAACCGCCAGAGCCTGCGGGTGGTGCAGAAACTGGAGGGGGAGGGGAGAGGCTTGAATCTTTGCCGGGAAGTCGAGGATGGTATCCTGAACCACACAGGACCCGATCTGCCGTCGACGCTTGAGGGCCGTATCGTCCGCATCGCCGACCGGGTCGCCTACATAAATCACGACATCGATGACGCCCTGAGGTCCGGCATCATCATATCGGAAGACCTTCCCCGGCAGGAGATCGCCCTGCTCGGCGAAACCAGCAGCCAGCGCATCGACGCCCTGGTCCACGACCTGGTCGACTCCAGCTGGGAGCAGGGTGAAGTGGTACAGAGCAGCAAAATGAAAGAGGCTATGGACAGCCTCAGGTCGTTCCTGTTCGAAAGGGTCTATATCGGTTCCGTTTACCGGCGAGAGACCCGGCGGGTGAGCCGGCTGGTTGAGAGCCTGTTTGAATATTACCTGGCTCATCCGGACCTGTTGCCTGCCTGGAATGACGACGCCGGAAATGACCTGCCCGCGCAGGTCACCGATTATATCGCCGGCATGACCGACAGGTTTGCCATCCGCACCTTCAAGGACCTGTTCCTGCCCAGCGAATGGGATCTATAGATGGCGCTGCCCCGGGTCAGGTCTTGGATCTTGAATCAGCCCTGCCTGCAAATGGAAATGGAATCCTGATATGGCGCTGATCGCACAGTCGAGCATCCAGGCGGTTCTCGACGCCTGTGACATGCTCGAAGTCGTTGCGCCCTACACAACCCTTAAAAAAAGCGGCGCCAACTACATGGGCAGGTGTCCCTTCCATGGAGAGAAGACGCCATCGTTCTCCGTCGACCCGGCACAGAAACTCTACTACTGCTTCGGCTGTGGCGAAGGCGGCAACGTCTTCACCTTCATGGAAAAGAAGGAAGGCCTGGATTTCGCTGATGCAGTAAGGACCCTCGGTGACAAATACGGAGTGACCCTTCAATACGAGGAGAGCAGCCCCGAGCAGGAGCACCGGCGGGAAAAGCGCGATCGGCTGCTGGCGCTGCTCGACCAGGCTGCCGTCTATTACTCCCGTTTCATGACCGAATCCGATTCTGCCGCCGGGGCCCGGGATTATCTCAAGAGCCGTGGTTTCCTTGATCCGGTAATCGGCGAGTACCGGCTGGGTTTCGCGCCGGCGGCCGGCACTTCCCTGCTTAAAGCGGCAGCCGCGAAGGGATATGAGCCGGACGAACTAATGGCAGCCGGTCTTGTTCTTGAGCGCGATGGCAGAGCTTACGATCGTTTCCGTGGCCGCCTGATGTTCCCTTTCACCGACCATCGCGGCAGGGTACTCGGTTTCGGCGCCCGCGTCCTCGATGAAAGCAAGCCAAAGTACCTGAATTCGCCGGACTCTGATCTCTATCACAAGACTAACCTCGTCTTCGGCCTGGGAAACGCCCGGGCCGCAATAACCAAAGAGGACAGAGTATTCATCGTCGAGGGTTATACTGACGTTCTGGCGCTTCACCAAGCGGGTATAGCCAACGCGGTGGCGTCTATGGGCACGGCGCTCACCGAGCAGCAGCTCCGTGAGATATCGAGGTTCACCCGAAATGTCTTCCTGGCGTTTGATGCCGATACAGCCGGCCAGAAAGCCATGCTCCGCGCACTCGAGCTCGCCAAAAGGCTGAACCTCTCGGTGCGGGTCGTCCAGATGCCCCAGGGCCGCGATCCGGCCGATCTGGCCCTCGCAGCAGATGGCGCCAAGGCATTCATCGACCTTGCCGACCGTGCGCCCTCGTTGCTAGAATACCAGGTCCAGTCAACGCTATCGGCTTCCGGCCTGGAAACATCCCAGGGCAGGGTGCGGGCCTTCTCAGCGCTGAAGCAGGTATTATCAGGAGCATCAAGCACCATTGAGCGTGACGAGCAGCTGAGGATCATCGCCGATCGACTCCGCCTTAGCCAGGAAAATGTGGCATACTTAATGGAGTCAGCCCCTCTGAACGATAAGGATGAAGATGGAGGGACAAGACAGCGGGTTTTATCTCACGAGGAGATTGCCGAGAGAAGTTTTCTCAGCATGTGTCTGGCAAATCCAGGGGAGGCCAGAAGGTACTTGCAGCTGATGACCGACGCCCATTTCACGACTGAGACCAACCGATCCGCATTTGGCTGGATCAAGGAAAGGCTCGTTGCCGGTACGGATGAGTCTGGAATCGATGCGGCTCGAGTGCCGATGGACAGCAAGGCCCGAGAGATCTTCCCCGAACTTGTAATCAGATCCAAGACTGAAGAATCAGCCCCCGAAGCTCTACCCGAATATTATTTCAGACTCTGTGAATCGGAGTTGTCCCGCCGGATCAACGAACTCAAATCGAGGATATCGAACGGGACCGAAAAAGTAGACGCCGGCGAGGGTGGCAGCGACGCCGGACTCACAGAGCTCTATCGCCTGGAATCCCGCCGCCGTGAGATCCTCAAACTCATCCAGTCAGGTTCCTACGAGACCACATGAGCCATTCCGAAGACACCAGCATGAGCCAGACAGATGAACTGACTATCGACGAGGTCCGGGAACTGCTCCTCGAAGGAAGGGAGCAGGGCTTCCTCTCTTCAGACCGAGTGGCCGACGTCCTGCAGGATATCGAACTCTCAACCGAGCAGATCGAGAATATTTATGCGATGTTCCTGGACATGAACATCGATGTCGTGGAAGACGAAGACGAACTCCTCCTTGCCCACGAGACTGCCGTCAAGGAACACGAAGAAGCGATCATGAACCGGCTCGACCTCACGGTAAAGACGCCCACCAGCGATCCGGTGCGCCTGTATCTCAAGGAGATCGGCCGGGTGCCGCTGCTGACGGCCGAAGAGGAAGTAACCCTCGCTAAGCGGATAGAGCGGCAGGACATGGAGGCAAAGCGTAAGCTCATCCAGGCGAACCTGCGCCTCGTGGTAAGCATCGCCAAACGTTATGTTGGCAGAGGCATGCTGTTCCTGGACCTGATCCAGGAAGGCAATCTAGGCCTGATACGCGCGGTAGAGAAGTTCGACTATCGCAAGGGCTACAAATTCTCCACATATGCGACCTGGTGGATCAGGCAGGCGATCACCCGTGCCATCGCCGACCAGGCCCGCACTATCCGGATCCCGGTGCACATGGTGGAGACTATCAACAAACTGATCCGGGTCCAGCGCCAGCTGCTCCAGGATAAGGGCCGCGAGCCGACCCCATTCGAGATCGCCAAGGAGATGGACACAACTCCGGAAAAGGTCCGTGAGATCCTCAAGATCTCACAGGAGCCGGTATCGCTCGAAACTCCGATAGGCGAAGAGGAAGACAGCCAGCTCGGCGATTTCATCGAAGACAGTGACGCTGTTGCGCCTTGCGACGCCGTCTCGGACATAATGCAGAAGGAAGACCTGGCTGAAGTCCTCGGCAGTCTTACCCATAGGGAGCGCAAGGTCATAGAGCTGCGCTTCGGCCTCAAAGGCGAGCATCCTCGGACCCTGGAAGAAGTCGGCCAGAAGTTCGGCGTCACCCGCGAGCGCATCCGCCAGATCGAGGCCAAAACTCTGGTGAAGCTAAAGAGTTATCGTGAGTCCCAGCGGCTCAAGGAGTTCCTGGAATAAGTATTCCAGCTTGATCCGATCCGGCAGCATATTCAGAACCCCCGCATTTGAGTTCAGTCTGCAAGTCTCATTAGATGTCCCCCTCAGCCAGAGACCAATTACGCTATCAGTATGTCATCTGTAGCCACCGTTTCAGTTGACACTTGTACTTGAGACTGAGAGCTGAAGTGATATACTTGCCTCGCCACAGCTCCATAGTGATAGTCGCGCCCCCAGCGCGACACTGAAGGCGGGGAGGTGAGGGCCGTGGATGAATCTGATGCAATTTCAAAATGTTGGGAGATGAAGCCCAACTGCATGATGAAGCATGTGGATCGTGAAAAGGCGAGCTGTCCTGCCTATCGCGAGAATCTGGGGTGTTGGGAAGTAGACTGGGAAGCCGTGGTCACGGTTTTACCCGGCAGCCAGAGAGAGTACTGGCTTTCTTTCCTCGCCAGCTGCGAGAAGTGTATAGCTTACCAGGCACATCCTGAAGAGATGCAGGGCAGGATCGATGCAGTCCGGTCGCTGATTCAGGCCGACTGAGGCAAGCTTCCTTGAAATGCCGGTTTGCGCACCTCTATAATGCTATAGATCCATTGATGCTCCTCGGTAGCTCAATGGTAGAGCATCCGGCTGTTAACCGGATTGTTGTAGGTTCGAGTCCTACCCGAGGAGCCATTCCCCTTGATCACGCTATTTCAGGGATATCCCCTATGCCGAGAGACAATGCGCGAGACTATACTCTAAAGCATGAAATCTCTCGCATGCCCATATTGCGGACAGCATAAGCAGGAGGAGCCGGTTGAACAATTCAGCGGCTGCCGGATCTGCGGCTTCAAGTCGGCGCTGGTGCCTTCAGATGATGGCATGCTGCTAATTGTGGATCGTCAGATGCCGTATCTGAAGAAGCGTTGCGAGGAGATATCCTGCAAGAATCCGGAGTTGAAGGTGGTCGTAGATCGCCGGATCACCCAGGATCCTCACGACAATCCCAACAGGCGCCTGATGATGGGTGTCGAAGACGCTTGACCTTTCTGGATGCCGGGCCTTAAAGGGCCCAGACCAGATCCAGCTAGACCCCGTAGCGACAATCTTTATTACAGGACGGCGATCGCCTTTCCGGAATCATAAGCTGCCTGCAGTTCCGCCTCCCGTCCGAGCACGTCCCCTGAAGCATCGACTCCCCTGACAAGCACATACAGGTCTTCGGCAGGTCTGGCGGCAATAGCGTCAAAAAAATATTTTAGTGTGAGCATGGTGCCGTCAAAGAGTTTTTCGCCCCTGGTGCCGCCGACGCCGATGAATGATCCATAACGGAGCGGGGCGTCCTTTGGGCGGGGGAATTCCTCTTTCAGGATATACTTCAATGCCCAGTAACACTGGCAGCGGTCGATGACAGCCTTTGCCTGGGCAGTGACACCCATGAAGAACATCGGCGATGCCAGGATTATCCGGTCGGACCGCTCGAGTGCGTCGTAGACGCGATCCATATCGTCACCGATCGTGCATGTGCCGGACTCGTAGCAATCATTACATTCGAGGCAACCAGCGATATCC
Source organism: Actinomycetota bacterium (assembly GCA_016235065.1). Taxonomy (GTDB): domain Bacteria; phylum Actinomycetota; class Thermoleophilia; order BMS3ABIN01; family BMS3ABIN01; genus JACRMB01. Next base: position 205,207 of record JACRMB010000005.1, on the reverse strand, counting down.
AGGTCGCAAAGGCTGATTTTTTCGACGTCGGCGCCGGCATCTCTGGCGCCTGCCAGAGCCTTATCGAGGAGTATGTCCGTATTGCCGCCAGCACGTGGGCTGCCGAGTATGCCCAGGACCATGACCATCAATCCAGCCTTCGCACGATCTTCTTCAATGGATAGCGGCCGGGTGATGGCGGATCTGCAGATGGATAACCGAGGAATACGATCGAGATCAGGTTTTTGTCAGCTGGCACATTCAGAAACTGCGAAAGCGCTGTCCTGTCAAAGAAGGTGAACCAAAGACTACCCAGCCCTTGCGCCTGAGCCGCCAGCAACATGTTCTGTATGGCAGCAGCGCATGCATACTTGTAACCATCTCCAGGCCGGTTTGTCGATGCCTGCCGCAGGCTTGTGTGAGGATTGCCGACAACAGCGATCATGACCGGCACGGTCTCCATGAAAGCCAGCGAGTATTGATGCGAAGGAATCGTTTCCGGTTCTGAGCCGTTTTCTTCAGATAGATATGGTGCAGGACGTACGAACGAATAACCGTGGATCTCAACGGAGCCCGATCCTCTGGCTTCCTCCGATAAGGCCGCGATCCGTGATCTCGTGACACCGTCCGTGATCACGATGAATTCCCACGGCTGACTGTTCGCGGGGGACGGTGCCCATTGCGCTGCCTCGAGAATCAGGTCGATCTTCTCAGGCTCCACTGGTTTCTGCTCGAACGCGCGATGGCTACGCCTATCCCTGATGGCGTCAAATACGTCCATTTATCCCGCCTTCAGGCGTTTGGCTGATTTCGATCACCTTTAACCTGCGGTTGCAGAAAAACTATTTCTTTTTTCTGGCCGCAGCTTTCTTGGGAGCAGCTTTTTTAGTTGTCTTGCGTGCTGCGACGGTCTTCTTGGCAGCAGGCTTGCGGGCAGTGGTCTTTTTAGCAGTTGTCTTCTTCTTGGCGACAGTTGTCTTCTTCTTGGCGACGGTCTTCTTCGCGGCCGGCTTACGGGCTGTGGTCTTCTTGGCGGCCGGTTTCCTGGCAGTGGTTTTCTTGGCTGCGGTCTTCTTGGCAGCAGGCTTGCGGGCAGTGGTCTTTTTAGCTGTGGTCTTCTTCTTGGCGACGGTCTTCTTCGCGGCCGGCTTACGGGCTGTGGTCTTCTTGGCGACGGTCTTCTTCGCTGCCGGTTTAGCTTTAGCCTTGGACTTGGTAGCTACTTTTTTCTTTGCGACTGCCTTGGTCTTTGCTGCAGTTTTCTTCTTGGGTGCTGTTTTTTTTGCTGCCATACGACGCCTCCTTGTAAGGATTTGTACCGGGCGCAGCTATCAACGCCCCGCCTGCTGACCTAATCTAATATCCAAAAGGATAAAAGGTCAAATAAATATGCGTGCTAATACACAATAATAAACTTCGCAATCACCTCCTCAACTGGTCAAGACACTTATTTCTTCTGCCGATGGACTAATACTGGGCGGGGAGGCGAACGTTATCAAACTCCGCCAAAAGTCTATCTGAATGTCAAAATGACTGTTTGCGTGAGTTTAACAAGCTATTATCGTTCCCCGGGCAGAAATCAAATTCCGGGCGCTGGATTATGAGCGCCGACCCTGCCGAAAGTCATTCACCGGATGAAGCGACGGGTGAAACCAATAGCCAGCAGGGAATAAGAATTTCTTCCATCCCTGTGTTTATTCTAGTAGTCACGCCCCTATTCCTTGTTGCTGGTTTCACTGTAGTAGCGCTATCTTTTGGGGGCGGATCGGGCGATTCGCTGAACAAGGCCGTCACACTCGTTATCGGTGTGCTTTCTTTTGGGGCTGCAGTCGTGCTCCCCGTTTATTCCATGAACGAGATCAGGAGCAGAAATCGCCGGGATCGCCGTCTCGAACAGGCAATGAGATCTGCAGCTGATGGCGAACTGGCACATAGGCTCGAAACCCCGTCTAATGACGGCGAAGACACTCTGGCGGAATCCTATAATCACATGATGGTTTCCATGCAGGGCAGCCTGTCCATGATTCGTACTGAGCGGGGCAGGTTCCGTTCCATTCATCAGGCAATTACTGACGGCATCATCATCTTTGATACGCATGGTCATGTAGTGTCAGCCAACCCGGCCGCCGAGGCTGCAATCGGCCTGCTCGAAAAGCAGATCCGTGGCACAGGGCACATCGGCATTTCAGATGTGGAGCAATGCGTGAATGCTCCGGATATCGTTCCCGATGCAAGCAAGGTCAAGTGCTGGCTGGAAAAGAATTGTGAACATGGGAATTGTCCATCCTTTGAAAGCGATGACCTGCGATGCTGGCTACAATGTGGTACATATTGCCACAACGAGATCCAGGGTACCTTCCGTCAGAAACGCGACGCCTGTGAGCGCTGCGAAGTCTATCTGAAAAACGGCTTACGGATAGTAGAGTTCGAGCGTACCGGCAGCAATTACTCCGTGACGATCAGTCCCATTCTCGACGACAGTGGATCAGAGGAGGGGCGCATGGCCGTATTTCACGATATAACCGCCCTGGTGACGGCGAGTGAATCGTTGAAACGTCGAAATCTCGAACTGTCCGTACTCAATGAAGTGGGAAGTTCTCTTTCCGAGTCTTTCGATGATATAGAGGAAGTCCTCGAAGAAGCATTGGCAAATGTCGCTCACGCTGTTGGTGTCTGCGCCGGGGCGATCCTTCTCAGGCAGGATGGAGGCGGCTCTTTGAGGCTGGCAGCGCACATGGGAATCTCTCCACAGGCATCGGTATTCATGCGGCTTCTCGATCTTTCGGAAGAGCTCGACGAATTCATGGACCCAGGGACCGGACTCATCGATGTCGATGCATTCTTCAGAAGGTACCGGTCAGCACAACTGATGATCGCCAGGGAGGGTTTCAAAAAACCGGTCATGGCGCCCATCTCGACTAGAGGAACCCTGATCGGCGTCTTGATCCTGATGGACTCCGAAAAGGACGAATACCATGAAACGGATATCAGGATCCTCCGGTCTCTGGCAGCTCAGATCGGAGTGGCCGCACAGAACCAGGATTACTTTCACAACATAGCCAGGGCGAAGAATGCCTGGGAGACGACCTTCGATTCCATGACCGACGGCGTTTCAGTCCATGATATGAACTTCAGGATCGTTCATGCTAATCGCGCCATGGCAGAACTGCTCGGCACAACCAAGGCAGAGCTGGTCGGCAGCACCTGCTATAAAGCGATTCATCATAGCGGCATGCCGTTTATCCAGTGTCCGCAAAAAGAAGTGATCCAGACAGGCGAGTCAGTCTCGATCGAGATCGAGGATCCCGCTCTCAAGAAATTCTTCCGCCTTTCGATGAACCCGGTCTTCGATTCCGAAGGATCAGTCATCGGCCTTGTACATGTATTGAGAGATATCACCGAAAGAAAACTGTTACGCGAGCAGCTGTTGCAGTCAGAGAAGATGGCTGCTGTGGGGCAACTCGTCTCCGGAGTAGCCCACGAACTCAACAATCCTCTAACAGGGGTCATCGGCTTCTCGCAACTCATGCTTCGAAAATGCGAAGAAAATCGCGGGAGCCCGTCGCCGGACGACATCAGGTCGATCCTGAACGAGGCACAGCGTGCATCAAAGATCGTCCAGAACCTCATGGCTTTCTCCAGAAAGTACAAACCGCAGAAAACCCTGGTCGACATCAACCAGGCGATCCGTTCTGTTCTTGATCTGCGGGCTTATGAGATGACTCTTAAAAACATCAGGATCGAGACTGTTTTTGACGCCGGGTTGCCGCGCGCGATGGCGGATCTGCACCAGATCGAGCAGGTCATCCTCAATCTGCTCAACAATGCCATACAGGCTGTGGTGGACTCCGGGCATCCCGGGATCATCAGTGTTTCCACTCGCGCCGATGGGGATAAGGTCTTGTTGTCGGTTACCGATAACGGTGACGGCATCGCGGCAGAGGACGAGGGGAGGATCTTCGATCCGTTCTTCACCACAAGGGAAGTCGGCCAGGGTCCTGGTCTCGGCCTGAGTATCTGTTATGGCATCATCGAGGAGCATGGCGGGAATATCAGGGTAGCGAACAGGAAAGGAAATGGTGCGACCTTGACGGTTGAGCTTCCGGCTGCGGCCCAAGCATCAGTGGATATTCCTGAAATAGGCATGGATGAGGTGGCTGACATGAAAGGACTGGCTGATAATGCAGGATAAAAAAAATATCAGAATCCTGGTTGTTGATGATGAGGCGACGATCCGCGAGATCCTGCAGCGGACTCTCGAGTCAGAGGGATACCAGTGCAGCACTGCCTCAGATGCGGCTGAGGCGCTTGCCATGATGGAAGGCTGTGTCGTCGATCTGGTGCTGAGTGACATCATGATGCCGGGCAAGTCCGGGGTAGAGCTGCTTCAGGAAATCCGGGAGAAGTGTCCCGACACTGCTGTGATCATGGTCACCGCTGTCGCGGACACCCAGACCGCCATCAACGCCATGAAACAGGGGGCGAGTGACTATGTCACCAAACCGTTCAACCTCGTTGAAGTGATGTTGAGTGTCGACAGGGCGCTGGAGAAAAAGGAGTTGCTGCTCGCAAACCGTGAATACCGGATGAAACTCGAGGACAAGGTCGAGCAGCAGACGGAAGAGATCAGGCAAACATTCCTCGGCGCAGTGAAGGCTCTGGCAGAAGCGCTTGAGGCCAAGGACCCATATACAAACGGTCATTCCATGCGCGTTACCGAGCTGGCCGTGACCCTTGCCCGGGAATCAGGACTTTCTGAAGAAGATCAGGACAGGATCCGCCTCGCCGGTCTGGTTCACGATATCGGCAAGATCGGTGTTCCTGAGGAGATCCTGCACAAGCCCGACAGACTAACAGAGCAGGAGTTCGACTTCATCAAGGAACATCCCGGCATCGGCGAGCGCATCCTTAAGCCAGTGATCCGCGATCCCGAAGTGCTGGCGATCGTGCTGCACCACCACGAGCGGTTTTCTGGCGGGGGCTATCCGGAAGGGCTAGCCGGAGAAGATATCCCGATAGGCTCGAGGCTCATGGGTGTGGCCGATGCCTACGACGCCATGACATCATGCCGTCCTTACAGGAGCGCCATGCCCCCGGAAAAAGCCAGGAGCCAGTTGATGGCCAACCGAGGCAGCCAGTTCGACCCGGAAGTCGTAGACATGTTCATGGCAATGGATGAGGACAAGATGCCTTTCTGCCCGATTTCCGCCTCGCCAGGCAAAAAAAAGGTCTAGAAAACGTCCAGAACGCTTTATTACGACAGATTTCTGCAATTGATCCGCCCCGTCTACGGCTATCTGCCGGGCGGGGTTTGCCTTTCAGGGTATCCGGGTAGTTCTTAACCATAAGTAAGGTCATTCCCCGATACCGTATTTCGTAATAACTCAATAAGCTGGCTTTGACGCTTGGATAGGGCGTCTCATGTAAGCAAGGAGGTGGAGGCGATGAAGATGTTTGATTGTGATGTCTGCATGTCAGCCGGTTCGGTGAACAAGTGGGGTTACTGCGAGATCTGCGGCGAAGATTTCGAAGACCCGGATTCACTGATTCGCTGGCATGGAATCTCAATGGCTCTGGATGAGGATGCCGAGCAAAGCTTCGCAGCCAGTTCAACGGTCGGCGATCTGGTAGCAGCAGGTCAGGACGCAGCTTGACCTTCGAAGGAGGGATGGACAGAAGGCCATAAAGCAGCATGCGTATGATGCTGGGCGCAGGTTAGGCTGCAACAAATAAGTAAAATGAACAACTATATAGAGAAGCGTTTCGAGGCGGGCAATTGGCCCGCTGTTTTTATGCCAACGATCAAGAAGCGGTGAACTGCCTTAATCATCTTGCGCCCGGATGATATAATCGCTTTACAAAACATAGGGGGAGCTGCGCTTGAGCGGCTGAGAAAGTGATATGTCACTGACCCCGTGAACCTGATCTGGGTAATGCCAGCGTAGGGAGGACTCTCACCATGGATGAGCCGTGCCACGCGTTGGCGCGGCCTTTTTCATTACGAAAGGAACATCCATGGCTCTATTTCATCCGGTAGACGAGAAAGATGTGACGCGGGCGATAGTCGGCGGCTTCATGAAGCAGTTCGATGAGTATGTGGAAAGCGATGTGATCATCATAGGCGGTGGCCCCAGCGGACTGATGGCAGGCAGGGAACTTGCCTCAAAGGGGCTCAAGACCCTGATCATCGAACGGAACAACTACATCGGCGGCGGTTTCTGGATCGGCGGGTACCTGATGAACAAGGTGACATTCCGCGCTCCAGCCCAGGAAGTGCTCGACGAACTGGGCATACCATACGAGGAACCACAGGAAGGCCTGTTCGTCGCCGATGGTCCGCACGCCTGTTCCAAACTCATCGCCGCAGCCTGCGACGCGGGCGTGAAATTCGCCAACATGACCGTGTTCGAGGATGTCGTGCTACGGGAAGGCAACCGTGTGGCAGGGGTTGTCATCAACTGGACTCCGATCCAGTCGCTGCCGCGGCAGATCACCTGCGTCGATCCCGTTGCCATCGAATGCAAGGTAGTGATCGATTCGACTGGTCATGACGCCTGTGTCCTCTCAATCCTGGAAAAGCGTGGGCTGGCAAAGACGGTTGGATTCGGTGCCATGTGGGTAGAACGCTCCGAAGATCTGCTGGTCGAACATACAGGGGAATTCATGCCCGGCCTCGTGATCACCGGGATGGCGGTCTCGACAGCATATGGCCTGCCAAGGATGGGTCCGACCTTCGGGGGTATGCTGCTGTCAGGCAAGCGGGCCGCGGAAGTAGTCCTGGAGATGTTCCCGGAAAAAGTCGCCGTATCTTGACTATTGCATAACTGCAAACTGCAGCTTGCTGACTCATTTGCCGATGACTGCCTGGTACATGTACGATTCGAGACGAAGGCTTCACCGGCAGTTGCGGCTCCGTAAGGCGGCAACTGTAAAAACTGTCGAATTCTGCCCCAGACACGAGGAGTTCTTCAGGCGACTGACGAAAGACAGTGCTGAATGAAAGTTGATTTCGGATTATATATCGTAACTCAATCACTACCCGAACTAGGGCGGGATCATTATGACGTTGCCCTTGCGGCTATCGAAGGCGGGGCAACCGCCATCCAGTTGCGGGTGAAAAAACGCCCGATGGGGCAGGCGTTGCAGATCGCGACCGCCATCCATAAGTTGACTCTCGACGCCGGCATCCCGCTGATCATCAACGACCATGTCGGTATAGCCATGGCATCCAAAGCTGAGGGGCTTCATGTTGGTCCGGACGATATCTCTGTGCCATCCGCCCGGCGCATGCTGGGCAACTCGCTGATCATAGGCAAGTCCACGAGCAAGCATGACGAGGCGATCAAGGCCGAGCAGGAGAGCGCCAGCTATGTCGGCGTAGGACCCATTTTCTCCACAATCAACAAACCCGGAAAGCCGCCTGTGGGAGTGCAGCGCATCGCCAAGGTGAAAGCTGTGGTCAACGTGCCTGTTATTGCCATCGGCGGAATCGATGCGGGAAACCTGGCCGAATGCATAGAGGCGGGCGCTGACGGCGTAGCGCTCATAGGCGCCGTGGCGATGGCTGACGACATGGTTGCGGCAACCGCAGAGCTTAGAAATGAGCTGGACAAGGCCAGGGCCCGAGTCGCGCGCGCAGCCGGAAGCAGGGGTGCTTGATGAAACCGACCCTGCTCCAGCTTCTGGCCGATGGCAATATTCCTGAATCAGTCCTGACTGTCTCGCAGGAAGAGCAGATCAGTGCCGAGGTCCTTGCAGGAGATATCCTGTCGGGTAAAACCGTCATCCCTTCAGCGAACTCTGGAAGGAAGACCAGGCCGACCGGCATCGGCAACAGACTCAGAACCAAGGTCAATGCCAATATCGGCGCTTCGAGTGAGGCTGTTTCACTTGATGACGAGATAGGTAAGCTGGAAGCCGCTATCCAGGCGGGAGCCGACGCGGTCATGGATCTGTCCTGCGGCGGTGATGTAGGGTCGCTAAGGAGAGCCCTGCTTTCCGCCTGTGATATCCCCTTCGGCACGGTTCCCATCTATGAAGCGACTGTTGCCGCCCGTGATTCATCCGGCAGCATGGTAAGCATGGATGCCGACTCCCTGATGGCCACGATCGAAGGCCAGGCGGCTGAAGGCGTGGATTTCATGACCATCCATGCCGGGCTGACGCGTTCGGCGATCGACGAGTTACAGGCGCAGGGCAGGCTTATGGATGTGGTCAGCCGCGGCGGAGCCTTCATGATCGCCTGGATGCTCCATCATGACCGGGAGAATCCATTTTTCGAGGATTTTGACCGCCTGCTGGAAATACTGGCACGGTGGGATGTCGTACTAAGCCTCGGTGACGGCCTCAGGCCTGGCTGCCTGGCGGATGCCAGCGACAGGGCTCAGTTCAGCGAGCTGATCACCCTGGGCAAACTTGCCTCGCGGGCACGAGAAGCCGGCGTTCAGACTATCATCGAGGGGCCCGGCCACATGCCGATGCAGGATATCGAGGCGAATGTCAGGCTCGCAAAAAAACTAACCGGAGGAGCCCCGTTTTACGTATTGGGGCCGCTGGTTACGGACGTCGCGCCAGGATACGATCACATCACTGCCGCTATTGGCGGCGCTATCGCAGGTTCCGCCGGAGCTGACTTCCTCTGTTATGTGACCGCTGCCGAGCATCTGGGATTGCCTACGTCGAGCGATGTCCGGCAGGGAGTGATCGTCTCGCGCATTGCAGCGCACGCTGCTGATATCGCCAAAGGCATACCCGGCGCTCTCGACTGGGACCGGCAGATGGCCGCAGCCCGCAAGAGCCTTGACTGGGACATGCAGATATCGCTGGCTATCGATCCGCAGACAGCACGCGCGACTTACGAAGACAGGCATAGTGGCTCAGTCGATGGTTGCAGCATGTGTGGCGACCTGTGCGCCATGAAGCTGGTTTCAGATCACCTGGGTGTCCGGGAGGGAGAGATCTCGGGTTGCTAGTCGGCGGCGTGGGAGAGGAAGCGCTACTCAGGGAGCTGCGCAGACTCTTCGCAGCTGCAGGACCGAAGGTGCTGGTGGGCATCGGTGATGACGCTGCCGTCCTCGATTGTCCCAAGGGGAGGCAGGCAGTCTGGAGCACTGACCTCCTTCTCGAGGGGGTCCATTTTCAGAAACAGTGGCAGACCCCCAGTCAACTCGGAAGCAAATGCCTCGCGGTCAATCTCAGCGATATCGCAGCGATGGGAGCTACACCTCATTACGCCCTCTTGTCAATCGCCTGTCCTCCGGAGACTGAGATCGAATATATCCTCGAGATCGCTCGCGGATTCTCTGCCCTTGCCAGCGAAGCTGGAGTCTCGGTGGTCGGCGGCGATACTACCGCTTCGATGGGGGCGCTGACCGTGAGTGTATCCGTGGGCGGTTCCATCGAGGCGGGCGCGGCTATCCTGAGGTCAGGAGCAGCTGTCGGCGACTCGATACTGGTCACAGGAAATCTTGGCAGCGCAGCGGCCGGAATGCGGCTCATCAGGGAAGGCGAGGCCGGTGCCTATCCGGAGCTCGCCGCCGCTTTTATCGAGCCCGCTGCTCGCATCAGTGCCGGTCTTGCCGCAGTGGAAACAGGAGTCACTTCGATGACTGATATAAGCGATGGCCTTGCCAGTGATCTCAGGCATATATGTGAGGAAAGCGGAGTGGGGGCCATGATCGAACCCGGTTCACTTCCTTCCTCAGCACAGCTCGATGAGGCCTGTACCCGCTTCGGCTGGGACCGCGAATCGATGATGGTGACAGGCGGCGAGGATTACGAACTGCTGTTCACCCTGCCAGGGAGCATCGCCGGACAGGTCAAGGAAGTCATCGCCCATGCCGCCGGCCTTCAGGTGGCCCTGATAGGCGAGATCATGCCCCGGGAATTTGGAGTGAGACTCGTCGGCAGTGATGGGTCCGGCCGGGATATGCCATCCCACGGATACGAACATTTCATATCCCGTGACTGATGTGTCCCATACGTCGCGGTCTATATGGCTCAGGGAATCTCGGTGCCTGAATCCGGCATCATGAGTGTACATCCTTTGACGAATGTCCTTACCATCGCCGGTTCTGACCCTGGCGGCGGTGCCGGCATCCAGGCGGATCTCAAGGTCTTCGACCACCTGGGTCTATATGGCCTGAGCGCGGTCACTGCCTTGACGGCCCAGAATACCCTGGGTGTACAGGCTATGTATCCGGTGCCTCCAGTCCAGCTGAAAGCCCAGCTCAGTTCGATTATCGCTGATTTCACCGTGACGGCAGCCAAGACTGGCATGATGCCCGAAGTCGAAGCCATAGAAGAGGTTTCGCGACTTGCGGCTGCCGGTGTGCTGGGGAAACTGGTGGTTGATCCTGTGCTGGTCAGCACCAGCGGTACGATGTTGTCGAAGAAGGAAAGCGTCAGGCGGCTGATCAGCGTGTTGCTTCCCCAATGTACCCTGGTGACACCTAATATCGACGAGGCGGTCACCTTGACCGGCATCGGTATCACCGGCGAATCCGGGGCTATGGACGCAGCCAGGGCGCTGGTTGCCGCCGGAGCAGGGGCTGCCTGTGTTACAGGAGGCCACTGGCCGGGAGCTCCGGTCGATTATCTCTTCGACGGTTCGACCATGCGCTCGCTGCCGGGCACTCGTATTGGTGGCGGTGCTCAGACCCACGGCACCGGATGCCTTTTCTCCGCCGCCGCCACATCTTACCTGGCGATGGGCAATGACGTCCATGAATCGGTAGTGATGGCCAAACGCCTGGTAGAGGACGCTGTCTCCGCAGCGGTTTCTCCCGGAAGAGGCATGCAGGTTCCGCGGCTTCCACATCCTGGTTAAAACAGAAATATCCCCGGCCGGGTTGAACCTGGGCTGCCCAACAATTAACCTTTACATCCAGGCGCGTGTGCGAAGCGCCGTTCTCTGCTCTGAAAGAGGCTGGTTCGCGTGAAAATCCTGAAGCTCGGTGACAGAGGCAAAGAAGTGCTGGACGTCCAGTCAAGGCTTTGCAGCCTCGGCTACGATGTCGGCACCGATGGCGTTGATGGCTATTTCGGTGAAGATACCCACTCGGCTATCCTCCTGTTCCAGCAGGAGAGTGGGCTGATCGCCGATGGCGTCGTTGCTGAGAACACCTGGTGCGAACTGGTTGAGGCCGGTTACAAGGCCGGCGAGCGTCTGCTCTATCTTCGCATCCCGCCTTTTCGGGGCGCCGATGTACTCGTGCTGCAGCGCTCGCTGAACTGCCTCGGATTCAACGCAGGCCCCGAGGACGGGATTTTCGGTGACCTCACCGAGCGGGCTGTGCTTGACTTCCAGAAGAATTCCGGCCTGGTGATGGACGGGATGGTCGACGATTCAGTTCTCAGGATAATGGCAAAAGTCACCAAGGACGGAGAACCTCATTCCACCGAGGCCAAGATCCCTGACCGCAACGGGGGCTATGCCGCCGGCAGGTCACTGGCGGATCTGACAATAACCATCGATCCCGGGCATGGTGGCGATGAATCAGGTGCGGTAGCTCCATCGGGCATGAAAGAGAAAGAGCTGAACCTGATGGTGGCTCTGGAGCTCGCCAGGGCTCTGGAAGGATTGGGCTCGAAAGTCATCCTCACCAGGGATGGAGACCATGCAAAGCCCCTTTATGAACGGCCCGCCTTGGCCAATTCAGCCGGCGCCGACATATTCATCAGCATCCATCACAATTTCCTGCCGGAGGGAGACGCCCAGGCTGCCGCTGCCTATTATTTCTGCCGCCAGGGATATTTCTCCGAAGCCGGCAGCCTGCTGGCGCAGCATATCCTGGAAAGCCTTTCCCGGGAGCTTCAGGTGCCCGCGATTCCCGCATTGGGGCGGAATTATGCTGTTTTAAGGGAAACAAGCATGACCGCTGTCATGGTGGAGCCATCATTTATGGATGGTCCTGGCCTTGCGGGACTGGATCCTGCAGAACTCGTCAGGCGAGAATCTGAGGCGATTTTGGCCGGTATCAGGGAATATTTCACTACTTGATAGGGGCTTTTCCCTATAAAAATCCCGCAATTTGCGGAAATATGGTCATTTTTACCCCTTCTGATTTGACTTCCATTTTATGCCTTGGTAAGGTTCACAAGGTTTTGAGTAATAGAAGCCAACTGACCGACGCCAGTAGACGTCCTAAAGGAGGCGAATAACATCAGGTTTAAGTTACAGCCATTATTCGTTGCAAGTAGTAACCTCTTCAAAGTAACCCCTAAAACAATCCTCGGAAGACTCAGCGTCTTCGTAATCAGCCTCCCTCTAGCACTCGCGTTATATATGTCGATTTCGGCTGCCATAGCGGATGCAGACCCCGCGGGTGATATATCCAGCAGGCAAACAGAGGCTGAATCGGTGCGCAGTGAGATCGCAAGTCTCAACAGCGAGCTGGAAGTAAAAGTAGAGATGTACAACAACGCCAACTATCAGCTTTCTTTGATAGAAAGCAATATCGCTGAGAACCAGGTCAAACTCGATGAGACTACAGTGAGGCTGGGCGAGATGCAGTCCCGGCTCGAGACCCGTGTAGTCAAGATCTACCGTAACGGCCAGGTGGACATGATGGAAGTCCTCATGGAGACCAGCGACCTCAACGATTTCATGACCAAGTTCGACATGCTTACCAAGGTAGGCGAGCAGGATCGTGACGACCTCGAGCAGGTCAAGCAGCTAAAGCAGCAGGTCGAGGAGACCCAGGTCCAGCTCGACAGCGACATGGCGACCCAGTCGACCCTGCTTGAGCAGGTAACCGCCGAAAAGGCGGATATCGAATCCGGTCTGGGACAGAGGCAGCAGTTGCTCGGCAGCATCGAGGGCGAGATCGCCTCGCTGCAGGCACAGGAGGCCGCGGCTCAGCAGGCGGCTCTGGATGCCCAGGCGGCAGCCGCCAGTGAAGGCGATGGCGGCTACAGCGGTGGCGGCGGCGGTTTCGTCGGCCCCGCGAATCCATCCACTTCGGGTGGCGCAGTAGGGATCGCCATGCAGTATCTTGGAGTGCCTTATGTCTGGGGCGGCGCTGATCCGTCAGGATTCGACTGCTCCGGCCTGGTGATGTATGTTTACGCTCAGCTCGGCATTGGCCTTCCTCACGGAGCCACGGCCCAGTATGCAGCCGGAACCCCGATTGATTATTCGGAACTGCAGCCTGGCGACCTGGTCTTCTTCGGAGGCGGAGGCTACATGAGCCATGTTGGTATCTACATCGGCGGCGGCAGCATGATCCACGCCCCGTTCGAGGGTACCGTGGTCCAGGTTGGCTCGGTCAGCTCAGGCGGTTCATACGCAGGAGCATGCAGGCTCTAGGAGATCACAAATAGCAATCAAAAGAGCCCGGTTATTCAATCGGGCTCTTTTTTATGGAAGAACACATTCCCGGAAACGCTGATAAAATCAGACTCTCATTTGATGAAAAGGAAGGCAGGCCGCATGAACGATAGTAAACCTCGTGTGCGCTTCGCTCCCAGCCCGACGGGCCACCTTCATGTCGGCGGAGCTCGTACGGCCCTGTATAACTGGCTGTACGCCCGTGGCCAGGGTGGCAGTTTTGTTCTGCGCATCGAAGATACCGACCTCTCCCGTTCAACCGATGAGTCCATTCGCCAGATCATCAGCAGCCTGCGCTGGCTTGGCCTCGACTGGGACGAAGGCCCGGAGACTGGTGGCGAGTTCGGCCCATATCGCCAGATGGAGCGCATGGACATCTACCGTGAAGCGGCCGAGTCGCTTCTTGATGCCGGCAAGGCCTATCGCTGCTACTGCACGCCTGAAGAGCTGGAAGCGTCACGGGCAGCCGCCAGGCAGAAAAGCCGCGACGTCGTCTATGACGGCCGTTGCCGCAGTCTTTCCACTGCAGATACAGTGGGGATGGAGGCTGAGGGCCGGCTGCCGGTGATACGTCTGCGCACGCCCGAGGATGGCTTCACTGTCGTCAGAGATACGATCAAGGGCGACGTCCAGTTCGAAAACTCAACGATCGGTGATTTTATCCTGGTCCGTTCCTCAGGAATTCCAACTTACAATTTTGCGGTCGCCGTTGACGATGCCCGCATGGGCATCACCCACGTTATTCGCGGTGACGACCACCTGCCCAATACTCCCCGGCAGATCATGCTACTGGAGGCCATGGGGGAGAAGACGCCGGCATACGGCCACCTGCCGCTCATACTGGGGCCTGACAAGACGCCATTGTCAAAGCGTCACGGCGCCTCAGCGGTAGAAGAGTTCAGGAACCAGGGTTACGTCCGTGAGGCGCTCTGTAATTATCTGGCGCTTCTGGGATGGAGTTTCGACGGCGAGACCACCCTGTTCAGCGTCGATGAACTAATCGAGAAGTTCTCCCTGGAGCGCGTGGGCAACACAGCTTCTGTTTTCGACAGTGAAAAATTCCTCTGGATGAACGGACACTATATCCGGGAGATGGAAGAAGCTGAGCTGGCATCTCGCATCACCGAATTTCTGGAAGGAACCAGGCTGGAAGGCCTTCCTGGCGCCGATGGCAAGCCTACGGTCGCAGACCTGGTTCCACTGGTCCAGGAGAAGATGAAGACGCTGGCCGACTTCGCGGTATTCACTGATTTCTTTTTCCTGCCCCTGGAATTCGAGGAAAAAGCCCTGGGCAAGCTGCTGAAGGATGCAAAAGCCACGACGGTGCTCGAGCATACCATTGAAGCCCTGGAGTCTCTTGATGCCTACGACCTTGAAAGTATTGAAGAGCGGCTCCGCCAGGAAGCTGACGCAATGGAACTGAAGCTGGGAAAATTCCTGCAACCGATCCGCATCGCCGTCAGCGGCAAGATGATAACTCCTGGGATGTTCGAGACCCTGGCCATGCTCGGCCGTGAGGAAAGTACAGCGAGGCTCGAGGCGGCTATCCTGCAGCTCACCGAGCGCTAAAAAACGCGCCTGCTAACAGGCGCGTAAGCGAAACCCTTCTATCTTTCGGTAGCGAACTGGGAAAAAATGGTAGCGCATAGGGGATTTGAACCCCTGCTACCGCCGTGAGAGGGCGGCGTCCTGGGCCACTAGACGAATGCGCCACGATAAAACCAGCCGTGATATTCTACACAGCGATGTCGCGCCTTTCAAACCAGGTGACCGCGGCTGCAGTAGAAACCAGTGTTACCGCCGCCAGAACAGCCAGATCCCCCCAGGCAATCGATGCGGAGTGAAGATAGCGATAGGGGTCGTAATAGTAGAACAGCGACAGGAAGTGGAAGTTGTCGATGAACTCGTTGAACTTCGACAGCAGGTCAAGTGCGTAGGAACCGATCAGAATCCCCAGCGCTGCAAAAAGTGCCCTGCCCCGGCTGCTGGCGATCGAGGAAAAGAAAAAGGCCATGGACCCGATCGCCTCGTAGAACAGGAAGGCCAGAAGGCTGACAGCGGCAACCCCCTTGTTACTGAGTTCTCCATCAACAAGAGGCGCCCCGATCATCAGTGGCAGCATGGTCGCTGCGATAAGGGCGATCAGCATTATGGACATATAAAAATGTCTGGTCACGACGATCGTGCGCCTGGCGACCGGCTGTGAAAGCAGGAGTTCCATGGAGCCTTTTTCAATCTCACCCGCCAGCGAACTGGTGGCGACGCCGATAACGAAGGCCGCCATGATTATCACCCACATCTGCGCCAGATACTCCAGGGTGATGAAGCCGTCGAACTCGGCAAAATTTATGGTGGCTCCGAACGCTTTCCTGAGGCTCTCCGGATAGCGGTCCCACATCTCGGAGATACCGGATGTCTGCATCGAAGGCCAGATTGCCAGGATGATGATCCCGTAAAGGGCCACACTGGCGGCATAGACCGACAGCGAAAGCCTCCTGTCCGCCAGGCTCTGTTTCAGGAGGTTGAAGTTCATGTGGTCCCTTCTTCCGTCCCTGGTTCCGGATTTTCAGGCTTTTGCAATGCCTCATCAGGCCCGGTTTTATCGGCGCCATAAAAGCTCATGAAGAAATCTTCGAGACTGGGCTGGGTGAAGGTAAGATCCTCAACGCTGTAGCGGGCTATCAGCTTGATAAGTGAATCGACCTCACCGCGCATGGTGACGCGGATGTGGTTGTCGGTGCCGGTGACCTGCAGCACCTGGGGCAACTTCCTGAATTCGTCCTCGTCGATCTTCTCGGAAAACGCGATATCCATATGCCGGACCTTGTTGCGTCTCAGGTCTTCGATGGCGCGCACGTCCACCAGCCTGCCCTCCTTGACGATTCCCACACGATCGCAGACACGCTCGACCTCCGAAAGGATATGTGACGAAAGAAACACGGTCTTGTTCCTGCTCTTGAACTCACCCAGGATCGTGTAGAACTCCTGTTGCATCAGCGGGTCGAGTCCGGTTGAAGGTTCATCGAGGATCAGGATCTCCGGGTCGTGCATCATCGCCAGCAGGATGGCGACCTTCTGGCGATTACCCCGCGAAAGCGATCTCACTTTCTTGCTTACATCCAGGTCGAGCCGCTCGAGCAGCTCAGCCCGTAAAGGGTCAGGCCCGGGGCGGAAGTCATCAATATAGTTCAACAGATCGTTGACGCGCATATGCTCGTAGAGGCGCGGATCTCCCGGGACGTTGCCTGCATGCAGCTTTATCCGGGTGGAGTCGCGCCAGGTATCCATCCCCAGCACGGTGGCCTTGCCGCGGGTTGGTTTGAGCATTCCCATCAACATGCGGATCGTCGTCGTCTTGCCAGCGCCGTTCGGCCCCAGGAAGCCGAAGATCTCCCCATGCTCAATCGTCAGATCCAGCCCTTCGATGCCCCGAGTCTCCCCATAGTAACGGGTAAGATCTTCACAGATGATGTTCGGGCCGTCTTCAATCATGATTGGCTCTCTCGTTTGGTATTCAGCTACATCATATTGGCGGCAGATCTATCTTTTCCTGCGCGATTTGCGAACCATAGCGAAAGTACCCACAGGATGACCAGTCTAATCTGAAGGAGGCAAAAAACAGGAGTTTCTGGCTGAGGCGGGAGGATTCGAACCTCCACCTGCGGTTCCAGAGACCGCTGTCCGCCATTAGATGATGCCTCAACTGCGGGAAATAGCTAAAACAGGACGATTGCCGCCGCCAGATGGCTTTCCGGTGTGGCGGACAGGTCAAGAATGCACTCGCCGCGTCCGAAGAACTATTCAGGAGGCCGAATTCTGCGCGCCGTTTCCTGGCTTGGAGGCTGAATCAGATGAGAAACATCGATGAATTGCTCAAGATCATGGTGGACAGGGGAGCGTCTGACCTGCATCTGAAGACCGGCAGCCCGCCGGTTGTCAGAGTCGATGGAGAGCTCTACCTACTGGACGAAAAGGACATCACTCCGGATGGCATGAAGGAGTACGCCGCGGCCATCATGAGCGACAAGCAGATTGTGATCTTTTCCGAGCAGAACGAGATCGATTTCGCTTACGGTGTCATGGGAGTGGGGCGCTTCCGCGTCAATATCTTCCGCCAGCGGGGCAGCATCAGCATCGCCATGCGTCAGGTGGTCAGCAAGATCCCCGGGTTCGAGGAACTGCATCTGCCGCCTGTGATCCAGCGTCTGGCGCTCGAACCTCGAGGCATGATCCTGGTGACCGGTACCACCGGTAGCGGTAAGACGACGACCCTGGCATCGATGATCGACTATATCAATCAGAACGTCCGCCGCCATATCGTCACCGTCGAGGACCCGATCGAGATCCTGCACACTGACAACAAGTCAATGGTCAACCAGCGCGAAGTGGGCATCGACACCAGGAGCTATTCGTCGGCGCTCAAGTATGTTCTGCGTCAGGACCCCGACGTCATCTTCATCGGTGAGATGCGCGACCTGGAGACTGTGCGCACTGCCATGACCGCTGCCCAGACCGGCCATCTTGTTCTCAGCACCCTGCACACTATCGACGTCAGCGAGACCATCAATCGCATCATCGACTTCTTCCCGCTGCATCAGCAAAAGCAGGTACGCATCCTGCTGGCGGGTTCGTTACGTGGCATCGTCTCACAACGGCTGCTACCCAGAGCTGATGGACACGGCCGGGTGCCGGCGCTCGAACTAATGGTCATGACCAAGCGCATCCGCGATCTCGTGCTCGATTCTAATCAAACTCACAAGATCGAGGAGGCTATCCGCGAGGGCGACTACTATGGGATGCAGACTTTCGACCAGTCGCTCCTGTCGCTTTACAAGGAAGGCCTGGTAACGCTGCAGGATGCCGCCCTCGTGGCAAGCAACCCGCACGACTTCAAGCTTATGGCCCAGCAGGAGGGCTTCGATGTCTCGCTCATCAGCGGGGTAGTATAAGGGACTGAAGGTGGTTGTAAGAGAGAAGGGGACCCGCCGGGGTGGGGGTCCTTTTTTCGTGCCGCCAGGTCAAACCTGTGGGACACATTAGGTCAAACCTGTGGGACACATTACTTAATTCGATATTAAAGGGACACATTGAATCATCCGCTGAGAGAAACTGCATTCGTCTTTTCATGCTACAATATCGGGCGGTGACTGAGCCTCCCATCCAGGCCGGCCGCCACGATCATCACAATCGGGGTGTGGCTCAGCTTGGTAGAGCGCACGGTTCGGGACCGTGAGGTCGGCGGTTCAAATCCGCCCACCCCGACCAGATTGACTTATTATTTGAGCTCTCGTCGGAGAAATTGGCTGGCGAGGAAGGATTCGAACCTTCAATCCCCTGATCCAGAGTCAGGTGCCTTACCGTTAGGCCACTCGCCATCGATGCGCCTTGGGTGACACATGTTGAGCAGATAGAGTCTACCGTGCGATGCAGCCAGACTCAAGCCGATGTGCTGAGCGGCGATTGCCCACACCCATCATCCGGCGTCGTCCGTCAAAACTGCCTTGCTTAAGTCCCAGCCTGCTTTTCCCGCGCCTGCAGTTTCGCCCAGGTATCCCGCAGTGTGAGTGTTCGATTAAACACGAACGCGCCTGGCGCTGAATCCGGATCGGGACAGAAGTAACCGAGCCTCTCGAACTGTACGGTCTCGCCGGCCGGCAGATCAGCGACCGCTGGTTCTACAAAGCAGTCGCGGAGCACGGTATCGGATTCAGGATTCAAGTCCTCGAAAACGTCTTGGCCATCCGAGCCGGGATGCGGGCTGCGGAACAGGTGGTCATAGAGCCGTACCTCCGCTGGCATCGCGTGTGCCATCGAGAGCCAATGGAGGGTGGCTTTGGGGCGGCGCCCGTCAGGCGCGTTCCCTCCCCGCGTTTCCGGGTCATACGTGCACTTGAGCTCGACGATATCGCCATCAGCGTCTTTGACGACCTCACGGCAGGTCACGAAGTATGCGTAGCGTAGACGCACCTCACGGCCGGGTGCCAGGCGGAAGAACTTCCGCGGAGGCTCCTCCATGAAGTCGTCCCGCTCGATCCAGAGTTCCCGGCTGAAAGGCACACTGCGGGTGCCGGCGGAGGCATCCTCCGGATTGTTCACAGCTTCCACTTCCTCGAACTGACTTTCTGGATAATTCTCGATGGTGACCTTGAGGGGATTAAGGACGGCGAAGCGGCGGAGAGCCTTCCGGTTGAGCACATCCCGGACGGCGTGCTCAAGCATCTCGACCTCGACAACGCTCTCGTTCTTGGCGACGCCGACCGCGCGCGCGAAGTCACGTATCGCTTCAGCTGGGAACCCGCGCCGGCGCAGACCCGAAAGCGTCGGCATCCTCGGATCGTCCCATCCGCGCACATGCCCCTCATTAACGAGCCTCAGGAGCGTTCGTTTGGAGAGCACGGTATGGGTGAGATTCAACCTCGCGAACTCGTATTGGTGCGGGCGCGATGGCACCGGAAGGTTTTCGATGAGCCAGTCGTAAAGCGGCCGGTGGTCCTGGAACTCCAGCGTGCAGATAGAGTGCGTGATACCTTCGATCGCATCTGACTGCCCATGGGCGAAGTCGTAGGTTGGATATATGCACCAGGCGTCACCAGTCCGCGGGTGCGCCGTGTGGAGGATCCGGTATAGGACGGGATCACGCAGATTGATGTTCCCTGAGCTCATGTCGATCCGCGCGCGCAGAACACGGGCTCCATCGGGGAACTCACCGGCACGCATGCGCTCCAGCAGGTCGAGGCTCTCCTCGGCCGGACGGTCTCGCCAAGGGCTCTCACGGCCCGGTTCGGTCAGGGTCCCCCGGTGCTCACGGATCTCATCGGCGGTAAGGTCGTCGACATAGGCCTTTCCGCTTCGCACCAGTTGGCATGCCCATTCGTAGAGCTTTTCGAAGTAGTCAGAGGCGAAGTAAAGGTACTCGCCCCAGTCAAACCCGAGCCAGCTGACGTCGGTCTTGATGGCATCGATGTACTCCAGTTCCTCTTTCACTGGGTTGGTGTCGTCGAAGCGTAGATGGCAGCGGCCGCCGAACTCCTCGGCGATGCCGAAGTTGAGACAGATTGACTTCGCGTGTCCTATGTGGAGGTATCCGTTCGGCTCAGGCGGGAAGCGGGTGATGACTGTTCTGTGCCGGCCTTCCCGTAAGTCGGCGGCTACTATCTCGCGGATGAAATCGCTGCGGTCAGATGGAGATTGGCTTTGGTTATTCACAACGCAAAGGATAGCAGAAAAGCGAACAATAAATCGGCGCCAAAATGGGATGGTCAGTTAAAAAATTGTACAAGATTCTTCTCTTAACGCTTAGACTTTTTCCGCCTGTGCGTTATGGCAACTTCATTTCTCGGCAGCAGAACCAGTTCCCGCTTGTAACTCTTGTGTACCGCCTCGACTTCTTCATGCAGCCGCCTGGTGACGGACTCCATCTCATCGCGCAGGTTGGCGATACGGCTATGAAGGCTTTCTATCTGCTCCTCGAGTTCGATGACCTTCTCTACCCCGGCGAGGTTCATGCCCAGGTCGGTTGTCAGGCGCTGGATATAGCGCAGCCGCTCAATGTCTTCCTCTGAATATAGACGGGTGTTCTTGGGGGTACGCGCAGGGGTTATCAGGCCCTTCTGCTCGTAGATCCGCAGGGTCTGGGGGTGCATGCCCGACAGCTCCGCAGCTACGGAGATCATGAAAAGCGCTCTGGTTGTTCCTTCTCTTCTGGTGCCGGCCATTTAATTACCCGCTTATGCTTTCATCTGTTCACGGGGATCCTCATCCCGCAGTCTGGCATATTCCTCTAGTGCCTTCTTCTGGTCTTTGCTCAGGTCGGTTGGTACGTCGACCTTCACCTTCACTAGAAGGTCGCCATTGCCGCTGCCCTTCATATGAGGCGCACCTTTGCCCTTGACTCTGAGCATCCTGCCATTCTGAGTCCCTTTGGGTATCTTCAGAGAGATATCGCCATCGGTGGTCGGCACCTTCACCTTGGAGCCGATCGCAGCTTCGGGGAACGTCACAGGCACGGTGATCACCAGGTCGTCGCCCCGGCGATGAAACATGGGGCTCGGCGCCACTTCCATCCGGACATAGAGGTCGCCGGGCGGCCCTCCCTGGGGTGAGGGCTGGCCTTTGCCCTTGAGCCGTATCTTGCTGCCTGTTTTCACGCCGGCCGGTATCTTCACCGTATATTTTTTAGTCGCACGGACGACGCCGGCTCCTCCGCATCGATGGCAGGGCTTCTCGATGATGCTGCCGGCGCCACCGCAGCGGGGACAGGCCTGGCTGAGGGCAAAGAAACCCTGGTTCTGGGCTATGACTCCCCGGCCGCCACACTCAGGGCAGGTGATGGGGGAGGTGCCAGGTTCAGCGCCGCTGCCATGGCAGGTCTGGCACTGGATGTTCTTCTCAACGGCGATCTTGGTAGTGATGCCATTGAGGGCATCTTCAAAGGAGAGGTTCAGCACATAGGTAAGGTCGGCGCCTCTTGCCGGAGCGGCACGGCCGCCGCCGTAACCACCTCCTCCGCCTCCACCACCGAACATGTCGAAGATATTGCCGAAGCCGCCTGCACCAGCGCCTCCTCTGCCGCGCCCACCACCACCGAACATGTCAGCGAACATGGAGGGATCGAAGCCCTGGGCGCCGGCACCCTGACCGCCGCCGAAGAAGGCTGGCCCGGCGTCGTACTGCTTGCGCTTCTCGGGATCTGAAAGAACGTCATAGGCCGCCGAGATCTCCTTGAACCTGGCCTCGGCAGTCTTGTCGTCGGGATTGGCGTCGGGATGGTACTTGCGCGCCAGCTTCCGATACGACTTCTTTATTTCCGCCTGGGTGGCGCTCTTGTCTACGCCCAGAATTTTATAGAGATCTTCCACTGAGCTCAGGGTTGCTTCTTACCGCCGTCGTCTTCAGGAGCGGCGGAGACTATTACCTTTGCCGGGCGCATCACTTTATCGTCGAGCTGGTAGCCCTTTTCCAGTACCTGCATGACTGTTCCTTCCTCATGTTCGCCTGAAGGCTGGCACATGACTGCGTCGTGCTGGTTGGGGTCGAACTGGGCGCCCTCAGATTCGATCTCGCAGAGGCCTCTCCTGGTCAGCAGGTCACGCAGCTGGTTATAGACCAGCTCGACTCCGCTTGTGAGCAGCTTCTCGTCGTGCTGGGCCGCAGCCTGCATCGCCCGCTCGAAATTGTCGAGCACCGGCAGGAGTTCCTCGATGACCTCGGTCTGGGCCCGCTGAGCCCGCTGTTCGCCTTCACGCTGCATACGCTTGCGGAAGTTTTCGAACTCCGCCTTGAGGCGCTGGAGCGAATCGAGGTATTCGTCACGCTCGCGCAGCACTTCCTCGTGCAGCTCGGCTGTTATCTCTGCCAACTCCTGCGCCTCGGCAGCATTGTCTGAGTGCGCCCCCGCATTTTTGTCCCTGTTCTTCCTGTCTGCGAAGGCACCCGGTTCGTTCCGGTGTGAAGCTGCTGGTTTTTTATGATGGCTGGTCATT
This sequence comes from Actinomycetota bacterium, assembly GCA_016235065.1. Taxonomy (GTDB): domain Bacteria; phylum Actinomycetota; class Thermoleophilia; order BMS3ABIN01; family BMS3ABIN01; genus JACRMB01. The sequence continues at coordinate 182,416 of JACRMB010000005.1, read as the reverse complement.
TAAGAAACCGGCTGCAGCCGTCAGCTCTGCTTCTCTTCGTCGTCCAGGATCTCATAATCTGCATCCTCGACGACCTCATCCTCTGCGGTCTCAGCGGAGCCGGAAGCGCCACCTTCACCGGAAGCCTGTGACGCCTGTGCCTGCTGATATACAGCTTCAGCGAGTTTGTGTGAGGCTTCCAGCAGAGCCTCGGTCTTCGCCTTGATGTCCGCCACGTCATCGCCTTCCATGGCCTTCTTGAGGTCGGAGGTCGCGGCGTCGATCTTGCTCTTCGTCTCGGCATCAACCTTGTCGCCCATATCCTTGATGGATTTCTCCGTGGAGTAGACCAGGTTCTCGCCGTTGTTCTTGGCCTCGACAAGCTCACGCAGGCGATGGTCCTCTTCCGCGTGGGCTTCAGCGTCCTTGATCATCTGGTTGATGTCATCGTCCTTGAGCCCGGTCGAACCGGTGATCTGGATCTTCTGCTCCTGGCCGGTTCCAAGGTCCTTCGCCGACACGTGGACGATGCCGTTGGCGTCGATATCGAAGGCTACCTCGATCTGCGGGATGCCGCGCATCGCCGGCGGGATACCCAGCAGCTGGAACTTGCCGAGCGTCTTGTTGTAAGAAGCCATCTCGCGTTCGCCCTGGAGAACATGGATCTCGACACTGGTCTGGTTGTCATCCGCGGTCGAGAAGATCTCGCTCTTCTTCGTCGGGATGGTCGTGTTACGTTCGATCAGCTTGGTGAACACGCCGCCCTTGGTCTCGATGCCCAGAGAGAGCGGAGTAACATCCAGCAGCAGTACGTCCTTGACCTCGCCGGCAAGTACGCCGCCCTGGATCGCTGCGCCGACTGCGACTACCTCATCGGGATTGACGCCCCTGTGGGGCTCCTTGCCCGTGACCTTCTGGACCTTGTCCTGTACCGCAGGCATGCGGGTCATGCCGCCGACGAGGATGACCTGGTCGATTGCCTCAGCTGTGATACCCGAGTCCTTGATTGCCTGCTTCATGGGCTCGACGGTCTTCTCAACCAGGTCCGCGGTCAGCTCGTCGAGCTTAGCGCGGGTGAGGGTCATGGTAAGGTGTTTGGGACCGCTGGCATCCGCCGTGATGAACGGCAGATTGATGTCGGTGTTCATGGCGGTCGAGAGCTCGATCTTGGCTTTCTCGGCGCCTTCGACCAGGCGCTGGACCGCCATCTTGTCCTGGCGCAGGTCGATGCCCTGCTCCTTCTTGAACTCGTCTGCCATCCAGTCGACCACGCGCTTGTCGAAGTCGTCGCCGCCAAGGTGGTTGTTACCGCTGGTGGCCTTGACCTCGAAAACGCCCTCGCCGAGCTCGAGCACCGAGACGTCAAAGGTGCCGCCGCCCAGGTCGAATACGAGGATGGTCTGGTCATGTTCCTTATCGAGCCCGTAAGCAAGCGAGGCTGCGGTCGGCTCGTTGATGATGCGTTTGACATCAAGCCCGGCGATCTTGCCGGCATCTTTGGTCGCCTGCCGCTGTGAGTCCTCGAAATAAGCGGGTACGGTGATAACCGCTTCGGTGACAGGCTCTCCCAGGTAGTCCTCAGCATCCCGCTTCAGCTTCTGCAGGATCATGGCGGAGATCTCCTGGGGCTTCCAGGTCTTGCCGCCGGCGTTGATGATGACGTCGCCACTGGAGTCGCTTTCGACCTTGTACGAGACTGTCTTCTCCTCGTCGCGGACGTTCGACTCCTTGCGTCCCATGAACCGCTTGATCGACGTTATGGTGTTGTCGGGGTTGGTTACCGACTGACGTTTGGCTACCGTTCCTACAAGCCGCTCACCGTCCTTGGTGAATGCCACGACGGAAGGCGTAGTTCTCCCACCCTCCGAATTGGGGATGACCGTAGGTTCGCCGCCTTCAAGCACGGCTACGCATGAATTGGTGGTCCCCAAGTCGATTCCGATTACTTTACCCATCTGTGATTCCTCCCTTAGATATTCCTTATTAGCGCATTGACAGTATAAAATCTAAGTCTATGCATGTCAAATATTTAGACGTAGCTATTCGGTACAGGATTCGCTATGCCCCTGGTTTACAAGTCGATCCTGCATCCTTGGGGTTTTTCAGTCTGGAAGGCTTATGCCCGCGTATGTCTGATTTATAACTCCGCCATCCGCAAGGCAGGCTGGCTGAATCCGGGGGAAGTCCCTTGCCAACGATAGTTGCAAGATGATACAAGAATGGATAGAGTGTTTCCTGTATCTACCAGATACAGTCGAGGAGATTGCATGGCAGAAAAAAGACTCACTCTCGGAGTCGCAGCCCGGCTATCCCGGTACCTCCAGATACTGACCCAGACAAAGAAATCCGGGCGTAAATCCATCTCTTCCAAGGTCCTCAGCGAATATGCAAACGTCAATCCGACCCAGATCCGGCGGGATCTGTCAGCTTTTGGAAAGTTCGGAAAGCGGGGAGTGGGGTATGACGTCGACTATCTCATCACCCGGATCAAGGAGATCCTCCATACTTCGGGCCAGCACAATATCGCCCTGCTGGGTTGTGGCAACCTGGGGACGGCTATCGCCAGCTCAGACGTATTCGTGGATCACGGGTTCAGGATAGCAGCGGTATTTGACATGGATCCTGGAAAGATCGGCCAGAAGATCGGCGACCTGGTTGTGCAGCATACCTCTGAGATAGCGGAGACAGTCACCGAGCGTAATATCATTGTCGGAGTGCTGGCTGTCCCGGCCAAAGCCGCTCCATCAGCGGCAAAGGCCTTGATCGAATCTGGCGTCAGGATCATCTTCAACTACAGCGAAGCCCTGCTGGACGCACCTCCCGGGGTGACCGTCCATTCCATGAGCCCGGCTGGCGAGCTGCTTTATGCCCTGTACTTCTACCTCAGCTGAGGAAAGCGTGTAAACGCGATGCAGCCGAACAGAGATCATGAGAAACAGAAAGTGCCCCCGAAGGGGCACTTCAATCTGACCGGCAGTTTGAACGCTGGGGGTTATTCAGTTAAAGGTTTTTCCCGGTTAATCGAGGAGTTCTTCGACCGTGCGGTTCTGGAGAAGCCAGGCGAAAAACTCGGCGATGCGCTCGTCGGCATCCATCTGACGCGGAGATTTGTCGACGTAGAGGGCGCTGACCGGATCCAGTTTACACCGGTGGTCCGAACAGAAACCCAGGTCACCTGCATCCATGACCCACTTCGCACATCCGGGGGCTCTGCATTTGTCCATCTTTTTACCCATCTTGTCCAAAATGTACCTCGCTTTCGGCAGCGTGTGGGTGCCGCACCGATAGCTTGAGTAAATTAAATGTATTATAAGCTATTTCCTTGTGTTTGAAAAGAGACAAATTTGATAGGGATTCAATATATAGCTGATCGGACCATGGAAATACTGGAATACTTGCCTTACTGGAGGAAGATATCTTGAATATCCGCAGGACAAAAATAGTGGCTACCCTGGGTCCGGCAACCGAGGGGGAGCAGCAGATACAGGCACTCGTTGAGGCCGGTGTGGATGCAGTCAGGCTGAATTTTTCCCACGGGAGCCACTCTGACTATTCCCGGATGATCGCGACGATCAGGGCTGCCGCGACCGAGGCGGGAAGGGCGATAGCGATTATCGCAGACTTACAGGGACCGAAGATCCGGGTCGGCGACATGCCGGACGCCGGCGTGGAGCTGGTTCGTGGACAGGAAGTCACCCTGACTACCCAGCGGATCATTGGTACCAGGGAACTAATCCCGGTCAATTATCCCGAACTTCCCGCAATCGTTGGAAAAGGCAGCCGGGTGTTGATGGATGATGGGCGTATCGCTCTCAAGGTGCTCGATCTGGATGGTGGAGATGTTGTCTGCAGGGTGACCGCGGGAGGGAATCTTGTCTCCCGAAAAGGTGTCAACCTGCCGGGCACAAAGATCACCGCACCAAGCCTGACCGGCAAGGATCTGCAGGACCTGGAGTTCTCCATACAGGCAGCAGTCGACTATATCGCACTCTCATTCGTCAGGACTGCTGATGACATAAATGAACTACGGAGCCTGATCAAAAGCCGGACCGAACGGCCGGTGAAGGTGATCGCCAAGATCGAGAAACACGAAGCAATACGGAATATAACCTCTATCATCAACGCCGCCGACGCGGTGATGATCGCCAGGGGTGACCTCGGCGTGGAGATCGCCGCCGAAAGGGTGCCGTACTGGCAGAAGGAGATCATCCGCCGATCGGTTTCCCAGGCGAAGCCTGTTATTACGGCCACGGAGATGCTCGAGTCAATGATCAGCAGGCCGATCCCGACCAGGGCCGAAGCCAGTGACGTCGCCAATGCGGTATACGATGGTACTGACGCGGTCATGCTGTCCGGGGAGACTGCGATCGGCAAATATCCGGCAAGGTCCGTAAGCACTATGAACCGAATAGCCAGGACTGTCGAGTCGACGCTAAGGCGTCGTGGCAACGCGCATCTGCGTTCCGGGAAGACTGTAACCGATGCCATCAGTGCCGCCACCTGCGAACTCGCCCAGAGTCTTGACGTGGCTGCCATCGTGACGCCTACCAGCTCCGGCAAGACGGCGCTGGAGGTCGCGAAGCACAGGCCGGCGGCGCCGGTCCTGGCAGTCAGTTCCAGCCGCGACGTCGTCAATCAGCTTGCCCTCGTCTGGGGAGTACAACCTTTCCTGGTGCCTCCGGCGCGGGATACGGATGACATGTTCGCCAAGGCGATCGAATCTGCCGGCGAAAGCGGCCTGGCTGACGACGGTGATGAGATCGTGATAACGGCCGGAGTCATGGTGAACGTGCCTGGCACGACTAATCTCATCAAGGTCCATCGGATGGGTGCCTGATGGTGATGGATTGAAGAGAGATCCGGGAATACAGCTCAATGCGGAGTAGGGCGGATATTTTGAAGGTGAATGCAGGGGTTGCGGCGAACCTCTATCGAAAGCCTGAAATCGTAGTCAGGAGTATGGATTGTCCCAGAGAGCTACTGTTGCGCCGAGCTTGAATGGTTTCCTCGCCAGGAGGCCGGGATGGTGGCGGTTGATGATAGTCGGCGTGATCATCTTCATCGCAGCCTGCTACATCTCCCCGGTTCGCGCCTATATAGAGAAAAGCCGCCTGATCCAGAGTGAGCAGGCGAAAACAGAATCCCTTCGAAGCCAGCGTGACAAGCTTCAATATGAAAAAGACAGCCTGCAGAGCACAGCCTATGTGGAACAGGTCGCGCGTCGCGATCTGGGTATGGTCAAGCCGGGCGAGCAGCCTTATGTGGTCAAGGATCTGAATGTAGATGAAAATCCTGCTGTTATCGTTGAAGGTCCAGCCGTCAGCGAAGTGAATCCCGCTGAAAACGAAGCCCAGCCGGTTGAAGAAGTGTCGATTGCCGACCGGATAGTGGATACGCTGGGCGAACTGATTCCCTGACGCTTGTCCGGCGCCGAACCTTCTCCTTCAGACCTGTCGCGGCTGGTAGCGCGTCAGCTCGGACGGCAGCCTTCCGTAAAATTTGAAGTAGCATCGAAATGTGTATATGGCTGGCCGTCGGTCATCCTTAACCAGCCGCTGGATCTCAGCGGCGAACCTCACCCAAACCTCTATTATCTTACCTGTCCCTGGCTCAGGCGGGAACTGGCCCGGCTTGAGGACGGCGGCTTCATCGGCAGGTTGCAGCAAAGCATCGCGGCAGATGCCGAATTAAGGAATGATCTCAAGAGATGTCAGGCCGATCATGCCGCGGAATATCGTTCGGCCATGGAAGCGGGAGACCATGGTCTTCCGCAGCGGGATATGTTCATCGCCGGCGTGAGTGACAAAGAGATGCTCAAATGCCTGCATTCACAGATGGCCTGGTTTCTGGTGCACCCGGATTACCTGGCCGGCCAGGTTCTGGTTGATGCGGTTGGCGAGTTATGGTGTCCTGATGAAAGGTGCGCGGGCTGGATGGACGAACTGATGGATCGAAGGACCGAATCGCCTGGAAGAGAGATGCCGTGATAGTCGCAGTAATAGACACTGGCACCAACTCCACAAGGCTGCTCGTGGCCGAGGTCCTTGATGACCAGGTGAGAGAGATCTACCGGCAGACTCAAGTGACGCGGCTGGGGGAGGGGGTGGACCGTGTCGGCAGCCTGAGCCGGGAAGCATGTGCCCGGGTCGTAACCTGCGTCGCCGACTACGCAACCCGCATAGATGACATCGGGGCATCCAGGACCATGGTTATCGCCACAAGTTCGGTGCGTGACGCCAGTGACGGACTGGAGTTTTTGAAAACGCTTGCGGATGGAATCGGAGCCGGCTGCAGACTTCTGACTGGTGATGAAGAAGCAAAGCTCAGTTTTTCTGGAGCAAGCGCAGGCTTTGGATCATCTGATAGCGTAAATCTGTTCGATGTCGGTGGTGGCAGCACCGAGGTTGTATCCGGCGTCGATGGAAGGGTGTCGTTCGCGCGCAGTCTCAGTCTCGGATGCGTGCGCATAACCGAGAGGTTCATTACTACTGATCCCGTAAGCCGGAATGAGCTGGAGGCAGCCTCCGGATTCATCGATGATGTCCTGGCCCGGGAGGTAGAGAAGGGCGTGCTGACGAAGCCGGCACTTACTATCGCAGTCGCCGGGACGGTAACCGCACTCGCTGCCATCGATCTGGGGCTGGAGAGCTACGATCCCGCCAGAGTCCATGGGCACCAGATGAGCCTCACTAGTATTCATGGATTGATCAGGAAGCTTTCGGGAATGACATTGCCTGAGCGCCTGCGGCTGCCGACAATGGAGCCTGGAAGGGCTGATGTGATAATCGCGGGTTCGTTGATTATCGAAAGACTGATGATCCATACGGAGGCGGATGAGCTTACGGTGAGCGAACTCGATATACTCGATGGCGCGGCGAGGGCGCTTGCAAAAGGGGAACTGTAGCGATCAGCTGGTAGTGCGCCTATAATCACGTTGTCATATTCTTGTGCCCGAGTGGTGGAACTGGTAGACACAAGGGACTTAAAATCCCTCACCCTATGGGTATGTGGGTTCGACTCCCACCTCGGGCACCATCAGTCCGATCCGCGGTCAGTCCTGTGATGCGTACCTTGCGGAAGAAGGGCTCTTGACAAGCAGCACCGATGTACCGGTGGATCCGGTTTCGACATCGACCCGGTCCATGAGGCTTCCCATGATACCAAGGCCCAGGCCCTCGGATGCCGGCGGAGGCAATGGGATACCGCTTCCATGATCGGTCACCTCGATCATCAGCTGGCTCAGATCTCCATAACAGTTTATCTCGATGACCCTGCGCTTGGATTCTATTCCTTCCGGATAGGCATGCCTTACCACATTCGTGGAAGCCTCGGAAAGAGCTACCTTGATATCAGCGATGTTCTCTTCAGTGAATCCAGAATCGCTGGCGATCGCTGCAACCAGTAACCGCAGCATCGACAGGTATTCAGCACGTGCCGGAACTACAAGATGCAGCAGTCTGTCTCCTGTTATCTCAGACGCGCTCACGATATATATGGCTCCCTTGGTGAAGTTGTAAGGTTCTGCCGAAGCGACTGTAAAGTGCGTCGCAACAGCCTGGATACATGCATCTGGGAAATCTCCAGACGATCGGCTATCTCTGTCTGGCTCAGCCCTTCTATGAATCGCAGATACAGCAGGTTCTGCTCCCGTGAATCGAGTGTCGACATGGCACCCGCAAGACTGAGCCGTTCATCCAGAAGCCTCAAAGTCTGATCTTCGCCACCGACGATATCGAGCAGAGACAGGTCGCCTTCATCAGTCGTGGTATCGAGCGACGCGACAGTTGTGGCCTCATTACTCTCGAGGCCCTCGATGACGTCTTCCTCACTTATACCCACTGCGGCAGCAATCTCACGCACATTCGGTGTCCGACCGTGCTCCTGGGAGAATTTCTGGATGGCTGTATTGAGCATGAAGCTGCGCTCGCGAAGCCCGCGGGGAAGACGGATCGCGGAGGCGCGGTCACGGAAATACCGTCTGACCTCGCCGACGATCGTCGGTACGGCATAGGTAGTGAATTGCACACCCCGGTCAGGATCGAAGCGGTCTATCGCTTTCAGTAGGCCCATCGATGCCACCTGGACCAGGTCGTCCAGCGGCTCACCGCGATTGGCAAAACGGCGCGCCAGGGAATGCACCAGATCCATATAGGCACCCACAAGCTGGTTTTTAACCTCGGGGTCCTTGTTTTCCTTGTAGGTGCGGAACAGGGAATTGATCTCGTCCCTGCTCAGGGAGTTTTGGTTCCGTTTAGCCAAATCTCAGGCTTGGTCGCCGACGAATTTAACCAGGAGGATATCAAAACCGCCTTCGGGATTAGTCCGCTCTTCAAATCGGTCGGCGACCTTCTCGATTATGAAACGGCGATAGCGACTGACCTTGCTGCTGCCATCACCCACGCTTGCCTTGATTTTTTCCGCGACGACTTCGAGCCGGTCGTCGTGGATGTCATAGCGCACACAGAACGATTGCCGGTCATCCGGTTGTGAGATCGACAGACGGAACAGCTCGTCCAGTGCCGTATTGATATCGTCAGCCTGGTCTATATTGAGGCCGGTACGGCTGGCAACAGCGGTGGTAGCCAGATGAACCACCCGGTTCATCCGCTCGATCGGCGGCACGGCTATGCAGACTACTTCCATGTCTCGATCCGGCGTCATTGGTATCCCCGTGTTTAGATTAATAAGATTGCCAGAATCCGTCTCTGAGGGACTCTCATATTCACATAATTATTTGCTGATACGATTGATTATATCTGAAAGCAAACATGTTCATGAACTACTGTCCGGTGAGATAGTAATACCCTGGACTGCTATAATCTAACTAACTTCAAGGATGAAGGAGATATTAAAATGAACGAAGACCAGGCAATCGGCCGCGAGCCGTGCAGGTTGCATAAGGCACAAGGCCTTGAAGCGTGGTGCAGCCGCGATAAATGCATATATTGGCGCCTTATCGAGTCGCAGGACCTTGATATGAGCAATGAGCAAGGTTGCGGACTCCAGTTCTATCAGATGCTCGATACGCTATCTCCCGAGATGGCCGAATGGTTGCTGAAGATGAAGAATCGTCTTGAGAACACCACCCCTGAAGCAGGAAAATCGAGGATTACGTTCAAACGTAGAGAACAAGAGTAACAGCACTTTCAGGAGTTTACCCCTTAGCGCACAACGGGTAGATATTAGTTAGGGGGAAAGTGGTGGTGAGTGGAATGAATCTGAAGAGTAAGACAATAGGAATCGTTGCAGGGCCCGGCTTTGAAGACTCCCAGGTCATCAAGGCAGCGCAGATGTTGCGCCAGCGTGGAGCCAGGGTAGTCGTGATCGGCGTCGGTGAATCAGAGGCTGTAGCGGTAGCCGGCCGTCAGGGGTCACTGCTGAAGCCGGACGTGGTTCTGGGCAACGCTCCCGCGTCTTCACTTGATGCAATCATCATCCCCGGAGGCGATTCCAATACGCGGCTGACTTCCGACGAGCGGGTTCTGACGTTGCTACTGGAAGTGAATTCCCTTGGCAAGCCCATAGGTGCGACCTGTGACGCTGTGCTGGTGTTGGCCGCCGGCGGCCTCGTGTTCGGCCGCAGGGTTACTGGTGAGGAAACCGTAAGGAAAGAGCTGGAAGAAGCCGGTGCCATCTTTCTCAACCAGGGTGTAGTAGTCGACCATAATCTCGTGACCGCGCGCGGTGAGGTCGACATCCCCCATTTTGTCGACGCCATCTCGTTCCTGCTCGAGCCTGCCGCGACCCTGCGGTGACAGTGGGCATGCCTTGATCCACACCTCTACATGACCACCGGCAAGATACTGGTTGTCGATGACGAGGCCAGTGTCAGGAATCTGGTCAGGTCTTACCTGGTCCGTGAAGGCTATGATGTGATCGAGGCTGATAACGGAGCCGATGCGCTGAAGCTGGCTCGAACCGGTCATCCCGATCTCGTAGTCCTGGATCTGATGATCCCCGAAGTCGACGGACTTGAAGTCTGCAGGATATTGCGTTCCGAGATGGATGTTTTCATACTGATGCTGACCGCCCGCGCCGAGGAGGCCGACAAGCTGCTCGGACTCGGACTGGGAGCGGATGACTACCTGACAAAACCATTTAGCCCGCGCGAGCTGATAGCCCGGGTGAAAGCGATCCTGAGGCGGGGCCAGGGAGGGACAGCGTCCACTGCCAGGATGGTGCGGGCAGGCCAGGTGGAGATTGATTCAAGCCGACACGTGGCGATGGTCTCCGGGACAGTCCTCGACCTGACCGCGCGTGAGTTCGATATCCTCAGCCAGCTTGCGTCCCGCCCCGGAATGGTCTTTACCCGGGAGAAGCTGCTCGAGCTCGTCTGGGGCACTGACTTCTATGGCGATCCGCGTGTCGTCGATGTCCACGTGGCCAAACTGCGCAAGAAGCTGGAAGAAGATGCCGCACACCCCCGCTACCTGATCACGGTTCGCGGTGTCGGTTACAAGCTGGAAACAGGTGAAAAATGAATAGGATGCATCAGATCAAGTGGAAGCTGCTTGCTACATATATCGCCCTGGCCTCGGTATGTCTTGGAATAGTCATAGCCATCACCAGGCAGTTGACGATCAGCCTTTATGGCAGGCACATGCATAATATGGAGGAAGGCAGCATGGGCGCGATGATGTCACAAAGGATGAGCGAAACGCTTAACGATGCCTTTCGCGATGCCCTTAACGACTCGCTGATCTGGGGAGGCGCTGCCGCGGTGACAGTGGCTGTGATCCTCAGCCTGATAATCTCTCGAAAGATAACCGGCCCGATCCATGGGATGGCTGAGGTTACAGCCAAGGTGGCTGAGGGCGATTACAGCCGTCGTGTCGACGTGAAGTCGAAGGACGAGATAGGGGCACTGGCTGAGAGTTTCAACAGTATGGCCGAGAGTCTTGAGAATGCGCAGCGGTTGAGGCGTGAGCTTATGGCGAATATCGCCCACGAACTCAGGACACCCCTGACGAGCATTTCCGGTTATATGGAGGGCCTGGTCGATGGCGCCGTGCCGGCTACCGCCGAGACTTATAACCTTGTGCATCGGGAGGCAGGGCGGCTCAGCCGCCTTGTCGACGACCTTCAGAGGCTGTCACGAGCTGAATCCGGCCAGGAAAGGCTGGACCTTGTCGAGGTGAACCTTGTTCCGTTCCTGGACAGGGTCGGTAATCGCATGGAGCCACAGTTTCGTGAGAAAGGTGTTTCACTGGAACTCCTGCCTGCGGATGGCGGGCTGGCGATACTCGCAGATGAAGACAAGCTGGACCAGATCCTTACAAACCTTCTTGATAACAGTTTAAGGCATACCGATACTGGAGGATCTGTTTCGCTGGTGGCGGAGCGACGCGATGAATTCGTAGCCCTGATCGTTAACGACAACGGCGTCGGCATCCCTGAGGCTGACCTGCCTCATATATTCGAACGCTTCTATACTGCTGACAAGTCACGTTCGCGTGAGCGCGGAGGAACCGGAATCGGCCTGACGATCGCCAGCAGTTACGCCAGGGCGCTGGGAGGCAGCATAACCGCTGAAAGCGATGCCGGAAAAGGCACAAGGATGACAGTCCTCATCCCCGCTGCGGCTTAACGGATTCTTAACAGTCCGTTAATCCTTCCTTCACCTGCCTGAGCCATAATCTTCAGGAACAATTCGAAAGAAGGAGGTGTAAAGATATGTCGAAGTTTACATTGATCGCAGTTTTAGCCCTTGTGATGCTTCTGGTGGGAGCCTCAGCAGTTTTTGCCCAGGATGCGCCGGTTCGTCAAGGGAACCGGATGGCTCAGACTCCCGCAGCCCCGGCCACACCTGGTGCAACCGCGCCTGATGCCCAGCCCGCTCCTCAGGGAGATCCAGTTTGCCCCATGGGTGGGCCAGGACCTGGCGCGATGGGTCAGGGAGCCATGATGAATGGCGAGAACATGGACCAGATGCGTGAAGCCATGGAGAACGGTACCTGGGAGGAGATGCGCGCAACCTGCCAGCAGGCCTGGGAAAGAAATCAGAGCTCCGATGACGGTACAGAGCCTTCTTCCGCGACGCGCGGAGGTAGCACTCGCAATACGGCTACCTGAATTACTCAGGTAAATTGGTCAGAGTTCGATAAAGAAGGGCCGAGAGGCCCTTCTTTCTTGGTGTGGAAAAAGCCGGTTTTTGCCACTGTTTGCAGGTGTACTGCCGCTGTTGTCGAATTTTGATTCTGTTTACGATTAGGCTAGAATTCAGTTAGAGCCGCCAAATGGCGGCCTGAAGTGCGTTAAGGGCGTGGTTCTATCTCCAGTTCCAGAATAAGATGACTTTTTCAGACGCTTTCAAGATACTCAGGAGATATATACTCCTGATAGTTGCAGCCGCGGTCATCGCGGGCGCTTTCGGCTATTTCTTCAGCGCCAGGCAGGCCAAGGTATACGAGGCATCGATAACGATCCTGGTAGGCCAGAATCAGGGTCTGGCTGAAAACCTCAACCTTACAACCGCTCTTCAGGAAGTCGCGAACAGCATGAGCAAGATGATCTCTTCGCGCACAGTTGCAGAGAAGGTAGTCGGTGACCTGGGTCTGGAGGCATCGCCTGAAGCGGTTCTTTCGCAGATAACGGCTCAACCTGTCCAGCAGACACAGCTGATCGAGGTCACTGTCCAGGACACGGATCCGGTCCAGGCAGCGACTATCGCCAACGGCATCGGGAATGCTTTCGCGGAACTTGTCCAGAGAACCGAATCCTCCCGCAGCGGATTGACAGCACAGGTCTGGCAGGGCGCTACCATCCCGGTTGCACCAGTAAAACCGACCCCGGGCAGGAATGCTATTCTGGCAGTGCTTCTAGGGCTGGGAGTGGGAGTGGGGGTCGCGTTCCTGCTTGACAGGCTTGATACACGCTGGCGCTCGAAGGAAGAGGTCGAGGAAATTCTCGAACTGCCAATACTCGGTGTGATACCACAGATGACATATGAAACCCTGAGCGAAAATCCCAGGTACTGATATGGCCCATAGCGACGATTATCACCTGTACGTAAAGTTCTATCCCAACTCGGCGATCGCAGAGGCATTCCGAACGTTGAGGACAAACCTGCTGCTCACAAACATCGATCAGGGCCTGAACTCCATGGTTGTCACCAGCGCGGACCGCGGTGAAGGGAAATCAACCATATGTGCCAATCTCGCTGTGATCATGGCTCAGGCAGAGAAAAGGGTCCTGTTGATTGATTGCGACCTGCGCCTGCCTAGCCAGGATAAGCTTTTCGATCTGCCTCGCGACGGCGGACTCACCACGCTGGTGGGATATCATGATGAAAACGAAGAGATCAATCTGGGCGAGGAGAACCTGCCGGGCCTTACGGTGATCGGAAGCGGTCCACCACCACCAAACCCCTCAGAGTTTCTGGGTTCAAACAGATTTCGTGCATTTCTTGACAGGGTATCACAGGACTTTGACACAGTGATCCTGGATGCGCCGCCAGTCGGTCTGGTAACTGATGCGGCGATTCTTTCCGCTCTCGTGGATGGTACCGTACTGGTGCTGGACGCGCAGTCTGGAGACCGCAAGCAGGCTCTAAGAGCAAAGGCAGCGCTCGACCAGGTCAATGCCAACGTGATCGGTATTGTGCTGAATAACGTCAGACAGGAGCGAAGTGCCTATTACGCCTATTACCACAGCGGGGCACAGGGGTATGCGGCTTCGAAAAGCGAAGAGCCGATAGACTAAAAAAGATTTCTGCTTTATGGAATAAAAAAAGAGCCTGCCGGATGACAGACTCTTTTTTTTATGCCGGAAAACCGGCTGAATTGCGTTATTACTTGCTGCGCTTCAGCATCTGGGAGGCCGCGCCGATCCCAACCACTCCTGAACCGATGAGTAGTGCGATAGCGATACCGGTGCTGGGTAGGGCCCCTCGAGTCGGCCCCGCCGATGCCAAACGTGTGCTGCATCCCAGGTTGGTATACACGGTGTTGTAATCCATGAGTACATCCTGGTAACCAGACAGCTGGCTTAACGCTTCACAACTGGCTGCTAGCTGAGAGTCAGTATATCCGGAAACATCTCCAGCTACTGCGGCGTTATAAATGCTGATGAAAGTATCTGGTGAGATACCTACTCCTGCTACGACGCCATCCATTGCTGTATTTACCGGGACATACTGGTCTCCCTGAGCGCCAGTGGGCCAGCTTGCCAACGCCGTACCGGTCAGCGCCAGCGTCAATACCATACACACGACAATCAATGTAGCAATCTTCACAAACATCACCTCCCTCGAATTTGATATATCTGCAATTACAAGCTTTACCTTAAAGCCATAAAAACTAAACGGCTTTATTACAAATAACTTTAGAATATAGAACCAGATACCATAATCCTGATTTTTATGTACTTCTCCGGAAATTGCACATATCCTTCCCACTACGGGAAAAAACTAACTCTATTTACACCTGATTGCAACTAAACAATTATAATTATATTTATGTATAGATGTTGCTTTGGGAATCGTCGGATATTATTGTGCTAAAAAGTCTCTTTTTCAGGAGTAACCGGAATGACCATTGATGTATATATCAAAAAATTTTCATTTTACTTTTCTGTATCTGTTGCCGGGGCGGCTGCTCTGATCGCGTTGATGCCATGGTACAGTGACTATCTGGTCAATAAATCCCTTCAACAGGCAGAGCTCGGTTTTCAGATAGAAGCGTTGCATACCGCAGAGGCAGCGGGAACTTTCAATCCGCTTTCCATACAATCGTTATTCGTTGTAGCAGGCGCCCAGCAACGGGTAGGTCATATGGTGGATGCCAGGGCTGCGCTGATCAAGGCAACAGAGCTACAACCAATGAACTATCAGACCTGGTTGCAGCTGGCTATTTACGAGCGTGATCGCTGGAACGAACCTGATAAAGCCAGAGAACACTTCGACAAAGCCATCAGCCTTAACCCGCACGATAAATACCTGAAGAAAGAAGCCGGACTCCCGCTAGAATAACCGCTAACCTGGTTCGGTAGCCGGGACATCCTCGATATCGGGCGGATTCGTTTCGTCGTTCCAGCGGTAGCCGAGGATTCCGGCAGTGGAAGGAAGAGCATCATCTCCGCTGGCAGGATCCTGGTCTTCGGGGTTGATGGAGCCTACCAGGCTCATGTCGAACGGGGAATAGGAAGGAATCCATTTCTCAAGGAGAGCCTTGATAGCGCCACCGTCGTGGGAGCTGGCTTCGTAAAAAAGATCAGGCAGTTCGGAAAGTATCATCGCCCGGATGTTTAAGGGGCTGACCTTGTAGATCATCTCGTGGCTGGTTTCCGTCCTTGACTCATATTTATCGATCAATTGTTCGTGCAGCTTCTCTCCCGGCCGCAGTCCTGTGAAGATCACATCTATATTTTCGCCGGGCCGCATCAGGCTGATCATCTGCTCAGCAAGATCGACGATACGCACCGGTTTGCCCATCTCCAGAACAAATATGGCGTTTTTGTCATTGAACGCCGCTGCCTGTAGCACCAGGTCAACAGCCTCGGAGATCAGCATGAAGTAGCGTGTCATCTCCGGATGCGTGATCGTGACCGGCCCGCCCGCGTGTATCTGCTCCTGAAATATGGGTATGACACTGCCCCGGCTGCCAAGAACGTTACCGAATCGAACGGAGCAGAACTTTGTATCCGGGTATTCATCACCAAGCTCGCTGACGACACGTTCACCCAGGAGTTTGGTGGCACCAAGGACATTGACTGGTTCGACAGCCTTGTCGGTCGATATGTTCACGAAGCATTCAACCTTATGTTCGGCAGAGATTCGGGCCATGTTCCAGGTGCCATGGACGTTATTCAGCACGGCTACGTCCGGCTGAATCTCCATAAGAGGTACATGTTTGTATGCTGCGGCGTGAAATACGAGGTCTGGCTGGTATCTGCGGAAAAGGAACTCCATCCTGGTCTCGGATTTTACGTCGGTGACACAGATGATGTGCTTGTGGAAATAGAGCTGACTGAGTTTCTCATGGATCCGGTAGAGCGCAGTCTCATCCTGGTCAACCAGGATTATATTCGCAGGATTGTGATGACTTATCTGCATTACGAGTTCTGAACCAATAGAGCCACCGGCTCCGGTCACCAGTACAACCCGGTCATCGATAAAGCCGCTCACCTGGGTATAGTCTGTCTGAACTGGCTGCCTTCCAAGGACGTCCTCGATGTCAATCTCCCTGATGTTTTCCAGGCCTACCTTTCCCAGATGGATGCTCTGCAGGGGTCTCAGAGTCTTGGTCGCCTTGCCGGTTCGGAAACATATCTGCCAGATGCGTTGAAAATCCTCGAGGGATGCGCTGGGTATGGCAATCAGTATCTCGTCGACTTCGTATCTTGCGACAAGATCAGGGATCATCTCCGTTGGCGAGTAGATAGGAACGCCGTGTATCTCGAGACCGTCGAGGTCGGGTTTGTCATCCACGAATGCAATCGCCTGCATGGCAAGATTAGGTTCCTTCTGGATGCTTCTGAGGATCATCTCGCCGGCTGAACCAGCTCCTACGATCAAGAGAGTCTGGGCGCTGTCCAGCTCCTTGAGGGAACGCTCATAGAAGACTCGCGGATAAAAGCGCACCAATGACATGAAGATGAAGGCGATGGCGCCACCTACCGGAACCATCGCCAGGACATGAGCTGTGGACGAACGCATTGACAGCAGGCCTGCCGCTACCAGCAGGGCGACAGAAAAAACGGACGCCTTGATGATCTTGAGGCCCTGGCTGAGGCCGGCGTAGCGGCCGACGCCACGGTACAGGCCCAGCTGGAGGTTGATGCCGCAATGCACGACAACAGCGATCGGAAGAAAGATAAGGAGTTCACTGTAATACTGGAGAGGCGCCCACTGGGCGAAGAGCACAAGCGAAGCCATCGTATATGCGTTGACGACTATGCAGGCGTCAACCAGGATAGCCAACGGCTGACGTTTTAATTGTCGGAACGGTGTCACTACCATTTTGACATCCTGAGTCGGCTTTGAATGACCAGTCTAAGTGGGGTAGTGGGTGTTTGTAAACCATATTTCAACGGGCGTCCTGTACCATTCATGTTTTCTTCCTGGCTAACGCAGCGATTGTGCGGCTGATCAGGAGCAGATCGTACCAGACTGAAGAATGGCGCCGGTACTCCTTTGCCAGCCTGATCTTTTCGGGAAGGACATTCACTGTGTAGAAAGCCTCCGGGTCGTCTGACTTCCCCAGAAGCTCAGCTTCGGCTCTGTACTCAAGTGAAGCGAGGTCGGTGATCCCGGGCCTCATCTCCAATATCTCCCTGTAATCTTCGGCGAACAGGTCCACATAACGCCTGACTTCCGGCCTGGGCCCGACCAGGCTCATCTCTCCCTTGAAGACGTTGATCAGCTGGGGAAGCTCGTCCAGCTTGGATCTGCGAAGCAGCCTGCCGGCTTTGGTAATGCGCTGATCCTCTCCAGCCGTGAGCTCCGGGCCGGTTAGGGGAGCATCAGTGGACATGCTTCGAAATTTGATGATCCTGAAGTCTGTTCCCTTACGGCCAACCCGCCTCCCTCTGAAGAATACCGGGCCAGGGGAATCCAGCTTTATCCAGATAGCGATCACAAGAAACAGGGGAGCAAGCAGAATCAGCCCGAGTCCTGACAGAACCAGATCGAAGAGTCGCTTTGCCATGCTATACGTCTCTAGCGGCGGTGTTTGTTGATAATGTCGACGACCGCTTCCACGACATCATACGCGTCATCGCGTGTCATGCGGGGATTAAGGGGTAATGAGACAAGCCTCTGGAAATTCTCGAATGCAACCGGAAAATCACCATCCGAGTAACCGTACTTTTCCCGGTAATATGGCTGGGTGTGTACCGGGATGAAGTGTACGCTGGTGCCGATGTTCCGTTCCTTCATCCCGATGATGAAGCGGTCCCGGTCAAGCGAGAGCATCTCGAGGTTCAGTCTGATCGCATAGATGTGCCACGCTGGCTCAGCCTCCGGCGTGACCTGAGGCAATTGCAGCTCAGGCATGCTCGTAAAGGCATCAGTATAGATCTTGACGATCTGCCGGCGCTGTTCCTGGAATCCATCAAGCCTGGCGAGTTGATGCAAACCGATAGCAGCCTGGATATCGGTCATGTTGCACTTGAAGCCGGGCAAGACTACTTCATATCGCCATGAACCCTCGGCACTGTTGCGCTTGTAGGCATCGCGGCTCATACCATGCAGGCTCCAGATCCGCGCCTGTTCCACAAGCTCGGGGTCACCGGTCAGCATCCCACCTTCGGCTGTCGTTATGTTCTTGGTAGCATAGAAGCTGAATGCTGTGAGGTCGCCGATGGTTCCGATCATCTGGCTGTGGATGGCGGCTGGCAGCGCGTGGGCTGCGTCTTCGAGGATGAGCAGGTCGCTCGCCCGGGCGATTTCCATTATCGCTTTCATGTCGCAGGGATTGCCATAAAGATGGACGGGCATTATCGCCCTGGTATTTTTTGAAACGGACTTCTCTATGGCGGCCGGGTCTATATTCAGCGTTCCCGGCTCGACATCAGCCAGCACCGGCCTGGCTCCAGCCTGTTCGATGACGTGGACAGTCGAACAAAAAGTCATAGGTGTGGTAATTACTTCTGAACCCGGACCGATCCCCATGGCTGCCAGGCCTACCTGCATCGCCTCTGTCGCTGAACTCACAGCCAGGGCAGATGGCGTGCCGATGTATTTTGCGAAGTCTCCCTCGAACCTCTTAACTTTCGGGCCGGTGGTGATCCACTCGGAACGCAGGGTATCGATTACTTCATCGATCTCCTCTTCGCCGATCGAGGGTGGTGAGAATGGAAGGTAGGAAGTCCGCATATTCAGCGGTTGCCTGTGGTTTTCTTGAGCTCGATAACGCTTATCCAGCAATATTTTCTTAGCCCCTTGAATCTATGAAGGATTGATTCATCAAGCCGATATGCCAGGCGGACTGCGCCCGCGACAGCCCTCTTTCTTCCATGTCTGGAAACGACCGGCGCTAATAGCACGGAAAAAAGGTAGAACTCGCGATGCCTGGCTGAGTCAAAATCAGCGGCGATCGCTTCAACCCCGCTCAGGGTCATCCTGTCAGCGACTTCTTCGCGCTGGTTGACGCCGGGCAACGATCTTCTTAATCTGAGCAGGGGATGATCCGCCATTGATTCGTTAGGGAAAATCGCCCTGCCGCCAGGCTTGAGGACCCGGTAGCACTCCCGGGCAAACCTTTTCCGGTCCAGGAACAGCAGCACCGAGTTGCCGATAACGAGGTCGAAGTGCCCGTCGGGGAAATCCAGATCGTGGGCATCCATATGGCGTGCCGTGATCCTTTCTGACAAACCGTTCCTGGATATGTTGCCCTGAGCCTGGGCGATCCTGTTCTCGGCCAGATCGATCGCGCAGACCCTGTTACTGGTCGCGGCCAGCCGGATGCTGTCGACGCCATCGCCACAGCCGATCTCGAGGATATCCAGGCTATCGTCGCAGACTCCCAGCAGATCCCTCGCATATTCTTCAGAAGGGATCAGAAAATTGGTTGGATCCCTGTCATCGAGCAGGAAACTGGGATGCTTCCTTACCTCTTCATTGAAGAAGCCCCTGACGCCGGCCACGTTATCCTGAGAATGCTCCATATTGCTCATGAAAAAGTCCGATTAGCCAGTTTGTCCCGGATAAGGCCTTCATAAACTGTCCATAATCTTTGCTGCATTATCTCTTCTGAGAACCTCTGGTCGAAGCGTTCCCGCGCCTGCCTTCCGAATCGCAGCGCCTTCTCTCTGTCAGTTATGAGGGTGATAACCGCCCGCGCGATAGAGCTGGTATCTGCCGCCGGCACCAGCAACCCCGTCTCGCCGTCGATGACCAGCTCCCTGTTGCTCGAGATGCCTGTCGCGATGATCGGCTTTCCCATCGCCATGGCTTCGAGTATGGAAACCGAAAGTCCTTCTCTCAAAGTCGGTGAAACCACGATATCACAGGCGTTCAGAAGTTCACCAATATCAGATCTGAAGCCAGTGAATATGACCTTTTTCTCAACACCAAGCTGCCTGCATCTTGATTCGAGTAAAGCGGAGATCGGCCCTTTGCCGACAATGAGCAATCTTGTAGCCGGCTGCGCAGCGAGGATTGCCGGCATCGCGTCGAGCATGTCTTCGAGCCCCTTTTGCGCGGCCAGTCGTCCGATCACCGCCAGAAGTGACTCTGATGCTTCCACTCCAAGGCTTGCCCGTACCATGGCTCTGTCCTGGCTAGACTCAAGCCGCGATGAAGATATCCCATTATGCACAGTCACGATCTTTTCCTCATCGGCGATTCCCAGCCTTAACGCCCAGTCGCGGTGAAAATCGCTCACAGTGGTGATGCGGTCACACCAGCCCGCGGCGCGGCGTTCGAGTATCGAGTAAGTCCTGATAGAAGCCGGTCTCGAGAGTTCATGAAACGCGAAACCGTGTGCGGTGTGTATCACGATCGGGACTTTGGCCGACCTGGCGGCGGCCCGTCCGATAAAACCGCCTTTCGACGTATGTGTATGTACTATGTCGAAGTCCTGCTCGCGGCATATCTTCTTCAACTTTCTCAGCGCCAGCCCATCGCGGACCGGATTGATCTCCCGGCGCAACTCGTGCACGGGAATGATCGCGCAGCCAGCTTCCCTGTAGATCCCTGCTACGTCCTCGTTCGAGGTGATCACAGAGATCTCAAGACCGTGTTCCTGCAATATCTGTATATAACTCAGTATTATCCAGGCGGCGCCGCCGAACTCACTACCGCCAATCACCTGAAGCGTTTTTAATCCTGACGTCATCAAAAAGACCTGCGAATCTGCTGAGTGACTTTCATCGTCCAGCGCTCCTGACACCGGCGATCGCATCTCTAAGTCTGTCCGCCTGCGATTCCCAGATAAAATTCGCGGAGACAAGCTGCCTGCCGGCATCTGCAAGATTCCCGCTGAAAACAGGATCCCCTGTCAATCTTCTGATAGCCGAAAGGTATTCGTCAGGGCTTCCCGCAACCATGATATCCCGGCCCGGCTCAGCTCCGCAGCCTTTTGCGACTACATCCGATGCAAGCACGGGAAGGCCCAGCGCCATCGCCTCCAGGACCTTGTATTGAGATCCGGTCGCAACAGAAAGCGGCGTTACCAGCATGCTGGCGTCAAGGTAGGCACTTTCGAGATCCTCGATAAATCCTGTGAAGCGAACCCCGGGCATCCCGGCAAATCTTGAAGCCAGAGCTTCTCCGCTCGCACCGCAGACTATGAACTCTGCCTCTGGGGATTCCTCACTGACTCGCGGCATGACTTTCGACGCAAAATAGCTCACCGCGTCCCGGTTTGGGGGGTAATTAAGATTCCCAACGAACAGGAGCCGTGGCGGTCTGTCTCCATCGTACCGCCACCTGTGATCAAGCATGGTTTTCGGGACGCAGTTCGGGAAAATGGACACCTTCGATTCCATTCCATACCGTGAGACGAGATGTTCCCTGTCCCCGGGGGAGCTGACAAGGACCATCGAACTTGCTTCGACAGCCCGCCGTTCATACTCACGTATCCGCCAGTTGACTCTGTTGACCGCTCTGGTCCGAAGCGAATCGCCCTTGATCCCAGCCGTCATGTCAGCGAAACGTGATGGGCTGTCTACCAGATCCAGGATGCGGACCGGTGACCTTGCCTGGCTGAGGAAGGGATAGGATGAGATCTGATAGCCCCAGAAAATGTCAGGATTGAAATAGTAGAGTTGCTCGTTGACGAAATCGCGAAGCCCGGGGACATCGAAGCGCAGTGCCTGAAACGGACGGCCGGTGATCGCAGCCAGGCCGCCGGCTGCCATCACCTGTCTTTTGCTGATCGGGAAGAATCTGGTTTCGATGCCATCAGGCAGACGATGTTGGAAAGCCGACCTTTCCCAGCCACGTTTCAGGCAGACGAGCAGCACATCCGCAAACCCAGACAGGATCTTGAGCGTGTGCAAGAGACGGTTCCTGTCACCCCTGTCAACGGGAAGCGGATATAGGCTTGAGAATAATATGATGCGTGGCCGTTCTCTCATGAAATCCCCAGAAGATCGCGGTAGACGGTGAGATGTTCCTCTGCACACCTTCGCCAGGAAAACAGGGAAGCGCGCTGAATGCCTTTCGCGGACAGGTGTGCAGCCCTGTCCGGGCTGTCGAGGACGCCCACGATCGCGCCCGCGAGCGCCATGGTATCCAGCGGATCGACCAGGATTGCGGCATCTCCGGCCACCTCCGGGATAGAGGCGGCATCAGAGGCGACCACCGGCGTTCCACACGCCATTGCTTCGAGCACGGGCAGCCCGAAACCTTCGTATAAGGAAGGAAAGGCAAACACGCTCGCGCAGCTATAGATAGCTGGCAGATCCGTCTCCGGCACTTTCCCGATGAACCGTATGGCACCAACCAGCCCGGAAGATGATATCGCAGCTTCGACCTGGTGGCGATACTTGTCCTTCGCACCGGCGAGCAGCAGTTCTACGTGAGGATGGCTGAGGCGAACTGCAGCAAAAGCCTCAACCAGCCTGGGAAGATTCTTGTGAGGCATGGTGTTGCCGACATACAGGACGTATTTTTCCGGCAGATGATATTTCGAAACGACTTCATCCCGCCACGATTCGTCTGCCGGAGCGAATCTCGATTCCACCCCAAGCGGTATGACCTTGATGCGTTCAGTATCTATTCCAAGGACAGAATCGAGGTCTTTTCCGGTACTGGCTGAGAAGACGATTATCCGCGATGCTGCGCGCATGCGCCGGGTGAGGAGTCTGTAGTAAAAAACGATCCTTCTGGAAAAAAGCGAAGGCAATATGAGCGGCTCGATATCAGGACAGGTGACGACGAGCCTTTTGCCACGAACTCCTGGTGGGTCGAAAGACGGATAGTGGAAGATGTCGCACCGACTGCTGTTCAGCTCTGGGGGCGTCCGGACCTGCTGCCAAAGAGTCTGCGTTCTCCGGTTCGACCTGACAACGCCGCCGATCGCGTCGGGGGGTGTGTCATCGTCCATGCAGACGAGCTGCATTCTCAAGTCAGGCGGATCGATCTCTGCATGCATGCCTGCAAGCTGCGAAACATAACGTCCCATCCCGGTGTTCCTGCCCGCCAGCATCCTGCCGTCCAGCAGAATCGTTTTTGGCTCATCATCCAACGTGGTCAGTCGGCTGAGGATTGGAAATTCATACGAAGGAGGCCGACGAGGATTGCCCGCGACGCGCTGCGGAACTGACTCGCAGAATGCTCTCGGCCCCTGACTCGTTCAGAGGCAATGGCGCTCACATATCTGATCAGCGCCATTATAATCAGAAAGAAGCGGATGCTCTGGGCGGCAGACATGCCGTGCCATTTATGCAGATAAAGGAGAAGGCTGCGCTGCTGTTCAAAGCGCATCTTCTCATAATCCTGCTTCGTGGACGCACCTCCGTAGTGCATTACGCTCACATCGGGGATCATATAGGTATGGCAGCCCCTGGTCTCTAGTTTTTTCATGAGGTCTATTTCCTCAAAATGCATAAAAAAGCGCTCGTCAAAACCGCCAGCTTTTCTGAACTCATCGAGCGGCAGGATAAAAAAGGCGCCAAGCACCGTGTCAACCTGCCAGACAGAATCTGCTCCCGGTTCATCCAGGGCAAGATTATCCCAGTCAAATTTTTCATAGTATGACTGGAACGACTCGATGGGAATTACTTTTGCCAGGCGCGTAAATAGCATGAAAATGCGCAAAGGAGTCGGAAAGCGGGCGCACGAGAGCTGATATGACTTCTGTGGTCCAACCAGGTGGCAGCTCGCAAGGCGAGGCTCGTTCTCAGATTCGAGGAATCCCAGAAGGCGGGGGATAGTTTCTGGAGGTACCAGCGTGTCAGGATTCAGTACCATGAGATATCTGCCTCGGGCTATGGCAGCTCCCATGTTCATAGCGGTACCGAAGCCGAGGTTCTCTTCATTCTGGATCATCCTGACCTGTGGGAATCCCGCTTGTACGGCATCTGCAGTTCCGTCGTGGGAATCATTATCAACGATGATGGTCTCGAATGAAAAAACCTGGTCTGGCCTGTAAAGACTTTCGAGACACTCGATCAGCAGGGCGCGGGTATTGAAACTGACGATAACCACTGAGATATCTGGCCCACCGGACGGACGGCATTCCGCCTCCGAACTGTCAGGTGCTGTCAACATAATAGTCTTGCGTCCGGAGTCGTCATCACGGCCCGTCTACTTCCTGGTCAGACCGGCTCTGAAGCCGTCCGAACTGGGCTCTTGATATGCCGAGAAGCGTGACCATGAGCGGCACTGTGGTAGGGTTGCTGAGCTCGGGTGACGTGAAGGAAACCGCTGCAAACCCGGCCAGGGTAGAGAGAAAAAGGACGTTCATCATCTCCGGTAACCCGTCTTCTCTGCTGGCTGATAAAGTCTTCAGGGCGTTGAGTATCGCCAGCAGGATAAATATGGCGAAGATGATCCCTCCGAACAAGCCCGTTGTCTGCAGGATCCAGATGTACTGGTTGTGGGCGAAACCATAGCTGGCATATTCGATCGAGATTCCCAGGGACGATCCAAAACCATGTCCTATCAATGGCGACTCGAGGAACGATCTGAGATATACCTGGAATTCGTTAAGTCTGTAATCGGAAGTCGGGTCACTACCGCTAGTCATGCTGTCCAGCCTGCTGAAGATGACTGAAGACATGCTGACATCAAAGAAACGTTCAAGGATGAAAGAAACCGCTATCGCAGTGAACACGGAAAACACGCATACCTTGAGGATCTGACGGAACTTGAGGATATTGAAGTATCGGCTCAGCAGCAAGGCAGCGGCCAGGAGTGCCGCTATCATCCCCAACCAGAAACCTCTGGTCACCGAAAGGGCGAGTACAAGCATATTCAGGACCAGGGCTCCTGCGATCAGGACATTCAAAAAGAGCGACCTTCTGACCCGTAAACCCATGAACCTGAAATGCAGCACCAAAAATATTATATTCGGTATTGTCAGGGCAGGCTCGACAAAGAAATTTGGCCTGGTCAGCGTGAGCGAGTCACCTACAAGCCCGACTGTCAGTTCCGGAAAATATGGAGTCAGGTATCCGGCAACCGCGAGAAGCCCGATCACTCCTATCGCATATGAGTTGATCATCATGATCCAGCCGAATTCCCGAAGTCGCCGGTTCGAGGTCAGCTCAAAGGCGGCCACAAAATAAAGCGCGTACATCAACGGGCCTCGTGCAGAGCGGAATGAAGCTTCGAATCCCTGGGAATAGCCGTATGCGAGTCCTACGAAGACCACTGCGAGCCAGAGCAGCGCCATGATGTCGATACCGGCAAGCCTGTAAGCGCCGTATTGGTTTCCCCTCAACAATTGCCAGACTGTGCCTGCCACTGCGATGATCACAAGGTAATCAAGGATCGAGATGTGCGTCGCCAGCCCCGCCAGCTGACCAGATGTCAGAAGATCGTTGAGAATGAAATAGAAGGGGCTGAGGAGCAGCAATCCATAAAGGGCAAGCCTCGGCCAGGTGATGAAGGCGATCGTAGCCGCCACGGCCAACGATACAAATACAGCAAAACCAGGTGAGAATTGTGAGAGAAGTAGACCGACAGCGAGACAGACCGCGATGATGACAGGTATCCAGATCCAGTGGATCCCTCTATCTACCCTGGCTTCAAAAGTGGAGTTCATCCTTGGCTTCCAGGTTCATCTGTGATAACCAGCCTAGACATCGCGCCGACAAACACCGTTTGGCAAATTGGAATTAATATGTGCCCGGAACAGAGTTTCCCGGTCCTAATAATAATAGCTGCCTTCATAGGCACTCGAGGAACCAGCATTGGTAACGACCAGTCCGAGGACATTGCAGGGAACGGTCTCCATGAAACTCTCGATGAAACCGAATGACTTTCTTGATGTCTGAGCGAGCTTCATCACGATCAGGACTCCGTCAACCTTGGTTGCCATACTTGCGGCGTCACCGACAGCACCCAGCGGCGGGGCGTCAACCAGTACGATATCAGCGTAATCACTGGCTTCCGCGATCAATTCTGCCATTCTGTCAGACGCAGCCATCTCACCAGGATTTGGAGGCGTCGGCCCGGACGTCACGCAGTAAACAGGTTTTACGCCATTAAGGCTGTTGACTCCCATTCCTGAACCGCTACTCTGATCGCCGATCGTACTCCGGATGATCAGGTCCTGGGCTTCGATCTCCTGAAGCGTTTCTCTCAGGGTAAACGCTCCCGATATCGCGTTCGTGAGTCCAATTGAATTCTCGAGGCCAAGGTAGTGGGAGAGCATGGGGCGTCTGAGGTCGGCTTCCATCACGATAACCCGCTGTCCGGCTCTGGCCATGGTAATGGCAAGGTTTGCGATAGTGGTTGATTTACCCTCACCTGGCTCCGGGCTGGTTATCATGATCGACTTCACATCATTGTCAGGTTCGATATAACTGAGATTTGTTTTAAGCAGCCGGTATGCCTCTGAACAGGCGCCTGAGGGATTTTCCAGTGTTACCATGGATCCATATCCTGAATTGATACGGGGGATCGTAGAGATGATGGGCTTGTCGATCCTCCTGGTGATCTCATCAGTGCTTCTGATCTTGGTGTCGAGGCGTTCGATCAGGAAGATAAGACCGACGCCCACAATGATGCTTATAAAAAAGGCGACTACCCCGACCGTGACAGGATTTCTGGCAATCGCAGTCTGTGAAACTGTTGCGGGCTTGACCATTTCGAGATTCCCGGTCTGCATGGCCTCCAGCAGCTTGACAGTCTCAAGCTTGTCGGCGAGTACTCTGTAAGTTGTCGACGATTCCCGCTGTTCTGCGGGGATACTGTTGATCTGAGCTTCCAGTGGCAGCCTGGCCTGGCTGAGGACTTCGCGGTCGACTTTCTGTCTCCAGGCCATGTATTCAACTGCAAATGCATTCGCGACATCAGCTGCGACCTGGGGGTCTCCGTCGGTGGCGACGAGTTTCATGATATCTGTCTTGTCTATCAGCGAGACACTGATCATCAAGGCCGGATTGCGCCCGTCAAGCTCATCTCCAAGCCTCTCTTCGACCTTGGAGACGACCTCCGGCGATTTGACCAGCTCCGCCGCGGTCTGCATGTTCCTCTCGGGGGAGAAGTTCGACTGCTGTAAGACATCCGACCCCAGCAGGACCTTGTCAAGGCCCGAGCGCCGCTGCAGCAGCTCGGCTGAGGACTGATAGCTGGGAGTATTAAAGATTATGGTGGCGATCACAGCTATCGCGGTGATCAGCAAAATGCACGTGAAGAGTATCCATTTGCGTCGCCAGACTATGTTCAGATTCTCCCGAAAATCCGAGTTTCCAGACGAAGGAGAGGGGGTTGCCATTTAGTGAGGTTCAACTCCTGGTTAGCTTGATCTGAACATAAAATAGCAAAACGGATTTTATATATAATTCCACCATCTTGCAAAGAATGAGAGCAATATCCTTTTCGTTCCCGATTATGGCTTTCCTCGGGGTTTTGATAGTCATGGCGATAGAAGCCTTTGCCGTTTTCGCCGACGGAGGCTATTTCCCGAACGCGATGACGCTTTGCGTGGTGGGTGCCTGGCTATGCCTGGCTATGCTCCTGGTCTCAGAAAGGGAAGAGTTTTATCGGGACTGGGATGCAGTGCAGCTTTCCCTGCTGGGGCTGGCGGTGGCATTCTGGATCTGGACCGGCCTGTCGATCTCATGGTCCATCTCAGCAGACCAGTCCCTGATCGAATTCAATCGGACCGGGGGATATGTAGCGATTTTCGTGCTGGGAGTCACAGCCGGCAGGCATCTCCTGTGCCGCCGAATCGCAGTCATCCTCCTGCTGGCGATCGCCACCGCAGCATCCGTCTATGGTCTCGGGCCGAAGACCTTCCCGTCTGTCGTAGAGAACCTTGACGAGATGGGCCGGATCGCCGTGCCGATAGGATATGTCAATGCGATGGGCCTTCTCATGGCCATGGGATTCGTTCTTGCGATATACCTGTCTTCTGATCGTACATTCCACTGGTCCTTGCGAATAATCTCGGCGATGGCTTCACCGCTGCTTCTGACCTGTCTGTTCTTCACGCTCTCACGAGGGGCAACACTCGCGCTGATCCTGGGGCTTATCGTCTATTTTTCAGTTTCCACTGTAAGGCTGCGCAGCTTTGGAGTCATGCTTCTGTCACTTGTCCCCACTGTTCTCATCGCAATGTGGAGCAGTGGCCAGGACGCGCTGATGAAAGACCGTGTCCCTATGAGCGAGAGGATTGTAGCTGCATCCACGTTGAGGTGGTATGTGGTTGCATCCGTGATCGCCGCAGGTCTCATCTTCACAATATGCATCATATTGGGTCGCCAGGTAAAAGTCCCTCAGATGTTGTCGAAAGGCTCGGGAGCGCTGATCCTTGCTTCAGTGATATTGCTGGCGCTTGGAGGCGCCATCTGGTTCACGTCTTCCAAACCTTCGTTCAGTGACTGGTCGCGGCAGGCATATCACGACCTGAGATATGGAGCTCCCAGTAACGAAGGAACCGGACGGCTGCTTGAGATGGGCTCTTCGGGGCGCTGGAAATTATGGGAAGAGTCACTCGAAAGCTGGGAGGAACATCCTTACTTGGGATCGGGTGGGCAGAGCTTTCCGCTTGTACACCTGCTGAAGCGCGACAGCAGCTCGATTTTTGTGAAGCAGCCCCATAGCCATCCGTTCCAGCTTTTAGCCGAGTTCGGCATCGTCGGTTTCCTGTTGGGCATGGCGTTCATCACAGTGGCAATGACTTTTTCCACGATCACACTCTGCCGCCAGAAAGATCGCTGGGAGCGCAGCCTTGCTGCAGCGATCCTCTCGATGCTGGTTATCTACCTGATCCACGCATCCTACGATTGGGACTGGAACATGTTCGCGCTCACAATGGCTTTCTTCTACTTTTCCGGAATAATGCTCGGTTGGCCACGTCCCAGGATGCTGCCGCGTTCTGGTCGAATTGACGGTAGTCAGACGCGCGCGACTGAGCCGGCAGCGGTAATCTAAAGTCCCACATCGATTCTTCCGAAGGTCATCCACGCCAGGTCATTCTTTGATGGCACTATCAGGCGCGTGTTAAAATATGGTGATGCCGTACATATAGGGAAACTCAGTTCCCTGATATGATCGGCATGGCATGAATATCGAGTGGCCCCGGCACTCGTCTGAAGCGGGGCTGCAAGGAGCACTAATGTCAGGAAAGAGCAGTTTGCCCCGCTTGGTCCTTTTCGCCGATATCCTCGCCGGACTGGCCGCGGTCGCGTTTGCGTGGTTCATGGTATCGACATATCCCTCCCTTTCCGTGCACAGCCGCCCCAACCTTTCCCTGTTCGATATCATGTTCTACTGCTCTTTCGTGGCACTTACGCTGACCGGTATCGCCCTTAATGGCGATTATGTCTACGGTAAAAGATATTCCCGCCTGGTGGACGTCTCCCAGGTTATCAAGGCAGCCTTTATCTCCTTTGCCATGCTCGTCTGCTCCGCTTTCGTACTCGAAGATTTCGTCCTTTCGGAGAGCTACGAATTCTCACGGCCTGGAATCCTTATCATGGTCTCTGTGTTTGTCACATTATTGCTTGTTGTCAGGCTTGCAGCGCATCATACCCAGATCCGGCAGTTCGATAGCGGCGCCTGGCGAAAGAAAATGGTGATCGTTGGCGCCGGGCCAGCTGGTGTTGACCTGTTCGAGCATCTCAGGGCCAAGAACTGGCTTGGGGTCAATTGTGTCGGTTTTGTGGACGAGCATGCGGCAGTCTCACCTGTTGAAGATGTACCACTACTCGGCAAGGTCGCCGATCTGCCGCGGCTGGTCCAGGAGGAGAAGATCGAAGAGGTTGTGATAGCGCTGGCTCCCGAGGAGCATTCGCTCATGGAAGAGATCGTGAACAACGGAGTCCGGCGTGACGTCAAGGTTCGCATCATCCCTGACTCATTCGCCTATCCTTACAGCAATCTCGACATCCAGGAGTACGACGGCCTGGCGATGATCAACGTGAAGCAGCCGAGTCTCGACGCCATGCACAACGGTCTGAAGCGATTGATGGATATCGTGATCGCGCTGTTGCTCTTCATGTTCAACCTGCCTCTGATGATCCCCATCTTCGTGATGATCCACATAACATCCAAAGGCCCGGCTATCTACCGGCAGACCAGGCTGGGAAAAGACGGCAAGCCATTTGAGATGATGAAATTCCGCTCAATGTTCGTGGGAGCCCATGAGATGCGTGAAGAGCTGAAACGCAGGAATGAAGCGTCCGGCGCCATGTTCAAGATGAAAGAAGACCCTCGCATAACCCGCTTTGGAAGATTCATCAGAAAAACCAGCCTCGACGAGCTACCACAGTTGATAAACATCCTGAAAGGCGATATGAGCATGGTTGGCCCGCGGCCGCCACTGCCCGATGAAGTCGGGCGCTATCAGGCGCATCATCTGAAGCGGCTCGCTGTGCGGCCCGGTGTGACCGGTCTCTGGCAGGTCAGTGGCAGAGACCGCCGTGATTTTGAAGAGATGTCCAGGCTTGACCTGTATTACATAGAGAACTGGTCGATAGTGTTCGATCTGAAGATCATCCTCAAGACCGTGCCAGTAGTGCTCTCGAGAAAAGGCGCCTATTAGGCGGGAAAGTGCCTGTCAGCCGGCCGGTTGCTCGAGGAGTTCCGCCGATACCAGCTTTCCCTGCACGATCAGGCGGTGTGATGTGTCCCATGGAGGGTCGCAGGTGATCAGCGTGATCGCTTCATAGCCGGGGTACTTCAGGATCTCCGTATCTTCCGGCACTGTTATCTTTGTGCTCACCACGTTATAGGTGAAAATGCCATAAGTGGTCTTTACCCTTATCTCATCGCCTTCGGACAGGTCGTCCAGATTAAGGAAGGGCGCCCCGTACAACACCCGGTCGCCGGCTACACTGAAATTATCGCCCATTCCAGGCAGGGGAGTGTCCTCCATGTGGCCTACTCCCTTTCTCAGGGATCCGTCAGTCGTCCCTTCGACGACCACAGCGTTCACTCCGATACGTGGAATCTCAAGGCGGGCGATGGTCTGTTCGCTCCGTAGCTGGCGCTGGAAAGCCCTGGCAAGCTCCCGCAGTTTTTCCACTTCGGCAGCTCCCTGCATCTTGTCGATGACAGACTGGTTGAGTGCCATTGCAGAGGCGGACTCCTGGTCGAACTCGCTGTCCAGGCCCCTCTGAGCGATGTAACCAAGCAGCCATGAACCCGGCACGATCATCAGAACCCCGAGACCGGCTACAATGAGCAATATTCCAATTATTTTTACGAACTTTTTCATGGAGAGCATAGAATCCTGATTCGGGAAGGTGAGCTATCCTGCTTTTTATAGCATAATTGAGCGGGCTGGCATTCTCAAGGAAGCTTACAGGGAGAATTATGAATTTCATCGATACCCACTGCCATATCATCTCAGGGGTGGACGACGGTCCAGCCGACATCCGCACGAGCGTCGAGATGGCGAAGCTGGCAAGTGAAGACGGGATAACGACTGTCGTAGCCACACCACATATCGTCGAGGGCTTCTACGATGGCAGGGACCGCCATGAGCGGCTACAGCAATTGGCTGGGCAGCTGGCGGCAGCTGGAATTCCCCTGAAGCTGGTTGCGGGCGCCGAAGTACCCATGAGCGCCTGCCTTGCCGGGGACGTGGAACTCCTGAAGCCTCTGGCAATCAATGGAGGAATCTACCTGCTCATGGAGACAGCCGACACGACATTCGATCAGCTGGCGCAGGCTGTCTACAAGGTCCGTCTATGCGGCCTGTATCCGATCCTTGCCCACCCGGAAAGGACTATATTCGTGCAGCAGAACCGCTCGCGTCTTGCAGGGCTGGTTAGCCGCGGGGAAGTCTTCTGCCAGTTGACGGCTGCCAGCATCGACGGCACCTTCGGCAAGACCCTGCAGAAAAACAGCCTGGCAATGGCGCGCGCCGGGTTGATACACCTCGTGGCCAGCGACGCCCATTCCACCGGACGCAGAAAACCTCGTCTCTCAGGTGCTTTCGAGCTTTTACAGCGTGAATTCGGCGAGGCTGCTGCCCGTAAAGTCACTATAGATAATCCCCTGCGCGTGCTGGAGAACCAGGAACTGGAACGCTGGGTCAAGACCGGCCCTGAGGTTTCAGGAAAAGGCCGGCTGGCAAGGTTCCTGCACAGGAGGTAAGCCTTGTTCAGGGAAGCGTTGCGCAACATCAACCGCAGGCGTGTCAGGACTATCCTGACAGTGCTTGGCATCAGCATCGGCATAATCGCCCTGACCGTCATGGGGAGCCTTTCCGAGTTCATGAACCGCATGGTGGAAGTCTCCATACAGGATGCGCGCGAGATCATCAATGTCCAGCCCAAGTTCTCACTCGGCGCTCCGGGGAGCGGTACCATCTCACTCGAGACGCAGGAACGGATCCGCAACATGCCCGAAGTCGAAAAGGCCATTCCATTTGTAGTCGCTGCCCTGGGTGGAAGAGACGGAGCCGAAGATCAGAGTGCCTTTTCCGGCATGGCCGGCTTCCCTCCGGAAGATACCGCTTATCGCTTCCGCAACGTCGAACTTCAGTCGGGTTCATTCCTGGAATCTGGCGATACAACCGCCATTCTGATCGGCAATGGCCTCGCACTGAAATACGGCCTCGAGACAGGGGAGATAGTCAACTTCAGAGGCCAGGATTTCCTGGTCAAGGGCATTTTCAAGCCTTACGAGGGCATGTATGTCAACAACAGCGCCATAGTGCCCATTGAGACGGTGCGCCGCATCGCCCTGCTGCCGCCGGAAGCGGTGGTATTGAATGTCATCCCGAGAGATGGCGCAGATCCTGAAGCTGTAGCAGCGAGGATCAGCGAAGAGAATTCCGATGTCAAAGCGCTGTCACCCAAGGCTGCCGAAGAGCAGGCCTCCCGAGGCACCATTATTTTTACTGCCATTGTCCTTGGACTGGCGATCATTTCTCTCGTAGTCGGAGGCGTCGCTACCGTGAATACGATGGTTATGGCCATATCCGAACGGACCAGGGAGATAGGCCTGAAAAAAGCAATCGGCGCACCAGACCGGGCCATATTGATGGAATACGTGACCGAGGCGGCTATTATCGGCCTGATAGCCGGAGTATTCGGGCTTCTGGCAGGCATAGCCGCTACGATCGGCCTGAACAGCCTCACCGCATCCCAGTTCGGCGTTCAGATCTTCAGAGTCACATACAGGCTGGCTTTCCTGGCACTATCCTTTGCGGTCGGCCTGGGCGCCCTGGCCGGGCTGCTGCCAGCGTACAGGGCAGCTCGTCTCGATCCGGTGAAAGCGCTCAGAACCCAGTAGACACCGCATTCGGGTCAATCAAGCAAAAGCTTCTCCCCGCCGATAAATCTCGCAGTTAAAGCGGATGGCGCTAGCGTCCGAATTAATCGCTGTCAATGCAGTCCAACCAACCCAGGGCGATGGGCGGACAAGATACATCATTTTTAAAGGGGCCAAACGAGGGGGGCAACCTTCCTGATTCCCCAACCATCGAAAGGCCGGAGGGCGCGGTTCCATTCGTCGTTCTCTCGATTGCCGGTGAGACCTTTGCGGTTGAGATAAGCAAGGTGCGGGAGATAATCAGAGTCCCCCATATTACCTGGGTACCAGGTTCTCCTGATTATGTGCGTGGGGTGATCAACCTCAGAGGCAGCGTGGTGGCAGTCATCGACCTGGCGGGTATGCTGGGCATGCCTCCTGCTGAAGAAGACTCACAGACTCGAATCATTATAGTCGAGTCGTCCGGAGTTATTGTTGGAGTCCTCGTCGACAATGTCAGCCGTGTTGCAGATATTGCGCCATCCCAGCTGGAACCGGCTCTCCGAACCCTTGACGAGAGCCAGAGAGCTTTTGTGATCGCCCAGCTGAACCTCGAGGATACCCTTATAGGAATTCTGGAACTTGACGAGATACTGTCACAAGCCCGCGCAGCCCAGGCTGCCAATCAAACTGGATGACAAAGGGGTAACCATGGCCGTCGGAGGCGACACACTGGGGTACGGCACGGACAGAGAGCGGATCCATCGTTCCCAAGAATATACAGCCGGAAGCGCTGTTCCAGGGGGAGGAAGATTGCATAATATATTCAAAACCAGCATTGAGGCCAAGATACTCGGCCTGACATCCCTGCTGATCATAATCGGCTTTGGAACCTACGCGCTTCTCAGCATAAGCCACGAGCAGAGCGATATGATCGCACAGCAGGAAGAGATGAACCGTTCGCTGGCGACTTCGGTCCATGCCAGCCTGAGGACAAGCATGCTTGCCGGCAAGAGCGATCTTACCAAGGATGCGCTGGAGGGAATGCGCAATGTCGGTGATGTTCGACAGGTAAGGGTCTTCAACGTCGACGGCGGCGAAGCATTCAATGGCGGCGGGTCCGCCAGTGGCCTGGTCAAGGAACAGCTGACCCGGGTCATGGGCAGCGGTGAAGTAGCGTCGTTCTATGAGGGCGAGGGAGTAGACCGGGTGATGACCGAGATCCATCCTCTACCCAACGAGGCTGCCTGCCAGGCGTGCCATGCCGGTGGTTCAGCGATGCGGGGCGCGGTGCTGGTCTCCACATCGACCCAGCGGGTTGACGAGACTATCCAGTCGAACAAGATATTCTCCATCGGCGCCCTGGTTCTGACCCTGGCATTCATAATCATTGCCCTCAAGGTCCTCCTCAAGATAGCTGTGATCAATCCACTTACCAATGTGGTCAGCGCGATCAAACGTATCGCCGCCGGAGACCTGACTCTCAGGGTGCCGTCAAAGTCATCGGATGAACTCGGCATCCTTGCCTCCAGCTTCAACGAGATGACCGACTCCCTGACTGAACTCAGCACGAAGATCATGGAGACCGGCGAGCAGACCAGCGCCGCTTCAGCCGAGATCTCCGCCACCGTCGAACAGCAGGCGAGCACATCAGCCGAGCAGTCCGCGGCAGTGGCTGAGACAACGGCGACCATCGAACAGCTTGCGGGAACCGCGAGGCAGATAGCCGACACCGCAGGCTCCGTCGCCAGCGTGGCTGAAGAGACACTCAATCACGCCCGGCAGGGCCATGAGGCTGTGGCGGCTACACTCGAGGGAATGGAGTCAATCAATGACAAGGTGGACAAGGTCGCTGAAAAGACGCTCTCACTTGGAGAGAAGTCGCAGAGGATCGGAACCATCCTTGAGATCATCAACGACATCGCCGATCAGACCAACCTTCTGGCCCTGAATGCCGCAGTCGAAGCAGCCCGCGCAGGCGACCAGGGAAGGGGTTTTGCTGTAGTCGCCGGTGAAGTCCGAAGGCTGGCCGAAGAAAGCGTCGAAGCCACAGCCAAGATCAAGGCTCTGATCGACGAGATCCAGTCTGAGACAAACAGCACTATTCTCGCAACTGAAGAGAGCGCCAAGGAAGTAGATCGCGGCGTCGAGCTGGCGACAAATGCCGGGAAGTCGCTGGAGAGCATCCTGGCAGTCGTTGCCGAGAATACCCGAGCTGCCAATGAGATATCCATCGCTACGCAGCAACAGAAGAGCGCGAGCGAGCAGGTAGTGGTAGCTATGACAAGTATCTCCGAAGCGAGCAAGCAGCAGGCAAGCGGCGCTCGCCAGACAGCGGCGGCGACAGAGCAGCTCAACCAGGCTGCTGTCGAACTGCGGCAGGCTATATCCAGATTCCGGGTGAAGTAGATCGGCGGTTATTCACATGGATAACTGGTCGGCCGACAAGGAATTTCTGCTCACTTTCAGAGCTGAAGCTGAAGAGCGCCTTCGTAACATGGGTGAAGGCCTCATGGCGATGGAAAATGAGCCTGGGAACGAAGACCTGATAAAGAAGCTCTTCCGCGAAGCCCATACTCTCAAGGGTTCTGCCGGAATGATGGGATTCGAGACCATCAGGGAGTTGTCGCATCGCTCTGAGGATATCCTTACTTCAGTACAGAAAGGCCAGATCAAGGTAGAGAAAGCGCTGATCGACCTGCTGCTCGAGACACTCGACCAGGTCGAACGGATGCTTCCCGATCCCGAGTCGGGGCAGTCAGTCGAGACCGATGCCACGGATCTTCTGGAGCGGCTGGTAAAGGCAAACCATGGAGATGACTTCTCTGCCAGCCGGGAGTACAGTCGCCCCGAGCTAGTCATCGAACCTGCCGCGTCACCGTCTGAACCAGTACAGATGCAGGCGGAAACGATATCTGAGCCAGGCGATACGGGACTAGTGGCGGCAAGGGCAGAACCGGATTCGTCTGGTTTCGGACCCGAACAGACAGGGTCCGCGCACGAACCGGTGATTCCAGTGAAGGAAGAAGCGCTTAAAGTCGTGCCGGCGCCTGCTGTTCTAAAATGCAGCGCTGCCGGTCCTGTCCGCGAGACGAAATCAGCACGCGATGGCGACCCTACGATTCGCGTGAATATAGAAAGGCTCGACAAGCTCCTTAATCTCATGGGAGAGATCCTCGTCAACCAGATCGACAGTGAAAGCCAGGTCCACGATCTTGCCGTGTTGCAGAGGGAAGCCCGCGAGTTGCGCGAGGTTTTCGGTACACTTGTAGGACAGGCTGAGAGCCTCAAGGATAACGCTGATGATGATCACATAGCTTCACTGAGCCAGCATCTCACGCAGGCTGAGGAGCAGGCAGGCATCATCGCCGGCAGCCTCGAAGCTGCAGCGTCCCGCTTCAAGGAGAACACCTCAAGCCGCAGACTTGCCCTGGATGAACTCCAGGACCGGACGTTGCATGTCCGCATGCTCCCCCTGTCATCTATTTTCGGACTATACCCGCGGGTAGTCAGGGATGCCTCGAATTCAGGCGGCAAGCTGGTCAGGTTCGAGACCAGCGGAGAAGAGACCGAGCTCGACAAGCGCATACTCGAACAGGTTGCAGATCCACTGATGCACATCATCCGAAACTGCATCGATCATGGAATCGAATCCCCCGAAGATCGCATCGCTGCGGGAAAACCGGAACAGGGAAAACTGCGCCTGTCAGCTTATCAGCGTGGTGACAGGGTAGAGATCGAGATCGAAGATGACGGCGCCGGAATTGATGTTGCCAGGATCAGGGATGTCGCGCTGGAAAAAGGCCTGATCGGCGAGCATGACGAGCTTTCTTCAGAAGACGCCATCGAACTCTTATTCCGCCCGGGATTCTCTACATCAGCCTCGGTCACGGATATCTCCGGCCGCGGTGTCGGACTGGACGTAGTAAAGAACAACATTGAAAAACTTGAAGGCTTCGTCTCGGTCGAGTCAGATGTCGGAGCCGGAACCATTTTTACAGTATCACTGCCTGTCACCCTGGCTGTGATCAAGGGACTTCTGGTGGAATCGAATGAGATCAGGCTCGTTATCCCGCTTGTATCGGTGCAGGAGATGGTTGCGGTTCCTGATGAGGAGATCCAGTCGCTTGGAGCGCACAAGGGTTTCCTGATGAGGGAAAGCGCCATCCCAATCATCGATCTGCTTGGCCATCTTGGTGGTGGTCATACCTCGCGAAGTGGAGGCAAGACCCAGGTCGTGGTGATCGAGACCGGGAACTTCCGCCTTGGCCTGGAAGTTGGAAGGCTCCTTGGTGAACAGGAAGTCGTGATCAAACCATTGGGGACTTTCCTGGGAAAACTGCCGAACGTGGCAGGAGCGACGATACTCGGCAACGGCGAGGCCGTGCTGGTATTGAACACCAGCGAACTCGCGCGGGAAGTCAAGAAGGGCGCCCATGTAAAAACACAGTCACGAATTCAGAAGGAGGTCAGACCCGTGTCTGAAAGCCGCAAGACGGTACTGGTCGTCGAGGATTCACTGGTCGTGCGCGAACTGCAGCGCAATATACTTGAGGCAGCCGGCTATCTGGTACAGACCGCAGTGGATGGAGAGGACGCCCTTGAATATCTTTTGAAGCAGCCGGCAGATTGCGTCGTCACCGATATCGAGATGCCACGGATGAACGGCTTCGACCTGACATCCGCGATCAGAAAAAACAGGGATTTCAAGGATACGCCTGTGATCATGGTCACCTCCTGCAGCAGCGATGATGATCGTAAGCGCGGCCTGGATGTAGGCGCCAATGCATATGTCATCAAAGGAAGCTTCGATCAACAAAATCTTCTTAACACCATTGGGCGACTGGTGGCCTGAGCGCCACCCGGGGGATCATGGAAGCCAACCTCAGACTTCATGAATCAAAAAAGGTGCGAGTGCTGGTCGCGGATGATTCTCCGACTGTCCGGCTAATGCTCTGCCGCATGCTCGAGAAGGATGCTGACATCAGGGTCGTTGGCACTGCTGGCGACGGCCGTGAGGCGATAGAGCAGGTAGAGACACTCGAGCCGGATCTTGTCACCATGGACGTGAACATGCCGGTGATGGACGGGCTTGCCGCCATCGAGCACATCATGGCCTACAATCCCGTGCCGGTGCTCGTGGTCAGTTCTGTTGTAGACAAGGAAAACACCGCCAACGCCGCCCGGGCACTCGGGGCCGGGGCAGTAGATGTCATCAGTAAGCCGACACCCTCCTCACTGGAAGACTTCGATAATATCGGCGCCGATCTGAGGGCCAAGATCAAGATGCTGTCGAGGGTACGGGTCATCACCCACCCGCGAGCGCGCCTGCTGAACCATGCTTTCGATGTTCCATCGATTGCTCCGCCTTCAGCATCCAGGTCCGGATGCAGGCTGGTTGCCATCGGGTCATCCACCGGAGGGCCGCAGGCCCTGCAAAGGATCCTGTGCAGCCTCCCTGTGGATTTCAGCGCCGGCATCGTGATCGTGCAGCACATCGCTCCCGGATTCACCGACGGTCTGATCGAATGGCTGAGTGGCAGCACCAGCCTGAAGATCACCAAGGGCAGCGACGGCCATCTTATCGAGCCGGGTGAAGTCGTCATCGCTCCAGATGGGATTCACATGGTCGTGACCAGCGGAGGCCGTATACACCTCGTCGACAGACAGATTCCCGGTCCGCACAAACCGTCTATCGATGTACTGCTGGAGTCTGTAGCCGATGCATATGGTAACAGCGCCGTCGGCATTATCTTGACAGGAATGGGACGGGACGGCGCCCAGGGCATCAAAGCCATCCACGACCGTGGGGGCCGCACGATAGCCCAGGACAAGAATACGTCCGTAATTTTCAGTATGGCCAAGGAAGCAATAAAACTCGGCGGCGTGGACCGCGTTGTTCCACTGTCTGACGTCAGCCGATTGATAATGGAGTTTGCGTAACCATGGAAGCAATCCAGCCACAAGAGCATAAATACAGGGTCCTGGTGGCTGAAGACAGCCCCACCCAGCGGCAGATAATAAAGTCAGTACTCAGCAGGGAGGGCTTCGAAGTCGTTCTGGCCTGTGACGGCATCGAAGCTGTGACCCAGGCATTCAGCATGAATCCGGATATCATCGTGCTAGATATCGAGATGCCACGGATGAACGGTTATCAGGTATGCAGGCTGCTGAAAGACGATCGCCGCACCGCGCATATCCCGGTAGTGATGCTCACCAGCCGCTCGCAGGAGACCGACAAGTTCTGGGGTCTGAAAACCGGCGCAGATCGCTATGTGACCAAGGACTTCAAGCTTACCGGACTGGGCGCCAGCGTCCACGAATTGCTCGAGGAAAGAGGCGCAGCCGATGACTATCCAAAGCAGGGTATCGCCCATGCGATGTTTTCAAAGCAGGACGAGACCGATGTGCTCTCAAGAGTCAACGACCTGCTCGACCGCAAACTGTACGAAGCCACTATTATCAACGAGATCAGCAAACTCAACACCTTGAGTGAAGACTGCGCGATCACGGTGAGTTCTGTCCTGTCTGTGATCGCCAAGGTGACTGATTGTTATATATGCTCAGTGCTTCTCGTGGACGAGCTGGAGCTGATAATGCATGTCCATAACGCCGTCGGCAAGGAATATTTCGATCTTTCAAAGTCACAGGCGTTTGAAGCGGCATCCGGATACCTTTTACCAGGAACAACGATCAAGGAGCTCGATTTGATCATAGATGCCGATCCGGTCTTCCTCGAAGGCTCACATCCAGAATGTGATTCGTTCGGCTCTGTGCTGACAATCCCGCTGATGGCCAGAGGCAAGACCATAGCGGTGCTGACATTGAACAGCCCCAAGTCTGACGCTTTCGTCGAGGATATTCGGCAGGTCCTGGACATCCTCGAATATCCCGCTAGTGTCGTCGTGGATAACGCCAGGTTGCACGAGGGGACTAAGCGGCTGGCAGTAACCGACGGTCTGACGCGCCTGTTCAACCACCGCCATTTTTATGAACTGCTGGAACAGGAATTCCTCCGGACGAAACGTTACAAGACACAGCTGGCGATGATCATGATCGATATCGATTTCTTCAAACATATCAATGACACTTATGGACATCAGGTTGGTGATGACATCCTGAAGTCCATGGCGCTTGTCATCCAGCGTCAGGTAAGAGATGTAGACATCCTGGCACGATACGGGGGCGAGGAGTTCGCAGTGTTGATGCCTCAGACTTCGCTCAGACAGGCAGAGACTGTTGCTGAGAGGATCAGACATGCGGTCGAACATAACGAGTTCGACGCTTCGGAGGGAAAGATTCGCCTGACGATCAGCCTCGGCATCGCCGCCTATCCCGAGTGTGAAGTCGAGAGCCAGACCGAGCTGGTCCAGGTCGCAGACGCGGCTCTTTATGAGGCCAAGAAAACCGGGAAGAACAAGGTCGTTGTCGGCGGTGTGAGATGATCCCTGCCAAAAAATATGAGTTGACGGAGGAGGATTTCGAGAAGTTCCGCAAGCTGATCAACCAGACAAGCGGGATATTCTTCGACAGGGGCAAGCGCGACCTGCTAAGACTGGGCCTCTCGGACCGCGCTGACGAGATCGGCGTCGATACCCTCTCCGACTATTATGAGCGTCTGACCAGTGTTCCCGAGCGGGAAGTCGAACTCCGCCGGCTGCTGGACCATCTGTCAGTCCAGGAAACACAGTTTTTCCGCAATCAGCCCCAATTCGACGCCCTGCGTAAATATGTCATTCCTGAGATAGTCAGGCGGAAGGCCGATGGCTACAGGAGTTTGCGGTTCTGGAGTGCGGGCTGCTCCACCGGGCAGGAACCATATTCACTGGCAATGTCTCTTCTGGACGTCCTTCCCGACCCGGATTCCTGGAATATCCAGATCCTGGGTACTGACTTAAGCGAGTCGGCCCTGGCCACAGCCCAGCGGGGCTGGTATGCCGAACGCCGGCTTAACGGGATGGACCGCCTGCATCGGGAGAAGTACTTCCGGCAGAGTGATGGTGGCTACCGGGTTGTGGAGCCGGTCAGGCGCATGGTGCATTTCGTCCGCCACAATATGGTCACCGATCCGCTGCCGATCAGCATCTTCGGCACCTGCGACATCGTCTTCTGCCGGAACGTGATCATCTATTTCACTCATGAGACGGCCAAGTATGTGATCGAACACTTCTTCGATATCCTCAATCCAGGCGGCTACCTGTTCCTGGGTCACTCGGAGACGCTATGGAAGATGTCCGCTAAATACAGTCTCGTGGAGATGGGTGATGCTTTTATCTATAACAAACCTCTGCCGCGTTCGCTTGAAGGCAGGCGTTTTATCCCCGACCGCCGTCTGCGGGATGCACCGCTGCCGCCGGGAGTGACTGCAGACAGGCGCTTATCAGAAGAAAGGCGTGATGCCAGGAGCGAAGCCGATCTCATCGATGACCCGCAGGCGGAACCCGTTACAGCTGAGGATGGACAGGAACGAACGGATCCGCTGGTTAGCAAGGCGCGCACAAGCATAGACCTCGGAGAGAACGACAAGGCTGTCGAATTGTTACTTGACGCCATCAAACGCAATGGCGACACGGCTGAAGCCCATTTTCTTTTGGGAATCGCATATGAGCGCAAAAATGACCTGGAGATGGCAGCCGAATCGTTCCGGCGTACGATTTATTGTGACAACACCCACGGCCTGGCATATTTCCATCTTGCCAATACCCTCGAAAGGCTTGGCAGTTTCAAGGGCGCTGTCAAGGAATATCGTAACGCGGTAAAAGCTCTCAAGGATGATCCCCCGGGCCGCTGGGAGATCGACCTGGATGCCTTCGACGGCGAGGCGCTGGTCAACCTCTGCGAATGGAAAGTCGAGAACCTCGGAAGCATGGAGACCTGAGTCTCCCGCAGTTCAGGCCCGCATCCGTTCCTCCCGGCATTTCTGCCGGTCTTGCTTTATAACCAGCTGAGCCATTTCTGGCATCCCCCGGCATCCCTCTCACCAGAGCTTGTGATAAACTTTCTGCTTGCGTGGCTCAGGGCAGTATGCTGCTACGGGTCGCCTTCCTGCAAAGCAATAATGAGGCCGGAGATTTGGTAACTCACGACGACGTAATTTACGTGGCAAAGCTGGCTCGGCTCAAGGTCGAGGCTGAAGAGCTGGATCGGTATGCCGACCAGCTTTCATCGATTCTCAGCCATATAGACAAGATATCAGAGCTGGACCTTTCCGGGGTCGAGCCGACATCCCACGTCATCGATCTGTCGAATATATTCCGTGAGGACGAACCCAGGCCCTCGGTCGATCACGACGAGGCGCTCGCGAATGGCCCCGAAGTGGAAAAGGGCGCGTTCAGGGTGCCACCGATACTGGAAGCGTGAGCGATTGAACCTCCTTAGACTGACAGCCACCGAGGCATTGGAACTTATGGGCAGGGGCGAGATCAGCTCCGCCGAGTTGACCGAGGCTTCTCTTTCCCAGATCGAACGGCACGACAGGGATGTATTCGCCTATCTCAAGGTGACCGCCGGGAGTGCCAGGGAAGAGGCGGCTGCCGTGGACGCTCAGAGCGGAAGCCGGGCGCCGCTGGCGGGACTGCCGACGGCCATCAAGGATGTCCTCTGCACGCGCGGCGTCACCACGACCTGCGCTTCGAAGATGCTGGAGGACTATAACCCTATTTATACCGCCACCTGCGTCCAGAGGATGATTGACGCCGGTATCGTCACCCTCGGCAAGACCAACATGGACGAGTTCGCTATGGGTTCATCCACAGAGAATTCTGCTTATGGACCAACGAGGAATCCCTGGGACCTGGAACGGGTACCTGGAGGTTCCAGCGGTGGATCGGCTGCCGCGGTCGCGGCGGGGGAGTGCGTGTGGGCGCTGGGCTCGGATACAGGTGGTTCCATCCGTCAGCCTGCAGCCTTCTGCGGAGTCGTCGGGCTCAAACCTACATACGGCAGCGTATCCCGTTATGGCCTGATAGCGTTCGCTTCTTCGTTCGACCAGGTCGGACCGATCACGAAAAACGTCCGTGACGCGCACCTGATGCTGCAGTTCCTGGTCGGCAAGGATCCGCTCGACTCTACCTCTGTGGAATATCCAGTTGATATTCCCCCGCTTGAGGACCGTGATCTTACGGGAATACGTCTCGGTGTCGTGAAGGAACTGGTGGGCGAGGGCTTCGATGCCGGAGTCAGGGAGATTTTCAACCGGGCGGTCGCGCGGCTCGAGGCCGCCGGCGCCGAGATCGGTGAAGCCAGCCTGCCTCATGCAGAGTACGCGCTCCCTGCGTACTACATCCTGGCGCCTGCTGAAGCCAGCGCCAACCTGGCCCGCTTTGATGGCGTCCGTTATGGACTGCGCGCAGGCGGGACAGTCGACATTACCGAGATGTATGAGGAGACCCGCAGGCTTGGGTTCGGTGACGAGGTAAAACGACGCATCATGCTGGGGACTCACGCTCTCAGTTCGGGATATTACGACGCCTACTACGGTCAGGCCCAGAAGGTGCGTACGCTGATCGTTCAGGATTTTGCCAAAGCTCTCTCTGACTTCGACATGCTTATATCGCCGACAGCGCCGACCACTGCTTTCCGCCTGGGAGAGAAGACCGGCGATCCGCTGACGATGTACAAGTCTGACATCTGCACCATTCCCGTGAACCTGGCTGGCCTGCCGGCTATATCGATCCCGGCTGGGCTTTCCGAAGGATTGCCTGTGGGGCTTCAGATAATCGGCAAGGCCTTCACGGCGCCGACGCTTTTGCAGACGGCGTACAGCGCCGAGGCGGCGATAGGTTTCGACAAGGTGTCACCGCTCATCGAAGGGCAGGACTAGATGGAATTCGAACCGGTCATCGGCCTCGAGATCCACGTCGAGCTCTCGACGAAGAGCAAGATGTTCTGCGGTTGCCGGGTGGAGTTCGGCGGTGAGCCCAACACCCGTATCTGCCCGGTCTGCCTGGCGCACCCGGGGGCGCTGCCGGTGATGAACCGCCAGGCTATCCGCTACCTTGCCAGGATATCGCTGGCGCTGGAATGCTCAGTCCCTGAGAAGAGCATATTCCACCGGAAGAACTATTTTTATCCCGACCTTCCCAAGGGTTATCAGATATCCCAGTACGACCAGCCTTTCGCGGTGGACGGACAGCTTCACGTAGCAGTGGAAGGCGAGACCTACCGCGTAGGCATCGAGCGGGTGCATCAGGAGGAAGACACAGCCAAGAACATCCATTGCGGCGAGAGCGGCCGGATCGCCGGCTCCACTTATTCCCTGATCGACTTCAACCGCTCGGGGACACCTCTTGTGGAGATTGTCACGCGGCCGGATATACACTCACCGCAGGTTGCCCGGGCTTTCCTCAACAAGCTCAAGAACACGCTTCAGTATCTTGACGTCTCCGACTGCAATATGGAGGAAGGGTCGCTGCGCTGCGACGCCAACATCTCAATGCGGCCGGCAGGCGATA
This sequence comes from Actinomycetota bacterium, assembly GCA_016235065.1. Classification (GTDB taxonomy): domain Bacteria; phylum Actinomycetota; class Thermoleophilia; order BMS3ABIN01; family BMS3ABIN01; genus JACRMB01. Next base: position 137,719 of record JACRMB010000005.1, on the reverse strand, counting down.
CCGGACTGGGCGTCAAGACAGAGCTCAAGAACATGAACAGCTTCAAGCACCTCGAAAAGGGTCTGACCCAGGAGATCGCACGCCAGACCGAGTTGCTGAAGAACGGTGAGAAAGTAGTTCAGCAGACGGTCCATTTCGATGTCACGACTGGCGATATCAGCCCCTTGCGCTCCAAGGAGTTCGCCCACGATTACCGCTATTTCCCTGAGCCTGATCTGGTGCCGCTGATCGCGACCGCGGACTTCATCGACGAAGTCCGGGCGGAGATGCCGGAACTTCCCGAAGCTCGGTCGCGCCGCTATATGAAAGACCTGGACCTGCCCGAGTACAATGCCGAGGTGCTGACCGCGAGCCGGGAGCTGGCCGATTATTTCGAAGCCGTGCTCGAGCACCACGATGATGCCAAGACAGTGAGCAACTGGGTCATGGGCGAACTGCTGGGATATCTGAACGCTTCCGGGCAGGATATTTCCGGTTGCCGGGTTAAACCGCAGAGCCTGGCGGAGCTGTTGAAGATGGTCGCTGACGGCAAGGTGAGCGCCAATGTCGGCAAGGAAGTGTTCGCCGAGATGTGTGAGAGCGGCTCTGGCCCGGCTGAGATCGTCAAGGCGAAAGGCCTTACCCAGATATCCGATCAGTCCGAGCTTGAGTCGCATATCGACCAGGCTATCGCGGACAATCCCAAACAGGTCGAGCAGTACCGGGCCGGCAGGGAGCAGGTGATCGGCTTCTTCGTTGGCCAGGTCATGAAGGCTACCAGCGGGCAGGCGAATCCCAAGGTGGTCAACGAGCTGCTCAGGAAAAAACTGTCCGGCTGACCGCCGGCTTGATCCCCAGAGGTATTCTTGGAAACCTTTATTCCCTCCACCATGATGACCCAGCATCCCGACAGCGCCTCGCGCTATGTGTCGGTAAGAGATGAGCCGCGAGAAGCGATCGACGCTTTGACGCCCCAGCCTATCGGCCTCGGCATCGAGGAAGTGATGGTTGACTATGAGGGCAAACTCACTCCCTACCATCAGACCGCTGAGATTGCCCTCGGCCTGGTGGAGAGGGGGCTGGTCCCCGGGCGGGATGTCATGGTGACGCCACGCATCTCCAGCGCCACCAAGGAGACGGTCTTCCATCAGTTGATGGCGCTGATGAGCGTCATCGAATCGAATTATCAGCTTTCCTCAACCGGCAGCCAGGGGGCTATCCGCGAGGTGATCGTGCCGATGGTGGAGACGGCGTCTGAGCTGGTGGACGTGCGCCGGCGTATCCAGGATGTGATCGAACTCGGGCACAAGGAGTTCGGAGGCTCGCTCGATCCCGACGCAGTGCAGGTGATCCCCCTGATCGAGGAGGTGCCGGAACTGCTGACGGCCGGCCGTTTCCTCGGGGAATATCTCGATCAGGCAACTGGTTCGGATTATGCGATACCTTATCTGCGCCTGATGTTCGGCCGCAGCGATTCAGCCATGGTCTATGGCATGGTTCCCTCGGTCCTGGCTGTGAAGATCGCCATATCCGACTGCTGCAGGATGGGAAGCGAACGCGGCATCGAGGTGCTGCCGATCTTTGGCGGCGGCGCGCTGCCGTTCCGGGGGCATGTAAGCCTGGACAATTTCGAACGCCTGGCTGCTGATTTCCCCGGCGTAAGGACTGTTACCGTGCAGTCAGGTCTTCGTTATGACTGCGGCAGTGAGGCCGCCCGGCAAGTCGCCATAAAGGCTGGTGAGCTTCTCCATGGGACGCCGCCGCTGTCTTTCAGCGCCGCCGAACGCGACGAACTGACGACGCTCGTCGGTGTATTCACCCGCCATTACCTGGACAGCTTCAATCAGCTGCTGCCTACTGTGATCGCGCTTTCCGAGCTGATGCCGCGCCAGCGTGACCGCCTTGCCCGGAAGAGCGCGGTGGGTTACGCCAGGGCGGCGGCCCAGCCGGACAAGCTGGCAGGTGAGATAGCCGACCCGGAGATCTCGGCACTGATAGCCGCAATCGAGCCTGCCAGGGCAAGCAACCTGCCACGGGCGATCAGTTTCACCGGAGCCCTTTATTCGATCGGGCTGCCGCCTGAATTCATCGGTACCGGCCGCGGGCTGGCAGAAGTGCTGGAACGATACGGGAAGGATGGGCTCGACCGTCTGTTCGAGTTTTATCCCGGCATACGAGCCGACCTCACGAAGGCTGCCAGGTTCGCGAACCTCGAGACTGCAGCCAGCCATCTGACGGAATCGCTTGCAGTCCAGGTCAGGGAAGATTTCGAGGCCGTCTCTGAACATCTGGATATCGATCTTGATTCAGAAGCGGCAGATGAGCGCCGCTACCATGTGCTGCTGGAGACGGTCCAGCCGATGCTGCGGCAGATGGTCTCCAGCGATGAGGACTGGGGTGGCGAGGCAGCCGATCACGACCTGGTGACCGAGTGGATCTGCCGCCTTGGCAGGCTGCGAGGCAGCCTGGGCTAGGGAATGATGGAATGGCTGGATGAGAATTATCCGGTGCGGTTGTCTGCTTAACCCATCTTAAGCTATATTATCTAGGCCGTTTTTTCCGCGGCATCTCCCACAAAAGGGCAACAACATGGATGCACCAACCGAAAATCATCTGCATAGTTTCGTCCTCCAGGGCGTGGAACCGAACCTGGAGAAGAAGATCAAGATCGACGACACCACCCTTCGCGATGGCGAACAGACCGCGGGTGTCGTCTTCGCCAACCAGGAAAAGGTCAGGATTGCCAGGCTGCTGGACGAAGTGGGGGTCCACCAGATCGAAGTGGGCATCCCCGCCATGGGCGGCGACGAGAAGGAGACCATCAAGACCATCGCCGCGCTGGGGCTGGGAGCCAGTATCCTCGCCTGGAACCGCGCGGTCATCAGCGATATCCAGCACTCACTCGACTGCGGACCGCTGTCGATTTCGCCAAGAAGAGTGACGTCTACGTCTCGGTGAACGCCGAGGATGCATCCCGCGCCGATCTTGATTTCCTCATAAGGTTTGCCAAATCCGCCCGGGAATGCGGCGCCGACAGGATCCGTTTCTGCGACACTGTCGGCATCCTCGATCCTTTCGATACTTATAATGTCATCTCATTCCTGCGCAAGAACGTGGACATCGAGATCGAGATGCATACCCATAACGATTTCGGGATGGCTACCGCCAACGCGATCGCCGGCATCAAGGCGGGTGCGACATACGTGAACACGACCATAAACGGCCTGGGGGAGAGGGCCGGTAACGCCGCTCTGGAAGAAGTGGTGATGGCGCTCAAATACATCTCCAAGGTAGACCTGGGGTTGAAGACGAAGCGGTTCCGCGAACTTTCGGAGTATGTCGCCAACGCCTCGGCACGTTCGATCCCTGTATGGAAGCCGATTGTCGGCGCCAACGTCTTTGCCCACGAATCCGGCATCCACGCCGACGGGGTCATCAAGAACCCGCTGAATTATGAGGTATTCACGCCCGAGGAGGTTGGGCTCGAACGCCAGCTGGTGATCGGCAAGCATTCGGGCTCACGCTCGATCCAGAGGAAGTTCCAGGAGTTCGCAATCGAGCTGAGCGACGACGAGTCGCAGGAGATACTCAGGCTTTCACGCAAACTGGCAGTTGAACTGAAGCGCGGCCTTTTCGAGAAAGAACTGATGTACGTTTACAAGGATTACAAGGCGCATTGTGAAACCAGCGAAGACAGTGGCAATAGCTCTGAAAGCGAAGGCGATGGGTAGCAATCTGGCGGAAAAGATAATATCGGAGCATGTCGGCCGGGAGGTGAAGCCTGGCGAGATCGTGGTTACCAGCGTCGATGTCACCGCCCTTCAGGACGGGACGGGGCCGCTGGCCATACAGCAGCTTGAGGATCTTGGCCTGGTCCAGGCCCATAATCCGAAGAAGACCGTGCTGTTCATAGATCATGCCGCGCCCAGCCCGCGCAAGGAGCTTTCCAACGCCCATATGTCGCTGCGGGAGTTCGCCGCAAAGACCGGCGCCGTGCTTTCCGAGATCAATGAAGGCGTCTGCCACCAGCGGCTGGTAGAGAGTTTTGCATCGCCCGGGGACATCCTCATCGGCGCCGATTCGCACACCTGTACATCCGGCTCCCTCGCCGCTTTCTCGACGGGTATGGGTTCGACGGATGTGGGCATCGGCATAGCTACCGGCAAGACCTGGCTAAAGGTACCGGAGACACTGAAGGTCGAGATAACCGGCAGCTTCGCCAGAGGTGTATATGCCAAGGATCTGATCCTGCATCTGATCGGTGAGATAGGGGCGGATGGAGCGACGTACATGGCCCTTGAGTTCACCGGCCCCGGTGCTGAAGCCATGACCATGTCGGAACGTTTCACCCTTTCCAACATGGCGGTAGAGGCAGGCGCCAAGACAGGGCTGTTCGCTTCGGACGACGCCACCAGGGCCTGGCTTGAAGAGCATGGCCGCGGTGATGACTATCGCGAGCTCAAAGCCGATGCCGACGCTGAATACACGCGTGTCGTCGAGATCGACGCAAGCGCCCTCGAGCCGACCGTATCGGCCCCTCACACGGTGGACAACACCATGACCGCGGCGGCCGCGGCTGGAACCCGGGTGCATCAGGTGTTCATCGGCACCTGCACCAACGGGCGCATCGAAGACCTTCGAATCGCCGCTGATATCCTGCGGGGAAAGCAGAGGAATCCCGGCACGCGGCTGATCGTCACCCCGGCTTCACGGACTGTCTACATGCAGGCGGCATCAGAGGGTTTACTTAAAGATTTTGCTGAAGCAGGCGCCCTGGTCACCGGGCCTGGTTGCGGAGCCTGCGTGGGAGTACACGGGGGCATCCTTGGGGATGGCGAGGTATGCATGGCGACCCAGAACCGCAATTTTCAGGGAAGGCTTGGCAACGCGGAGGCTTTCATCTGGCTGGGTTCGCCGGCGACAGCGGCAGCCACGGCCCTCGCAGGCGAGATAGTCGACCCGAGGGAGTACCTGGGATGATACTTAAGGGAAAAGCCTGGATATTCGGGGATAGCATCTCAACCGACCACATAGCCCCGGGAAGGTATTTTCATCTGAGGACAAACCTGCCCGAGCTGGCGAAGCACGTGCTTGAGGACGCCAATCCTGATTTCGCTTCACAGATGGCGCCCGGTGACTTTGTCGTCGCCGGCCGCAACTTCGGGCTGGGTTCAAGCCGCGAGCATGCGCCTCGGATCATCAAACTCGCTGGAGTCAACGCGGTGCTGGCACAGTCGTTCGCCCGGATCTTTTTCCGTAATTCGATAAATGTGGGCCTGCCTGTACTGGAGATAGATACCAGCGGGATTGAGCAGGGCGACGAGCTGGAAGTCGATCTCGGTGCCGGCATGGTCAGGAATGTGACCAAAGACGAAACTCTGACTTTTGCGCCTCTGCCGCCGGTCATGGTGAAGATCCTCAACGACGGCGGCCTCGTGGAGCACTTCAGGAAGCATGGAGATTTCAACCTGGACCAGTAGGCAGTCATCGCGGGCGATCCGCTGGCTGGTTGTGATATCCGGCCGCCAATCGCTGTGCGGCGGCTGGCAGATGACAGTATTTCATTCGCTATATCCTTCCGAGAAATGGAGATCTGATGGCTTATAAGATTACTTTGATACCAGGTGACGGCATCGGACCGGAAATCACCCAGGCAGCCTGCAGGGTCATCGAGGCTACCGGAGTGGAGATCGACTGGCAGCAGGTCGAGGCAGGCCAGGACATCATGGCCGAGTACGGAACGCCGCTGCCGGATAACGTGCTCGCATCAGTCCGTCAGACAGGCATAGCACTGAAAGGTCCCGTAACTACGCCGGTGGGCAGCGGATTCCGCAGTGTCAACGTCGCCCTGAGGCAGGCACTCGACCTGTATGTGAACCTGCGGCCGGCGCTTTCCATCCCGGGAGTGAAGTCGCGCTACGAGGACATCGACCTTGTGATCGTCCGCGAGAACACAGAGGACCTTTACGCTGGCATCGAACACATGGTCGGCGAAGACGCCGCCGAGAGTATCAAGATCATCACCCGCAAGGCTTCGGAACGGGTCACCCGCTATGCATTCGAATACGCCCGCGCCCAGGGCAGGCACAAGGTCACGGCCGTCACCAAGGCCAATATCATGAAGTGCAGCGACGGACTCTTCCTGGAATCGGCGCGCCATGTAGCTGAGAGCTACAGCGACATCGAGTTCGAGGATCGTCTAGTTGACAACATGTGTATGCAGCTGGTCCAGAAGCCGGAGCTTTACGATGTGATGGTCATGCCGAACCTGTATGGCGACATCCTTTCTGACCTGTGCGCCGGGCTGGTCGGCGGCCTGGGCGTGGCGCCGGGAGCCAATATCGGCGACACCATGGCGATCTTCGAGCCGGTTCACGGCAGCGCTCCCAAGTATGCGGGCAAGAACAAGGCCAACGCCACGGCGACCATACTTTCCGGAGCGATGATGTTGAGGCATCTGGGCGAGAATGACGCCGCCGATTCAGTGACCTCGGCTGTGAGGCGGGTCATCGGGGAAGGCAAAAGAGTGACATACGATCTGGGTGGAGACGCTGGTACTTCCGAGATGGCCGACGCCATCATCGAGGTTATCACGGGTTAATCACAGATTCTTGGAGAGCAGGCGCTCTTCAGCGCCCGGATGGGCTGCGGGCCAATGCCTAGCCTGCGACCCCTGACAGAGGCTTAAGGCTGGAAAGCACCGACTGGATCTCACCCCAGCTGGTCGTCCAGGTCCCGGACTGGACGCTGTACCACAGCTCCTGGGGACCAGTCACGGGATCGTTATAGACATCTTTCCAGACGACTACGAAGGTCTCTGCTTCGCCAACCGAATCACTTCTAACAGGATCGCCCTGGGGAAGATACTCAAGGGTCTTGTGCCAGTAGACCTGGTAGGTGATCCCATTCAGCTCCACTTCAGTCAGATAATATCCTGATAGAGGCTTGCTGTTCGAACGGCTCTGATTGAAAGTGAGCGAACGGTTGGCGTTGGACGGATCTGAATATCTGAAACTGTAATAACCGACAGGGTCTTTGGCGTTTTTGGCGCCAAAACCGATGAGTTCTTTCTCGAGTACGTGATTCGACGGCAGGTCAGTCGGGACGACCACCGGATACGGTACTTTCTGCTGAAGTTTGATGAGTTCAGGCATCTCGTCGTCGGTCGGGACCCCCGTAGCGCTTTTCAGGTTCGCGTCGAGCTGTATCCCGGAAGGTTCGGCTGGCTTGGTGGATGTGGCAGCTGTAGTGGTGCCGGCCTGGGTCCTTACGGCGCCGGTACTGGTGTCAGCCTTCTTCTCGTCGCCGCAGCTACTCATCAAAGAAGAGACAAGCAGCAATACTGCAGCAACCGCGATAGCTTTTAAAGATGAATTCCTCAAGATGTCATGCCCCTCGTTCTGACTTTAGCAAATGAAATACAGGCGGGAATATCATACCAGACACGTGAGCGCGACGCGGCGGTCCCTGCTGGCCCCGCTCAGAAAAAAAATCTCCCAATTTGCGGACAACCTGTACAAGGAAGCCTTGCACCAGCAGAGGGTCAGGGATAAGATTCTTTTCCCATTCAAACTGATGAAGAAGGAGTCAAGGTCTTGCCCGTTTCCGGCGCCGCCCCAGCCGTACTTCCGGCAATAAGCTCAGAAAAAGAGACCTCGGCCCAGGCTACATGCGACGCCTGTTTTTTCGGAATCAGCAACCTTTGCACTCTCCCCAAAGGTGATCCCTGCGCTACATACAGGCCGCAGGTCGCGTTACTCAGCCCTTGATCACCAGCACTGGGCACTCGGCCCGCTGAAGCACCTTGTGGCTGACGCTTCCAAGCAGGATCCCTTTGAACTCACTCAGACCCCGGCTCCCCAGGATTAGCAGGTCAGCGCTTTCATTCTTGATGATCTCCAGCAATGCTTCTCCGACCTCTTCATGAGGATAATCCATCTCCAGGATCGTCCGTACCTGGACTCCTTCAGATGCTACAGCCTCGGCTGCTTCATTGACGATCTTCGAGGCAGTCTCACGGTTTTTCGAATCGGGGTCGAGTTCGGGGGTACACGCGGGGCAGACGTGGATTACGACGACTTCCTTTGAGCCTGCTATCCTGGCCAGGTCGGCTGCATGCTCCACCGCTGCCGCGGCTGTGTCTGAACCATCTGTCGCTACTAGTATCTTCTCGTACATTATGCCTCCTTATACCCGGATGTTCCGGGAATCGAACTCTGGTTGATATAGAAATGGAGGTCGGCCTCCAGACTGGATTACTTGATGCTGCCTGTCCGCAGGATGCTGACTTCCAGGGACTGGCCGTCTATCTCGATGCCAGCCATGAAACTGTCCGGCAGTGCGGCGGGCTCGAAGGTGAGTTCTCGGCAGAGTGTCTCTGCCTGGAAGAAATCCGCGTACTTTCTCGCGATCTCTTCAAGCGGTCCGCCGCCGGCAAGGTTGACGGCGATCGTGTCCTCGATCTGCAGGCCGGCGTCCTTACGCAGGCCCTGGACCTTATGGACAAGTTCCCGAGCTTTACCTTCTCTGATCAGTTCATCGCTGATTACCGTGCTGATGCCCACAGCGCGGTCTCCCTGGGTCTCCACCGAGAGACCTTCTTTCTCAGTCTCTTCAACCAGGATCTCGTCGCGCTCGATAGCCTCCTCACGGCCATCCACGGAGATGCCTATCTGGCCATCGGCCTCGAGTAATGCCAGGGTATGTTCCGGGTCCATCGCCGCAATAGCGGCGTCTACCATCGGCCGCTTCGATCCGAAGCGCGGTCCCAGCTTCTGCAGGTTCGGCTTCAGCCTGACGCCGGCCAGCTCACTGACATCACTGACGAACCGCAGCTGCTTCACATTCAGCTCATCAAGAACCAGGTTTTCGAGTGCCTCGATGGCCTTCTGCTCCTTTGGAGTTGCTACCGCGACCGCTTCCGCCAGTGGCTGACGGGTCTTGATGGCGGCCTTGTTGCGCGCTGCCCGGCCGAGGTTGATGACCCGGCGCACCATATCCATCTCAAATAGAAGCTCCTCATCGATGGCAGCAGGATTGACCTCGGGATAGTCGCACAGATGCACACTCTCTGGCGCGCCCTGATCGACGGAGCAGACCAGGTTCCTGTATATCTCTTCAGAGATGAAAGGTGTATAAGGCGCCAGCAGTTTGGCGACAGTCACCAGGCACTCGTGGAGCGTGAGGTAGGCGCTGATCTTGTCGGAATCGCTCTCACTCTTCCAGAAGCGGCGGCGGCTGCGGCGCACATACCAGTTGGAGAGGTCGTCGACGAATTCCTGGATGCTGCGGCCGCTGGCTGTCACCTCATAATCATCCAGGCCTTCCCGCACCTTGCCGGTCAGCCTGTGCAGGGAGGCTATTATCCAGCGGTCGAGCAGCGGCCGCTCAGGAACTGCGACTTCATGCTCATACGGATTGAAGGCGTCGATATTAGCGTACACCGTAAAGAATGAGTAAGTATTCCAGAGGGTCAGCAGGAATTTGCGGACGACCTCGTCGATCGCCTCTGGAAAGAATCGCCGCGGATACCAGGGGGAGCTGACCGTGAAAAGGTACCAGCGAAAAGCGTCAGCGCCCTGTTTGTCGAGCACCTGCCAGGGCTCGACCACATTACCTTTAGACTTGCTCATCTTCTGGCCGTCGCGATCGAGGATGTGTCCCAGGCAGACCACGTTCCTGTAGCTCGACTCACCGAACAGCAGCGTACTCACGGCCATCAGGCTGTAGAACCAGCCGCGCGTCTGGTCGATGGCCTCGCAGATGAAATCCGCCGGGAAACGCGTCCGGAAACGGTCCTCGTTCTCAAAGGGATAGTGCCACTGGGCTACAGGCATGCTGCCCGAATCGAACCAGGCGTCGATCACCTCGGTCACGCGGGTCATGTCCTCGCCGCAGTCGGGACACTTCAGGATGACATCGTCGATGAACGGCCGGTGCAGGTCGAGACTGTCACCCGGGTCCTGCTTTGCCAGCGTGCGAAGTTCCTCGAGGCTGCCAATGCAGACCTCATGGCTGTTCTCGCAGCGCCAGACCGGCAGCGGCGTCCCCCAGTAGCGTTCCCGGGAAAGAGCCCAGTCGATGTTGTTCTCGAGCCAGTTGCCAAAACGTCCGTGCTTTATATGCTCCGGATACCAGTTGACTGTCTCGTTCGCAGCCAGCAGTTCGTCCTTGATGGCGGTGGTCCTGATATACCAGCTTGCCTTCGCGTAATAGATTAGCGGCGTATCACAGCGCCAGCAGTGGGGATAGGAATGCTCATAGGGCACCAATGTGTGCAGCAGCCCCCGTTCCCGCAGTTCCTCTACTATGCCGGCGTCGGCATCCTTGACGAATTTGCCTGCCCACGGAGTGACCCGTTCGTCGAACAGTCCTTCCTCTGTGACGGCGTTCATGACCGGCAGGCCGTTCTCACGGCTGACCGTCAGGTCGTCGGCGCCAAAGGCGGGAGCGATGTGGACGATGCCGGTGCCTTCATCCGAAGAGACGAAACCGGCGCTGACCACAAAATGAGCTTCTCCATCGGGTTTGATGAAATCATATGGCGCAGTGTATCGCCTGCCCGCCAGTTCGCCTGCTGGAATCTCACGGATGACCTCCGTATCTTCACCCAGGACTTTTTCCACCAGGGAGCGAGCCATGATCATGCGCCTGCCGTCGGCCTTCACTTCGACGTAGGAGATGTCGGGACTGATGGCGGCCGCCACGTTGCTGATCAGCGTCCAGGGTGTCGTGGTCCAGACGAGCAGGGAAAGATCGGGATCGTCCGCCAGCGGGAATCTCACGAAGATCGAAGGATCCTCAACGGTCTTGTAGCCCTGGTCGACCTCATGGCTGGAAAGGGCGGTGCCGCAACGGGCACAATATGGCACGACCTTGTAATCGTGATAGAGGAGGTCTTTCTTCCAGATCTCCTTGAGGATCCACCAGACGCTCTCAATATAGGTATTTGTCAGCGTGTAGTAGGCGTCGCCGGTATCGATCCAGAAGGCGATGCGCTCGGTAAGTCTTTCCCACTCTTCGAGATATCTGTAGATACTCTCCCGGCACAGCTCGTTGAACCTGGCGATGCCGACCTTTTCTATGTCCTGCTTGCCGCTGATCCCAAGCTGCTTCTCCACTTCCAGCTCTACCGGCAGGCCGTGAGTATCCCAGCCGGCCTTGCGCGGTACGTGATAACCGCACATGGTCCTGTAGCGGGGGAAGATATCCTTGAAGATCCGCGAAAGCACATGGTGCGAACCGGGTTTGCCGTTGGCGGTCGGCGGGCCTTCGAAAAAGACGAACTCGGGGCTGCCTTCCCTGGCGTCGAGACTTTTCTGGAAAATGCTGTTTTCCTTCCAGAAAGACAGGATGCTTTCTTCGAGGGCCGGGAAATCGACGCGCGGTGATACCTTGCGATAGATTGTGTTGCTCCCGTTGTCGCTTTCGGTCATGTGATCGTGCCTGAAAGTAGTCGTTTACGCCCGTGTTCCTGCTGAAGACAATACAATATACGTAGACTCGCAGTACTTTTGCAACTTTGGCAACATACCCGGATTAGGGATATCATAGCCGCGGATGGAGACCAGATGCCCAAAGTAAAAAATAGAAACCGACTGCCGGTTTTCCTGGGATTGCTGGCGTTGCTCATGGCAGGGCTGATCTTCATGGCCTCCCGGATGGAAGACGACGGCATGGATCTGACCGGTGGCGCTGGCGGACAGTCAGACACAGCTATGGTGGAACCCCGGACTCTTGCTGATGTGCCCAGAGCGCGCTTCCTGAGCATCTTCGTCTCGGATGACGCCGGCAATCTTGCTTCCTACATGGTGGGCGGCGGGACTCCCGAATACGACGCCTTCGCCGGCGCAATCTCTGGCGCCCAGCCCGAACCTGGCGCCAGCGATGAGACTTTTACCGATCTGCTGGTAGTATCTTTCGGGACCAATGACTCACTCGAACTTTCCTACTCCCCGAGCCGCAACCGGTTTATACTTGATGATGTGCTCTACCAGCCGGCAGCAGACCTGTCGCCAATGATCACAGACGTGGAGAAGAGATTTGATTAACGCAGATGACAGACCCATATACCTGGACAACGCCGCGAGTTCGTGCCCGAAGCCGCCAGGAGTAATAGACGCGGTCGATCAGTGCCTGCGCGACTGGTGCGCCAACCCCGGCCGTGGCGCCCACAGGATCGCGGTGGAGGCAGCCCGCGTGATCCACGGCACAAGGCAGAAAGCGGCAAAGCTTTTCAATGTCACCGACAGCGCCAACATCATCTTCACTCAGAACGCTACTGACGCACTCAACATGGGCATGCGAGGCCTGCTTTCTCCGGGGGACCACGTGGTCAGCACCATGGTCGAGCATAACGCGGTCTCACGGCCGCTAAAGGTATTCACCCACGAGGGCGTCGAGGTGACTCTGGTGCCCGCAGATTCTACCGGTATGGTCGATCCGGCTGACGTTACGGCTGCGGTGAGGGCATCGACCAGGCTCGTAGTGATGACTCATGCCTCCAATATCACCGGAGCCATCCAGGCTATCCCGGAGATCAGCGTGGCCCTGAAGGAAGTCGGAGTGCCGCTGCTGGTGGATGCCGCCCAGAGCGCCGGCAGCATGCCACTCGATATGGAGAAGACGCCTATCTCGATGCTTGCCTGCACAGGGCACAAAAGTCTGATGGGACCCCAGGGCATAGGGATGCTGTACATATCTCCTGAGGTGGAACTTCGTTCTGTGCGCCAGGGAGGCACTGGCAGCCACTCCGAAGAGGAGCAGGATATGCTGGCCCGGCCTGACCGCTATGAATCGGGCACCATGAATACGCCTGGCATCGCTGGACTCGGCGCTGGCATCGACTTTATCGAGTCTGAGGGCATCGAGAACCTGGCGCGTCACAAGACAGAACTTACTGCAATCCTGCATGAGGGCCTGGCATCCATATCAGGCGTGAGGACCTATGGTCCGCCGCTCGGGGCGCCACGGGGGCCACTGGTCTCATTCAACGTGGGGGAGATGGCAGCTTCTGAGGTCTCCGGCATCCTTGATCGGGAATACAATATCGCCTCGCGTGCCGGTATCCATTGCGCTCCCGGCTCCCACCAGGTCATGGGAACCCTGGGCCGCGGCGCCGTGCGCCTCAGCATCGGCCCTTTCAATACAGCCGATGACATCCAGGCTGCGATCGCCGCGGTTGAAAAGATAGCAGCAGGGGTTTCCTGAGATGGAAAAGAACCTGCCACGATGCGCGACCCTGGCGATCGGCAGCCTGCCGCATACGGACGCGGAAGCCGCCGTCGACCTGATGTTCAGGTATAACCCCGTCTGCCCCGGGTGGCCGCAGCTGCCAAAGATAGACTTTAGAGAGGGCATGTACATCCAGTACGCAGAGGGAATGCCGGCGGCAGTTGTTGAGGAGGCCGGCCGGCGGATCTGGTTCGACCTGGAGAAAGCACCTGAAGAGATGGCTTTCTTCTACGAACATTATCTGGAGGAAGATCTGGATTTCCTCGCGATATCGCCAGATTATGCCCGGGGGTTCGAGCCGATGGCCGCCCGCCTGCCATCGCCTGGAGCCCGCTACGCCAAAGGCCAGGTTACCGGACCTTTGAGTTTCGGGCTTACGGTGACCGACGCCGCCCAGAAACCGATCCTATATCAGGAAGACCTGTTCGAAGCCATCGTCAGGACGCTCGCCTATAAAGGCCGCTGGCAGGCCGAGCGTTTCCGGCAAGCCGCCCCGGAATTGCAGCCGGTCATCTTTTTCGATGAACCATACCTCACCCAGGTGGGTTCGGCGATGATCAGCCTGCCAGCCGAGCAGGTCGTATCCTGTCTCAACGAATGCTATGCAGCAGTCGACGGCTACACCGGAACCCACGTTTGCGGCGGCACCGACTGGGGGCTGCTGGCTTCGACCGAGGTGGACATCCTTCATTTTGACGCCTTCCGGCACCTGCAGGAGCTGCTCATATACGAAAAAGAGATCGCCGGCTTCATGGAGCGCGGCGGGATGCTCGCCTGGGGCATAGTGCCGACGGGACGGAAGGCATTTGAGAGGAACTCCCGTGAGCTTGCCGAAATTGTCCTCTCAGGAGCCCGGAAAGTTGCCGGCTTTGGAGGATCCATGACGGAGGAAGCAGTGCTGGAGCATTCCTTCATCTCTGAATCCTGCGGGCTGGGTTCGCGGGACGTGGAAACCGCGGAACGGTGCCTGTCGCTGGCCGCCGAAGTGTCGGATGTTTTAAGCTCAGAAATATGTTAAGCTTACCGGCGGTCCGGGTAGAGTTACTTCGCAGTGGCGTAAAAAGCGTGAAGTGAAACTCCGGGGGCCGGAGTCAGATTTGGATCACACGCGAACTAACAACCTGCAAGCTCGCCTTCGAAGGGCTGTAGGGCAGTTTTGGAAATACTGCCTCGTAGGCGCCTCCGGTTTTATCGTCAACTTCCTGGTTTTTTCGATTCTGGTTAGCCGTTTCGAAGTCCATTACCTGCTTGCAGGGACTGTGTCCTTCGCTGTAGCAGTGACCAACAACTTCCTGCTCAACCGGTACTGGACTTTTGGCAGCTCAGAACGGGATATCCGCTCCCAGGCGACCCGCTTTCTTATCATCAGCGCTACCAGCCTGGCGCTGAACATGATGCTGCTACGACTGTTCGTCGAAGATGGAAACTTGGATCAGTACGTCGCCCAGGCTATCGCAATCGGTATGGTGACCGTGCTCAACTTCACCGGCAACAAGCTGTGGAGTTTCAGGCAGCCTACCGCCCGTTAACGAGCGGTTCTCTCCACCGGTGCCTCCGGTAAGTAAAGGCCACCTCCCGGTTTTCACCGGAATTCTGATTGTTTTTTTGTGTGTGGTTTTTGTGCCTTTAGCTGCTGCCGCGGATGATCCCCGTCTGACCGAGGCTGAGGCCAAGGATCTCGCATCCTCATATGGCAATATTCGCAAGGTAGCCTCCGAGCATCCCGAGCTGGAGCGCAGGGCCAACTGGGATGGCACGACCCATGTCTGGGAGGTCTCCTGGACCAATCCCGCAAATTATCGCAAGATCATCACCGTCGAAGTTGATGATGACACCGGCTCGGTGATCTCCATGAATATCAGGCCCGAGGCTTATGGCGATTACCTGCCGGTGCTCACCGAGGACGAAGCCATAGGCATCGCCGGTAGCAAGGAAAAGGTGCGCGAGGAGATCGAGGGCATCCCGGATGTCGAACCCAGTGCCGACCTTGGTGACGATCGCATCTGGACTGTGAGTTATTACGCCGGGGATGATTCTGTCGCCGAGGTTCAGATCGACGACGAGACAGGGACCGTGTCTGAAGTCAGGGTAGGACCTCAGGTTGCCTGGCAGATGGCCCGCGGCTACGAGGGCGCCTTTGGCCGCATCGTCAACGAGCCTTACATCTGGCTGCCGCTGTGCCTGCTGTTCCTGGTACCGTTCGTCGATTATCGGCATCCGTTCCGCCTTCTTCATCTGGATCTGCTGGTGCTGCTGTCGTTCACCGTGTCACACTATTTTTTCAACCAGGGAGAGATCTTCACTTCCGTGCCGCTGGCTTATCCTCCACTGGTCTATCTATTTCTGAGGCTCCTTTTCATGGCTGTATGGCACCGGCGCCAGCGCGAGAACCAGCGCATCGCCATTCCCGGCTCACCTTCGGCGCCGACCACGATCGCACCCCGGCCGCTGAGATCGAGGCTGCACCTCAACTTCCCTCCCAAAGTAATGTTCATTGCCCTGCTGGCGCTGATCGTGTTCCGCATCGCGATCAATATCGCCGACTCCAACGTCGTGGATGTCGGTTACTCTGGCGTCATAGGCGCACACCACATCCAGGAGGGGGAGGCGCCTTATGGCAACATGCCTTCCGATAACAGCAACGGCGACACCTATGGCCCGCTGAATTATCTGGTTTACGTACCCTTCGAACGCGTTATGGAATGGTCGGGAAGCTGGGACGATCTGCCGGCGGCTCATGGCGCAGCCATATTCTTCGATCTGCTGGCGCTTGCGGGTATGTATGTCGCTGGAAAGAAACTGGTAGCTGGTCATGCCTCCCGGGCCGTAAGTGATGAAGGCCGGCGTTTCGGGCTGGCCCTTGCCTGGGGCTGGGCCGCTTACCCATATACGACTTTCGTGCAAAGCTGCAACGTCAATGATTCCATCGTCGCTGCTTTTCTGATCTGGGGGTTCGTCTTCCTCAACCGGGCGCCGGTTGCCGGGCTGCTGCTCGGCTTTGCCACCCAGGTAAAGTTCTTTCCTGCGCTGCTGGGACCGCTATGGGCTTCCTTCCCGCAAACCTGGCACGGCTGGGGCCGGAGGACGCTATTCGTCGTCGCCTTCGCCGTTGCTGTCTCGGTTACGCTTCCTGTCATCTTCCTTGGCGACGGCAGTTTCACTGTTTTCTGGGAACGATCGCTCAAGTGGCAGATCGAGCGCGATTCGCCTTTCAGCATCTGGGGGCAACATCCAGAAGCCCTTGCGGGAATCCAGCGGGTGGGGCAGTATGTGCTGGTGCTTCTGGCGGGAGTATCCTTTTTCTGGCCGCCGCGAAAATCACTAGGTCAGCTTGCCGCGGCCTCTGCTGCGCTTCTGGTAGGCTTTGAGTTGCTGCAGACCCATTGGTTCTATCTTTATATACCATGGTTCTTTCCGCTGGCTCTGATCGCGCTACTAGAGCGTTCGACGAGGAAAAAAGAAAGGCTTCCTGTTGCTGCATTGGTATGAAGACCTGAAAGATAGCTTCCTGGGCCTGACTGAAAAAAGACAGCGCCGGCTTATCACGCTGCTCTTCATCCTTGCGCAGATCCTGATCTGGGTGATCGCCTTCGAGGTCCTCTGGTATGGAGACAGGTCGATCACCGATACCCCGGTTTATTACGATTATGCCAGCAGGATCGCCGAAGGGATGATGCCTTATGCTGATTTCGCTTCGGAATATCCACCGGTGGCCATGCTGCTGTTCTCGCTGCCGAGGCTGGTATCCGGCTCTGGATACAGCTGGTTCGTCATTGCCTTCGAGGCGGAGATGCTCGCTTTCAGCTGCGGCATCGTCTGGCTGCTCTCGATCGTCGCCTGGCGCCAGTGGCAGAGCGTCAGCAAACTTGCCGGCACGCTCGCCACTTATACGATTTTCCTTCTCTGCCTCGGCTCCATAGTTGAGCTCAGGTTCGATCTGGCTGCGGCATTCCTGATGCTGGCGAGCCTCGCCTGTTTCGTCACCGACCGCAGGCTGGCAGCCTGGCTGCTGCTGGGCGTCGGCATCATGACCAAGATAGTACCCATCCTGATAGCGCCGTTGTTCTTTATCAGTCTCTGGCGGCGCCGTTTATTCCGCGAGATGATCACCGGCCCGGCCGTGATGACGCTCTCAGCTTTCTTTATCGCCCTGCCGTTCCTGGTCGCTGCGCCATCCGGCTTCGCCAATGCTTTTCTCTATCATGCGGAAAGGCCGCTTCAGCTGGAGAGCAGCTGGGCCTCACCGTTGCTGCTGATGGCCAAGTTCAGCGGCTATGACGTGCGGATCATGAACTCCTACGGCTCCCACAACGTCTTCGCCTCGGCGTCAGACGCGCTGGCGATGCTGTCAGGGCCCATTACGGTGCTGGCACTTCTCGCGGGCTACTGGTTATATTTGCGGCGCAGCTCGAGCGGTGACCCAGGCAGCTGGGACCCGGCGCTGCTGGTCCGCTTCACAGCGGTCGCCATCGCGACCTTCATCTTCGGCGGCAAGGTCTTCTCGCCTCAGTTCCTTATCTGGCTACTGCCGTTGATCCCATTGATCAAGGGACGTGACCGCGGCCTGATCACAGGCCTGTTTGCCGCCGTTCTACTTTTGACCCAATGGGAATTCCCTGGCAGGTACTGGGAGCTCTATCTTTTGCAGAAGGACATGGTTGTGGAAGTCGCAGCGAGGAACCTCTTGCTGGGGCTGGTATTGCTGCTGATGATCGTTTCTCCCGGACGGGAAAAAGACTCCTCGGATATATCCGGCCCCGAGGCGCCACCGCGGAAGGGCTAGTCTGCTTCTATCTGCAGGCTCTGGATACCTGTCGCCCGGCCTTTATCATCTGTGCTGACCAGCACGCCTTCGATCCAGACATCGTCTTCGGCAACCTCGAATCTCACCGGCATCTGGGTCAGGAACCGCTGGATGATGATCTGCTTGTTGACTCCGATCACGGAATTGCGCGGACCGGTCATACCAGCATCGGTCATATAAGCGGTCCCTTTGGGAAGAACCTTGGCATCGGCGGTCTGGACATGAGTGTGAGTACCGATTACCGCGGTGACCCGGCCGTCGAGATAGTGACCCATCGCCACCTTTTCGCTGGTGGCTTCGGCGTGAAAGTCGAGGAAGATATGTTTGATGTCTTCGGGAATCCCGGCCAGAACCTCATCTATCACCTGAAACGCTCCCAGCGGCGCTCCGATGTACAGGTTTCCAGACAGGTTGATCACAGCCAGGCGGACACCGTCACGTTCCACGACCGTCCAGCCGCGGCCAGGATTTTCCGCCAGGTAGTTTGCAGGCCGGATGATCCGTTCGGAGCGAGCGAGAAATGGTAATACTTCCTTCTGCCGCCATACATGGTTGCCGGTAGTGATGACATCGACACCGCCTGCGAGCAGCTTTTCGGCTATCTTTGTGGTGATGCCGGCGCCGCTGGCGGTGTTCTCACCGTTGGCTATGACAAAATCCGCCGAATACTCCTCTATCATCCATGGCAGCTTTGCCAGCATCGCTTCCCGGCCGGGCTTCCCGAATATGTCGCTGATGAATAGGATGTTCATGATGCCGAGTATACCAGTTTGGCATACGGAATCGCCTCCTATATCATCAGGCATTGTGATGCGATTCCCACAACACATCAATACATGAAGGTGCTGATAACAGGTGGCGCCGGATATATCGGCAGCATAGTCACGGAGGTCCTGCTGGAAGCCGGGGAAGACGTCGTCGTCTACGACAATCTCTCCACCGGACACCGTGAGTCTGTGCATCCTTCGGCTGAATTCGTTCTGGGCGACGTGGGCGATGAGGGACTTGTAGAGGCTACGCTCCGCGAAAACGGCATCGAAGCGGTCGTCCATATGGCGGGTTTCATCGAAGCCGGGGAGTCCATGTCGGATCCAGGCAAGTATTTCCGCAACAATACCTGCCGGCCCGTGAGCCTGCTGGAGGCGATGAAGACATCTGGAGTTTCCAGGATCCTCTTCTCGTCGACCGCGGCAGTCTATGGAGAGCCTCAAACCGACATGATCGCGGAGGATCACCGGCAGCAGCCGGCAAACGCTTATGGTGAATCGAAGCTCGCTTACGAGCAGATACTCGACTGGTACGACCGTATCCATGGCATCAGGCATGGTGCCTTGAGATATTTCAACGCGGCCGGCGCGTCGGAGGAGAGGGGAGAGGACCATCATCCCGAGAGCCACCTTATACCGCTTGTATTACAGGCGGCCGCGGGCAAAAGGTCAGCCGTGCAGATCTATGGTACCGATTATCCGACTAAGGATGGTACCTGCATCCGGGACTACATCCATGTACGAGACCTCGCCGAGGCCCACCTGCTGGCATTGCGCCGGCTCGATGGGGAAAGCCTGCACTACAACCTCGGCAACGGCAAGGGCTATTCAGTGCGTGAAGTCATTGATTCCGCCCGCTCTGTCACCGGAATCGAATTCGAGGTCGAGGAGACCGAACGGCGGGCGGGCGATCCGGCTGTGCTGGTGGCAAGCTCTGAGAAGATCATGCAGGAGCTTGGCTGGCAACCGAAGCATCCGTCCCTGAGGTCGATCGTTGAGAGTGCCTGGCGATGGCATCAGGGCCACCCGGATGGCTATTGCCCTTAGCAAGATCGATCGGAAGATAGATATGAGATAAAAAAAGGCGCCCCTCTCGAGGCGCCTTCTTCAATTTCCTGTAAGACTTCTGGGGGGAAGTTGGTTCACCCGTAATCTGGCATCGGGCGAACAGGACCTTTTTGCCCTGCATAACCGGAATTCAACCAACCGGAAAGCACGCGGAGACATAAATAATAAAGAGGAGTTTTCCACTATCCAGAAATGGAGAGCGACGAAGAAGAGTTCGACAAATCCACCGCTTCACAGCAGGCTAAAGCCCACCGCAAACCGCGGACCATCTATTGATTTCTACTCTTCAACCCGGCTACCGAACTCTGAACTCTACGACAACTCGAACTCTCAACGCGAACAAAAAAACCTGAACAATGAGCGCTTGGGATTAGCTCCGTTACTTTATGTAATAACTAGTGATGTTCTTCACACACCAGCCGGCCCCTCCTGTATTCACAGTCGCGGGAATGATGATCACCATCATGTTCATCATCGTCGTCACCAAAAGCGACGGCGCCGAAGGCGAGCGAAGCGGTGCAGACCAGCCATACGCTGGCGAGTATTGCCCATTTCCTCATGTAATCCACCTCCTTTCGTTTTACATAAACTACTATAGCGGCTTTCGCCGCCACCCGTATTGGATGTTAAGGATAGCAGAAACATGAGCATCCGGTCAATAGAAACAAGCTACACAAACCCGCATAAACAGTGGAAATCTATACTTCCCGGGGGTAAATCAGGGAAAACCCCTAGACAATCGGACACCATGTCTCGTCAGCAGCAATATATTTACATAATCCGTACAGCTGTTTGGACCTTGCAGTGACAGTCAGTAGAATGACTGAGGTGCCCCAAAAAATGTCAAATCCATCAAATGCCATAGAGGGGAATGTTGCCGTTGCCAGGTTGAGCGCCTGGCTCGGGACAGGTGGCGTTCTGATCCTGACCGCATGGCTTGCCGCCAATGACGGAGGCTATTTCTCGCGGGAATTTCTTACCGCGGCGGTTTGTGGGTGGACGCTTGCTGGTCTGGTGATCCTTCTTGACTGGGACCGGCTGGAGATACCTCGCACATCTTTATTACCGTTGCTCTTCTCTACGGCAATCCTTTTCTGGACCGGTGCTTCGACATTCTGGTCAATCAGCCCCGACTCTTCCCTCAACGAGTTCTCGCGCGTTGCGATATATGTTGCCTGTTTCTTCCTGGTGCTGACAGGCTCTGCTAACCGCAGGGATATCATCCTTTCCACGGCAGCGTTCACTTTGCTCGGCACGGCCCTTGGAGGCTTTGCCCTGCTTGCCAAGATCAGCCCTGGGTATTCGCAGGAGTTCGCAATCGCCGGTGGCCGGATCATGGGAAGCCTCGGCTACTGGAACGCCCTAGCCATTTTCATGGTCATATCGATCCTTCCCTGTCTCTGGATTTCCTCATCGCCTGAGATCCCTCGTTCAGGCAGGGTTGCAGCTGCCTCCGCGCTTTTCGTGCTCGGGGTCACGCTCTTCTTCACTCTCTCCCGCGGAGGGTTGGCAATTGGAGCAATCTCGGTTCTGCTCTGGCTTGCCGTAAGCAGGGAGAGACTGGCTTCGCTGCTCTCGCTGCTTGCGGCAGTGCTCCCTGCCGGTGCATTGATCTCGTTCACATATTTGTCACTTCCGAGTCTGCATTCATCAGATGCAGCAGCCCGGATAGATCCCGCTGAGGGCAGACAGTTCGCTATCGCGCTCATCGCTGGAGTGGTCGTGACCGGCGTCTTGAAATCAGTCAGCCTGTTCCTGCCTTCCAGCCTGCCGGACACGCGCAGGTGGCTCACATATGCGCTTGTGTTCTGGCTGTCTCTTTTTGTCGTGGTCGCCGCTATCGGACTGAGCCAGAGGACACGCATCACAGACAAACTTGATGAATGGAAGCTACGCGACGAATCGAGACCAGGAACGGCAGATGACGGGTCTTCAGGAACGAATGGCATATCGCGCCTGACTACCCTGGACGGCGAACGAATCGAGCACTGGCGGATCGGTGTAGAGAACTTCAAGGAACATCCACTGGTGGGAACCGGCGCCGGCACCTACCGTTTCGCCAACCTCCAGAAGCAGAGCGGTGTAGGACTTGCGCGTGATCCGCATTCCATCTGGATACGTTTTCTTTCAGATCAGGGTGCTCTTGGTTTCCTGCTATTGGCTGGTTTGACCGTAACTATAGCTTTTGGACTAATTCGGCCGCTATTCACGGATGCGGCTGTCAGAAGGGACGGACTCTATCTTTCAATGCTTGTGGCACTTGGAGCCTGGCTCGCCGATTCGAGCCTGGAGTGGAACTGGGAGCTGCCGGCTGTGGCTATCCCGTTTTTTCTCATTGCCGGGCTCGCCTTCCGCCTGGAAGCAGCCGAATCACCGGCCGGTCCTTCCAGGCAGCCAGGATCTATGCTCATGGTGCCGGTCTGGCTGAGGATGACGGCTATGGCACTTGCGGTACTGCTTTCGGCCATGTGCCTCGCGCTCATCGGCTCAGAGACTTTTTCTGAACGGGCCCGCGGCCGGCTCGCCGCTGGCGACCTTGACGCGGCCGCACGCAACGCCAGTCGCGCCGGCCAGCTGAATCCATTTGACACACAGTCACTGATCATCGAGTCCGAAGTCGCCACGGCCCGCGGTGATTATCCAGAAGCCAGATCACTGCTGCTGGATGCCGTCGAGCTGGAGCCTGAGCAGTCATCACACCTAGAAAGCCTCGCGCTGATCGAATTCTATGACCTGCATGATACCGCGGCCGGAATCGCTTCGCTGACCAGGGCGATCGACCTCGATCCCCAGCAGAGGGAGTTACACCTGCTTTTACATCGGCTCCATGCCGATGCCGAGACCTTCGCGGCGACTGGTGAGTTGCCGGAAGGGCCACCTGAGACTTCCGAATGATGGTTATCAAACGAAAACTTGGATATGACCTGTGGCCAGGCATCATTTTTCTGGCCGTCCTGCTGGCCGTCCTGTCGATGTCAGCTGGCTGCGATAACGGCGTATCCGGCACGAATACAACAACTGCTCCGACTACGGCAGCGACTTCATCGACAGCAGTGGCTCAGCCGCTGTACATATTTGCTGTCTGTGGCGACAACCGGACGATGGGCATCGAAAGCGGTGTGCTCACGCGCATCGTCGAATCGGCCAAGTCACATGGAGCCATATTCATGGTCAATACTGGTGATGTCACCGGAAGCGGCAGCAGCGATGAGTTGATGGTCTACAGGGATTTTGTCGAAGAGTCAGGGCTTGAGTTTCATACCGTACCTGGCAACCACGATGTCGGCAGCGGTGGCGTCAGCCAGGATTATGAAGATATCATCGGCTCTTACTATTTCAGCTTTGATCACGCCAGCGACCATTTCATAATCCTTGACAATGCCGACGACATGACAGGCATCGATGGCGATCAGATGCGATGGTTGAGTTCTGACCTGGCTGCCAACAGCGGCAAGCGCAACCAGTTTATATTCACACATATCCCGATTGCAGATCCGGCATTGCCTTCAGACCACGTTTCTGGAGAGAAGGGGGGAGAGGGATTGCGTTCGGGTCAGGAACTGGTCGAGACAGCTTCAGCCTACCCGAACATGGAAGCGTTCTTCTTCGGTCACATACACGCATATCTTGCCTACGAACTCGGCGGTATCGATGCCTACGTGACCGGTGGCGCCGGCGCGCCCCTTTATTTCCCCGAGAGCGCTGGAGGTTACGATCATTACCTCCTGGTCAGCGTTTATCCTGATTCAGTCAAAGTGGAAGTGGTAAGGGTCTAGTCCCATTCGTATCCGAATGCCCTGGCAAGCCGGAAATGGCGGCGGGCCATAAGCTCGTCTCCCAGCTTCACACCGCACCGGCCCAGGCAATAATGCGCATAAGCGTTGGTGGGATAACATTCGACTACATATCTGAACTCTGACGCGGCTGCATCGTATCGCCCGGAATTATAATAGGCCCTGCCCAGCGCCTCGCGTATCGACGAGCGGCCAGGTTCCTGTTTGCGCGCCCGCTCCAGAACCACCGCCGCCTGTTGGGGATGACGGCTTTTTAAAAAAGACTCGCCACGCCTGAGCAGATCGTATGCAGATTCGGTTCCCAAGGACTTCCTCTCTCGATGGCTAATTCCATTCTAGCGAACCCGGCCCCGTTTCGGGTAGACTAGGTCGTCAGATCACTAACAGGAGAACCAATGCTGGATATCAAGCGGCTGCGTAGCGAGCCGGATGAAATAAAAAAGGCTCTGGAACGCCGGGGCATTGACGCCCCGCTTGACGAGTTCGCCGAGCTCGACAAGAAGCGCCGGGAGATAATCGTCGAGGCAGAAGAAAAGAAAGCTTTGCGCAATCAGGTATCTGACGAAGTAGCTACTGCAAAAAAAACCGGCGAGGACGCATCGGCGAAGATCAGCGCCATGAAGAAAGTCGGCGAGGAGATAAAGGCCCTCGACCTGGTACTGAAAGATATCGAGAGCCAGCTTGAGGACATCGTCCTTGAGCTTCCCAATACGCCGCTGCGCGATGTGCCGGATGGTGTCGACGAGAACGCCAATGTCACGATTCGCACCTGGGGAGAGCCAAGAAGCTTCGATTTTGAGGCCCGACCTCACTGGGACCTGGGCGCCGAACTGGGGATCATCGACCAGGAGCGCGGCGCCAAGGTCGCCGAATCACGGTTCACCCTGTTGCGGGGAATGGGCGCGCGCCTGGAACGGGCTCTGATCAACTTCTTCCTGGATCTGCATACGGGAGAGCATGGCTACACAGAACTCTTTCCGCCGATCCTGGTCAACAGCGAAAGCATGCGTGGAACCGGGCAACTTTCGAAGTTCGCCCAGGCCGAGATGTACAAACTGCGTGACGACGACCTCTACCTGAATCCCACCGCCGAAGTGCCGGTCACTAACATCTACCGGGACGAGATGCTGAAAGAGGAAGATCTTCCCATCCATGTCACCGCTTATCTTCCCAGTTTCCGGCGGGAAGCCGGCGCTGCTGGACGCGATACCCGCGGGCTCATCCGCCAGCATCAATTCAACAAGGTGGAGCTGGTCAAGTTCATGACACCCGAGACGTCAGGCGAAGAGCTGGAGGCTCTGACCGCCAACGCCGAAGAGATCCTCAAGCGGCTCAAACTGCCTTACAGGACCATCGCGCTCTGCACTGGAGATATGGGTTTTGCCTCCGCGAAGACTTACGATATCGAAGTCTGGCTGCCCTCTTATAATGACTACAAGGAGATCTCTTCCTGCTCCAATTATCTGGACTTCCAGTCGCGACGGCTGAATATCCGCTACCGGCCTGCTGAAGGCGGCAAGCCCCGCTTCGTCCACACGAATAACGGCAGCGGCCTTGCCGTAGGGCGGACATTTGCGGCCATCATCGAAAACTATCAGAATGAGGATGGCACCATAACGGTTCCCGAGGTCCTCAGGGATTTCATGGGCACAGACACGATCACGCGGTACTGATCAATTCCGCGGAGGGGTGGCGGAGTCCGGCTGAACGCACCGGTCTTGAAAACCGGCAGGGGCGCGAGTCCCTCAAGGGTTCGAATCCCTTCCCCTCCGCCATATAACCTGTGAGAACTCTTTAATAAACAGCACCGATGCATTATCATTTGAGTTCAGGCGAGAATCCCCAGGCTCGTGCAATAATGTACAAGGTTGAAAAACGGGCTCTCGCAGAACCACATCCATCCTTAAAGGCCTGGCGATCCTCGTAGTACTGGTAGCGCATTATTCGAGTCACTACGCGTACGCCTTCTACACACGCCGTTTTACCGAATACGCCTCGGAGGCGGTTTCGATATTCTTCGTGCTGAGCGGTTTCGGCCTCTATTATTCACTGCGGAAAAGATTTTCCCGCGGAGATCCCACCGGCAAGGTCCTGATCAAGTTCGCATACACCCGGGCTGTCAGGATCTACCCGCTCTACTGGCTCTCGCTTCTGACGATCCCACTCTTTTACATGCCGGCTGTTGAGATATATAACGAGCTCTACCACTCAGGGCTGTATTCCGTCCTGATCTGGATGGGAGTGCCCTTCGTCAGAAACAACGAACTATGGTTCATCACGGCGATCCTGCAGTGCTACTGGGTCGCGCCCCTGTTCTATATGGTGATGCGCAGACTGGGTATAGCACGTTTCGCCCTGGCCGTCGCTGGCCTCACAGGTTTCCTGTTCTTTTTGACTTCGCTTCTGTATCTGAATGTGGAAGTCCGGGCGGGCCTGCCGGATCTGGTGATTCCGCTAACTTATTATTACCGCGGTTTTCTCTTGGGCAATCTGGTGCTCTTTGCGATGGGCATGTTGATAGCTCCGCTTGCGGAAAAAGGAGTCAGACAGCTTAAGGGCTGGCCGGTCATGGGCGCGACAACAGCCGCGCTGCTCTTCCTGACCTGGTCGATCCGGGTGCCCGACAAGATCTTCTCTCATTCAGAATTATGGCTGATCCCGCTGTTCTACATGGCGGTGACGCTGTTTTGTCTGGCTGCCATCGAAAACAGCTTCACCATCCCAGGCGGTGCTTTCGTCGCCAGACTTGGTGAGAACTCATATACGATCTACCTTTTCCATTATCAGTTCATGGCATTGCTGGGCGGACTCGGGCTCATCGCGGTCGGAAGGGCTTCAAGCCCGTTTGTCGCCGTGGCCTCGATCCCGCTTCTGCTGGCGATCTGTATCGGCCTGCAGAAACTTGTCGACTGGCCCCGCAAATGGCTGGAGAAAAAAGTTTCTGAGCGACGGGGCGGGGGAGAGCCAGCGCTGGTCGAGGCTGAACTGCCGGTTCCAGAGGCAGAATGATGATGAAGGCTGATAAGCTGTCCCACTCGGCGTAGACTTTTTTTCTTCCATCCATTGAATATCCTCTGATCCACGGGCATTATATTGCCCATGGACGAATCCTCCCAGATACATGAACCGACGCCGGGGGGAGAAGCAACCCCCCTGACCCTGTTTCCCCCGGACGAGATCTTCGATTACTCGATAAGAGTCAGTCCGCGCGCCAGGACGGTCCGCCTGAACATGACACCCGAGAAAGGCCTGGTGGTGGTCGTCCCGGCAGGATACAGCCTCAAGCGCGTGCCAGGGATCGTCAGGAGCAAAAAAACCTGGATCGAGAATGCCAGGCGCTGGGCCGACGAGCGCCGCCAGGAGCTGGCGGACAGGCGTCCACCCTCGATTCCAGCCGAGATCGACTTTCATGCCATCGGCGAGACCTGGTCCGTTGCCGTTAACCACACCGATTCCAGCCGCACGGTCGTCCGGGAGCATTCGGAGAATCATCTCAGGCTTACCGGGAGGACGGGCGATACCCCGCAATGCCTGCTCGCCCTCAGCCGCTGGACCGGCCGCAAGGCCCGCGCCCATCTTGTTCCCTGGCTCCATGAACTCAGCAGCGAGACTGGTCTGGAGTTCGAAAAAGCCATCATCGGCAACCAGCAGACCCGCTGGGCCAGCTGCTCGCCAAAAAGGACTATCAGCCTCAACCAGAAACTCCTTTTCCTGCCGCCGCATCTGGTCCGCTATGTGCTGGTACATGAGCTATGCCATATCCGGCAGCTGAACCATTCGCGGCGTTTCTGGTCGCTGGTCGCACGCCACGAGCCATCCTGGCGCGAGCACCGGCGGGAACTGGGTGAGTCATGGCAGCTGGTTCCTTCATGGCTTGACCGCTGAATCCGCTGATACCGCGCAAACGCGGCTGATAAGCCTGATAAGAAAGACTAATAAATAGACCTCGTTTGCTTCTTGAAACATATACTCCCGTCGGTATACAATAGCGCTCGCGCGGTTTCCACAGAGTCGTAATCAGCGGTCCGCGTATCATTCACAGGCAACACTCGCGTAACTAAGCCGTATCGAGCGACTGGTGACTTCGTCGCTTCAGGTCCTGCCAGATATCTAGTTGTTCTTTATATAGATAAGGTTGACCGGCAAACAATTCAAATGCCGGCCAGCACAATAACCGTGCCATCTAAATGGAGGCAAGCGTGAGACTAGTATTACTTGGAGCACCAGGGGCTGGAAAAGGAACGCAGGCGAAAAAGCTGATCGAGATGGTGGGCATCCCTCAGATCTCAACGGGCGACCTTCTAAGGGCGGCGGTATCGGAAGGAACCGAGCTGGGCATTGAAGCCAAGTCCTTCATGGACAAAGGTGAGCTTGTCCCCGACAGCGTAGTGCTGGGCATGATGAAGGAGCGTCTCCAGGATGACGACTGCAAAAAGGGATTCATCCTCGACGGCTTCCCCAGGAACACCGCGCAGGCAGAAGCCCTCGACGCCATGCTTGAAGAGCTGGGCATGCCTCTCGATTCCGCACTCAGCGTAGATGTCCCCCTCGAAGACCTCATGAAACGCCTTACCGGCCGACGCACCTGCAAGGACTGCGGCCAGATGTACAACATCTATTTCAGCCCTCCCGCCACTGAAGGCAAGTGCGACAAGTGCGGCGGCGAACTGTATCAGCGTGACGACGACCAGGAAGAGACCATCCAGAAACGCCTGGAAGTCTACACCCAGCAGACTGCCCCTCTGATCGACTACTACTCCGGCAAGGGGATTCTCAAGTCTTTAAGCGGCACCGGCAGCATCGATGATATATTCGCGAATGTCACGGCGACGCTCGGAATAAGCTGAAGCGCGCGTCAATATCAATACCAGGTAACTATCTAACAGGAGGGTCACGCTAATGGCTTTGGTAAATCCACACGGTAAGGACAAGAAATTAATGCCGCTTTTGCTGTCGGGAACGGAACTCGCAGCGGAGCAGGAGAAGGCCAAGAGCCTGACCCAGGTGCGCATCTCATCTCGCGAAGTGGGCGACCTGATCATGATGGGCATCGGCGGATTCACACCGCTCACCGGTTTCATGACCAAGGCTGACTGGCAGGGTGTCTGCGACAAATTCACCATGGCCGACGGGACCTTCTGGCCGATCCCGATCACCCTCTCGACCACTCAGGGTCAGGCTGACAGCATCAAGGACGGCGAGGAGATCGCACTGGTTTCCGAAGAAACCGGCGAGACGATGGCGACCATGACCGTCACCGAGAAGTACACCATCGACAAGGAACACGAGTGCCAGACGGTATATACGACCAATGACATGGAGCATCCTGGTGTCGCCATGGTCATGAACCAGGAGGAAGTCAACCTGGCCGGCCCGGTCAAGGTCCTTTCCCAGGCCAACTTCCCCTCAGAATATCCTGAGATCTATCTGACCCCGGCGCAGTCGCGGGCCATCTTCGAGGAGAAGGGCTGGAACACGGTTGCCGCTTTCCAGACCCGTAACCCGATGCACCGCTCCCACGAGTATCTGGCCAAGATCGCCATCGAGACCTGCGACGGCGTCTTCATCCACATGCTGCTCGGCAAGCTCAAGCCTGGCGACATACCTTCAGACGTGCGCCAGAACGCCATCGACATCCTCATCGAGGATTACTTCGTCAAGGACACCTGCGCCGTCGGCGGCTATCCGCTGGACATGCGTTATGCCGGTCCGCGTGAAGCCCTGCTGCACGCGCTGTTCCGCCAGAACTATGGCTGCAGCCACCTGATCGTCGGCCGCGACCACGCTGGTGTCGGTGACTACTACGGTCCCTTCGACGCCCACCACATCTTCGACGAGATCCCGGCCGGCGCCCTCGAGACCCAGCCGCTCAAGATCGACTGGACTTTCTACTGCACCAAGTGCGACGGCATGGCCTCGATGCGCACCTGCCCCCACGGCAAGGAAGACCGCATGCTGCTCAGCGGCACCAAGCTGCGCAAGATGCTCTCCGAGGGCGAGGATGTGCCCGATCACTTCAGCCGTCCCGAAGTCCTCACCATCCTGCGTGAGTACTACGAGGGTCTGACCGAGAAGGTCGAGATCAAGACCCACAAGTACTCGGAAGGCGTTTAATCCGGCAATCAGCCAGTTGCTGAAGCCATTATATTTCTCGAAATACTTATCCCAGGAGAGGGGGTGCAGGACAGTTAAGTAACAGCAGGTGAATCAAGGCAGAAATATCAACATCAAGGAGGTTGGAAAACGATATGCCTAGTTTCGTGATTACAGAAAAATGCGATGGCTGCAAGGGTCAGGAAAAGACCGCTTGCATGTACATCTGCCCGCACGACCTGATGACTCTTGATACAGAGCGCATGAAGGCTCATAACCAGGAGCCGGAGCAGTGCTGGGAGTGCTACAACTGCGTCAAGATCTGCCCGCAGCAGGCGATCGAGGTCCGCGCTTATGCTGACTTCGCTCCTCTGGGTGCTTCCGTTATCCCGATGCGGGGTACCGATTCCATCATGTGGACCGTAAAGTTCCGCAATGGCACCCTCAAGCGCTTCAAGTTCCCGATCAACATGCGCCCCGATGGCATCACCGACCCGTACGCCGGCATGCCCGAGGCGAACTTCGACGATATTAAGAAGCCCGGCTTCTTCAATTTCGCGATCGACTGATCAATTAACAGGAAGATAAGGAGATAGAGCATGGAGAAAGAAACAAACAGCTTCCAGTTTGTTGAGAAGCCGGCAGTGGAAGAGGTGTCTTGCGATATCCTCATCCTCGGTGGCGGTATGTCCGGCGCCGGTGCTGCCTTTGAAGCGGTCCGTTGGGCCAACCCGAAGAACCTCAAGGTAGTATTGGTCGACAAGGCCGCGGTCGAGCGCTCAGGCGCCGTCGCCCAGGGCCTCTCAGCCATCAACACCTACATCGGTGACAACGACCCGATGGACTATGTACGCATGGTCCGCTCCGACCTCATGGGCATCACCCGCGAAGACCTTACCTGGGACCTCGCCCGTGTCGTCGATGACTCCGTGGACCTGTTTGAAGAGTGGGGCCTCCCGATCTGGAAGAAAGACGCCGAGGGCCACTCCATGGACGGCATCGCCGCCCGTAACGCCGGTATGGGTTCCCTGAAAGATGGTGCCATGCCGGTACGCTCAGGCAAGTGGCAGATCATGATCAACGGCGAGTCCTACAAGGCCATCGTCGGCGAGGTAGCCAAGAAAGCTCTGGAACTCAACAAAGCCGCTACAGGCATGGCTGAGAACCTCTACGAGCGCGTATTCTGCACCAGGCTGCTCATGGACTCCAACGAGCCCAACCGTGTCGCTGGCGCCATCGGTTTCAGCACACGCGAGAACAAGGTGTATGTCTTCAAGGCCAACACCGTCCTCAATGGCTCCGGTGGAGCCGTCAACGTCTTCCGGCCGCGGTCGGTCGGCGAGGGCATGGGCCGCGCCTGGTTCCCCGTATGGAACTCCGGCTCCGGTTATGCCATGGGCATCCAGGCCGGCGCTGAGCTGACCCTGATGGAGAACCGCTTCGTACCCATGCGCTTCAAGGATGGTTACGGCCCGGTCGGCGCCTGGTTCCTGTTCTTCAAGGCACAGGCCACCAACGCCCTGGGTGAGGACTACTGCGTCAAGCACGCGGATATCATCCACGAGCAGTTCGCACCGTACGACAACCCGATGGGCACCAACCTGCGTAACCACGCGGCCATGATCGAGATGAAGGCTGGTAACGGCCCAATCATGATGCACACCGACAAGGCCATGGCCAAGCTGGCTGAGACCATGGACGAGAAGGCCCTCAAGCACCTCGAAGCCGAGGCTTGGGAAGACTTCCTCGACATGACCATCGCGCAGGCCGGCCTCTGGGCCGCCAACGATGTAGAGCCGGACAAGGTTCCGTCCGAGCTTATGCCGTCCGAGCCGTATCTGCTCGGTTCCCACGCTGGCTGCGCCGGCTTCTGGGTAAGCGGCCCCGGCGACATCCCGGGAGCCCCCGAAGAATGGTCTTGGGGCTATAACCGCATGTCTACCGTCAACGGTCTGTTCATGTCCGGTGACGTAGTAGGCGCTTCCGGCCACAAGTTCTCCTCCGGCTCCCATGCCGAGGGCAGGATCGCCGGCAAGATGATGGTCTCATGGTGCCTCGATCACGAAGGTTACACACCGGCCGTCAAGGAGAGCGTAGATGACCTGGTGGCTGAGATGTACGCGCCGCTGGAGCTCTATGCGAAGTACAACTCCTACACCACCGCGCCGAAGAACATCGACGTGAACCCGAACTACATCTCTCCGCGGATGCTGCAGTTCCGCCTGATGAAGATCATGGACGAGTATGTAGGCGGTTGTTCTACCTGGTACACGACCAGCGGCACGCTGCTGGCCGAAGGCCTCCGCAAGCTCGACATCCTGAAAGAGGATGCAGCCAGGCTCGCAGCTTCTGATCTGCACGAGCTGCTGCGCTGCTGGGAGAACTACCACCGCATCTGGGCAGCTGAGGCTCACGCCCGTCACATCAACTTCCGTGAAGAGACCCGCTACCCCGGTTACTACTACCGTGGTGACTTCCCGGTCGTGGACGACGAGAACTGGAAGTGCTTCACTAACTCCAAGTACAACCTGGAGAGCAACACCTGGGAGCACAAGAAGGTCCCGTATGTCGAGCTGGTAGCAGCCCCGACCCCGGCCTAGTACAAATTGGTCAGGTAAGGACCTGAGTTAATGGGCGGGACAGGCCTACAGGCCTGTCCCGCCCTCACAATGCCGTGATGCGTTATGAGCAGGTCAAACGCATGAGAAGCCCGGGAGTACGAGGATGCTGTCCCAAACCTTATTGGTCCGGGGACACAAATGATTATGTCCCCGGGATATATTAGGGCTCTGCCCATCACGGATCACGGAAACGCTTTCGCGCTAGAGTCTCACGAGGAGGGACGTAATGGCTGATAAAGTTTTAATAGTAGGGGGAGGCATCAGCGGCATAACCGCCGCCGCGGAGGCTGCAGAAGCGGGCCTTGAAGCCATCATCGTCGAGAAGAACGCCTATCTCGGCGGTCGCGTGGCACAGCTTCACAAGTATTTCCCCAAGCTCTGCCCGCCACTTTGTGGTCTTGAGATAAATTTCAAAAGGATCAAGCAGAATCCGAAGATCGGTTTTCACACACTCGCTGAAGTCAAGAACATCTCCGGCAGTGAGGGAAACTATGATGTGAACATCCAGGTAAACCCACGGTATGTGAACGAGAAATGTACCGGTTGTGGAGATTGTGTCGCAGCCTGTCCGGGGGAACGCCCGAACGATTTCAATTACGGCATGGACAACACAACGGCGATCTACCTGCCCCACGAGCTGGCATTCCCGATGAGGTACGTGCTTGACAAGAACGCCTGTGGTAGCGGTTGTAATGCCTGCGCCGATGCCTGCAAGTATGGAGCCATCGACCTGGAAATGCAGCCGAAGTCAGTTGACGTGAACGTCAGCAGCATAGTGTTCGCCACCGGCTGGAACCCGTATGACGCTTCGAAGATCGACAACCTCAATTTCGGTACAGCTAAAAACGTCATCACCAACGTGATGATGGAACGCCTTGCTGCGCCTGCCGGTCCGACCAAGGGCAAGCTCCTGCGCCCATCAGACGGCAAGGAAGCCAAAAACGTGGCTTTCGTGCAATGCGCCGGAAGCCGCGACGAGAATAACCTCGATTACTGTTCGTCGATTTGCTGCATGGCTTCTCTCAAACAGGCTACATATGTTCGGGATTCTTATCCCGAAGACAGCACCGCGACGATCTTCTATATCGACCTGCGTGCCTCAGGCAAGTATGAGGACTTCCTGATGATGGTCAAGGAAGACGAGAAAATCACCATGACCAAGGGCAAGGTGGCCAAGATCGAGGAAAACAGCGCCGGCGACGTGACTGTCACTGTCGAGGATATCCTGGGAGGCGGCAAGATAGAGGCTACCTTCGATATGGTCGTCCTTGCGGCTGGCATGGAACCCGCTGCAAAAAGTCAGAATATACCCGCGAGCCTCGCTTTCGAGGCCAACGGTTTTATCGATAACGAAAAGATGGAAAGCGGATTGTACGGCTGTGGCGTTGCACGGAGGCCTGACGATGTCGCTTCGTCAGTCCAGGACTCCACCGGAGCAGCTCTCAAGAGCATTCAGAGCAACGGCGGCGTGCCAACTGCTGCCGGAGCCGTCGAGATGTCAGGAGGTAACTAGACATGGCAGATCCTAAACTCGGAGTATACATATGCTCTGATTGCGGAATTGGTGAAGCGCTCGACACTGAGAAGCTCGGGAATATCGCCAAGAACCAGTACCGAATCGAAGTAGTGAAGACTGTGCCTTTCCTCTGCAGCCAGGAAGGCGCGCAGGTGATCAAGGATGACATCAACAATGATGGTGTCAACAAGATCGTGATCGCCGCCTGCTCACAACGCGTAAATTACGATACCTTCGATTTCGATCCCTCGAAGTACATCACCGAGCGGGTCAACCTGCGCGAGCACGTAGTCTGGAGCCAGATGGGTCCGGAGACCGGCGAAGAGACACCCGAAGAGAGCGCTGAGGTCGCGGGTGAAACCGCAGCAGCCGAAGAATCTGCTTCCGCGGAAGCTACCGCCGAATCCACTGAAGCCGAGGCTGCGCCTGAATCAGCCGCTGCGGAAGAAACTGCTGCAGAAGCAGAAGCCGCCCCGGCAATCAACGAGAACACGCAGGAGATGGCCGAGGATCATCTACGCATGGGCATAGTCCGCGCGCAGAAATCCGAACCGACGGAACCCTTCATCGATGCTGTAGAGCGTACAGTACTTGTCATTGGAGGCGGCGCCGCAGGACTCACCAGTGCCCTCGAATCCGCCAAGGCCGGCTATAAGGTCATCCTGGCGGAAAAGGAAGCCGAGCTGGGCGGATGGGCAAAGAAGATGTATCGCATCCTGCCGGACCAGCCTCCCTTCGAAGACGTCAAGGCTTCTGACATCGGTGACAAGATCACCGCGGTACAGAATCATGAGAACATCACCGTTATGACCGGTGCTCACATCGACAGCATCGCCGGCATGCCGGGCCAGTATGACGCTACTATCAGCCAGAACGGCAGCACCGATACTCACAGGATCGGTTCAGTGGTCATGGCTATCGGCTGGAAACCGTATGACGCTAACAAGCTCGATCATCTGGGCTACGGAAGGTTCAAAAACGTTGTAACCAACGTCGAGGTCGAGGAGATGGCAGCCGCCAACAACGGAGTCATCAACAAGCCATCTGACGGCCAGAAGGCCAAGCGGGTCGCGTTCCTGCAATGTGCCGGCCAGCGTGACCCAGAACACCTGCCGTACTGCTCGTCAGTATGTTGTATGACATCGCTTAAGCAGGCGCTTTATGTCACCGAGAGCGATCCCGACGCCAGTGCTTTCATCGTCTACAAGGACATGAGGACGCCTGGCCTGTATGAGAACTTCTACAAGGCCGCCCAGAATAATCCGGGCGTCATGCTTACCAAGGGCGAGATCGTCAGCATAACCGAGGACACCTCCGGCAATATCATCCTGGAGATCGACAACACGATCCTCGGTGAAAAGGTGCGCATCGAAGCCGACATGCTGGTGCTTGCTACCGGCATGGTCACCAACATGCTTCCCGAAGGCGTAGAGAAGGTCACCGACCTGACCCCGGAATACGTGGGCCAGTGGAAGGAGACCGAGACCCAGGACGGTATCATCAAGGAAGTCATCGCCGATCCGGTTGTTCTGAACCTGGCCTACAGGCAGGGTCCGGAACTTCCCTACTTGAAGTATGGTTTCCCGGATTCGCACTTCGTCTGTTTCCCCTATGAGACCCGTCGGACCGGCATCTACACCGCCGGCTCGGTAAGAGCGCCAATGACCGCCATGCAGTCGGCAAACGACGGCGCAGGCGCGGCGCTCAAGGCCATCCAGTGCGTCGAGTTGACATCACGCGGCCAGGCGGTACATCCGCGGTCCGGGGACGAGAGTTTCCCCGAGATAAACTTCACCAACTGCACCCAGTGCCGCCGGTGTACTGTAGAGTGTCCGTTTGGCGTCCTTGATGAAGAGGAAAATGGCACTCCGAAGACGAACACAAACCGCTGCCGCCGTTGCGGTACCTGCATGGGCGCTTGCCCGCAGAGGATCATCTCCTTCAAGAACTACAGCGTCAACATGATCGCCGATCAGATGAAGGCGATAAATGTTCCTGAAGAAGACAGCAAGCCGAGGATTATCGCGCTGATCTGCGAGAACGATGCCTATCCCGCTCTTGATATCGCCGGCATCAACAAGCTCAAGATGAGTCCCTTCTACCGCTTCATCACCATGAGATGCCTCGGCGGCACAAACCTGGTCTGGATAGCCGATGCGCTATCGGCCGGTATCGAGGGCTTCCTGCTCATCGGTTGCCGTTACGACGATGACTACCAGTGCCACTTCGTCAAGGGAAGCAAGGCGGCCAGCGAGCGCCTGGGCAAGGTACAGGAGACGCTCAGCAGGCTGATGCTCGAGTCGGAGCGTGTGACGCAGGTTCAGCTCGCCATGAATGAATGGGACCAGCTGCCCAAGATCATGGATGACTTCGCGGAGCAGCTTAAAGAGTTCGGACCAAATCCGTTCAAGGGATTCTAGGAGGATACATGGCGGACGAAACCGTAGACAAAACTGAAGAAACCGCTGGCGCAGGCGAAGAAGCTGTCGAAGCAGCCGGCGAAGATACAGCAGTAAGCACTGAGGAAGCCCCGGCGGCGGCAGATACGCCGGCAGAGGCCGGGGGAGAGGCCTCAGCTGAGGAAGCAATCGAACCCGCGGCCGAGCCTGCGGAAGCTGCACCGGTTGCCCGCGAAGCCATGATGATCACACCTGACGTCGGTTTCGTCAGGGATATCATCAAGGGCGGCGGCTCAGATGTGAAGAAATGCTATCAGTGCGCGACCTGTTCGGTAGTCTGTAACCTGACGCCGGACGAGAGCCCATTCCCGCGCAAGGAGATGCAGTGGGCCCAGTGGGGCCTCAAGGACAAGCTCATGGGCGATCCTGACGTCTGGCTCTGCCATCAGTGCAGCGACTGCGTGGCACAGTGTCCCCGCGGCGCCAAGCCAGGCCGGGTGCTACAGGCTATCGCCAAGATGACTATCAGCAGTTTCTCCAAGCCCAGCTTCCTGACAAAGGCTGTCGGCAGCCCGGGCGCGCTGGTCCTGATGGCTGCGATCCCGGTGATCATCATGCTGGCGGTCATCGGGGCGTTCGGTGATTTCAGTCCGGAGCGTGGCGAGATGGTGAACGGCAAGCTTGAGCATGCTGGCCAGATCGTCTATGGCTCCTTCCTGGGACACTGGCCGATCGTAGGCGTATTCACCACCTTCTTCGTCCTGTCGATCCTGATCTTCTCAATGGGAGTCAGAAGTTACTGGGGTGCGCTGAAAGCACATGCGGCCGATGAAGGTACTCCTATCCAGGGTTCCGGATTCAGCAGGCTTGGCCCTGTTCTGAGTGAAGTCATGACTCATAAGCGCTTCGGCAAATGTGACGAGACCGAGGACAGGAAGATTTCGCACCTGTTCATCTTTTATGCCTTTGCCCTGCTCTTTACGGCTACTATCGTCTCTACGGTCTTGACCGACGGGCCCCTGCTCTGGGGTGGAGAGGGCATACTGTCGCCTTATCCGACGATCAGCTTCGTCAAGCTGTTCGCATATCCCGGGGCTGCAGCAGGCCTCATCGGCATCGGCCTGATCACGATCAACCGGTTCAAACATCAGGAGAAGATAGGAATCGGCAGCTTTTTCGACTGGCTGCTGATCACGATCATCATCCTGCTCATGGTAACCGGGATAGGTACAGTCGCTTTCAGGCTGGCTGATATAGGCATGCTGGCCTATCCGACCTATTTCGTCCATCTGGCAACGGTGCTGTTCCTTTTCATGTACGCCCCGTTCTCCAAGATGGCGCACATGGTCTACAGGACTACAGCGCTTACTTTTGCCCGCGTCTCAGGAAGAGACACTGGAGTAGAGTAACGACAAATGCGTTTCAGAACGCGGGCGTTCCAGACCGGGACGCCCGCGTTTTTGTGCCTGCAGCCGGTATCGACTACAATATTCAGGAAGCAACCGCATTTTATTCATCCTCAGAGGACCAGTCCAAAGGAATAGTCTAAAGGAAGCGATTTCATGGCCACGCTCAATAACAAAGCTGTAATCCCGCAAAAATATGAGCTGGATTCCAAACTCAAGTTCCGTTGCCATCCGGGAGTCAAGTGCTTCACCAGGTGCTGCAGGAACATCGATATCCTGTTGACGCCATACGATGTCATCATGATGAAGAACCGGCTCGGCCTTACCAGCACCGAATTCCTGGCCGAATACACCCGCTATGAGGTGGATGACAAGACAACACACCCGCTGGTCTTCATGCGCATGAAAGAGGAAGAGGGGCGGAGCTGCCCGTTCGTCAAGGATGTGGAGGGTTGCGGTATTTACGAGGACCGTCCGTCTGCGTGCCGCTATTATCCTGTTGGCCAGGTCACACACCGGCGCCTTGATGACGACGACAAGACACCCATTCATGACGAGTGGTACGTGATCGTCAAGGAAGACCACTGCCTCGGTTTTGAAGAAGATAAGGTCTGGACTATCGGTGAGTGGCGCGAAGACCAGAAGGCGTCCCTGTGCGACGATATGAACCGTGAGTGGAAGAACATCATGATGAAGCAGGACATTCCCAAGGACCAGATCAACGAAAAGCTTCAGCAGATGTTCTACATGGCCAGCTATGACATCGATAACTTCCGGCGCTTTGTCTTTGAGAGTAATTTTCTGGAGATCGTGAAGGTAGACGAAGAGACTCTGGCGAAGATCAGGGAAGACGAGATCGAGCTGATGCATTTCGCGTTCACATATCTCAAATACCTGCTCGGTATCGAGAATGCGTTCGAGGTCCGGGCGGACGCCGGGAAGTAGAAGCATGCGGGATTATCTTCGTTTTAGCCCGTTTCTGATGGCGCCAGCCGATGCCAGCAACAGGATCGTGAATATAAGAGCCTGAGAGACGACGCAGAGCGGGCATACGGCCTCAAGGACGAACAGCTCGATGTAAGTCAGGGTGAGTGCCACCAGGAACCCCCCGAGCGACGCCAGAGCCAGCAGGATGAAAACCGGCCGGCTGGATTGCGGCTTTGCCAGAGCGATTACCGCAAGAATGCCAATAATCAAATATCCGGCAATACCGATGGCGGCCACCGGAATCCCGGACACTTCTGAATATTCGCTCTGATTCACAGCTGTGCAGCTCACGGTCTCGTTGTAGTC
Source organism: Actinomycetota bacterium (assembly GCA_016235065.1). Taxonomy (GTDB): domain Bacteria; phylum Actinomycetota; class Thermoleophilia; order BMS3ABIN01; family BMS3ABIN01; genus JACRMB01. Next base: position 98,746 of record JACRMB010000005.1, on the reverse strand, counting down.
GCAGGCTGAGACGTCAGGCGGGGCGTAGTGCTGTTTAAGGGCATACCCGGAATCGACCGCGCCGGCTATCGCCAGCAATACTATCGCTATCAGGATATATCTCATTGTTCCTCTGTCTGGCTTGCACCTGTCTTATGCATATCTTAGCTGGATTTCCGGGGGCAAACTAACTAAAATCTTTTGGGTGCCGAAAGCTGGTGTGCCGTACACCGCGCGATAGAATCTGGCACCATATTTTTTCGGAGAGGTGGCCGAGTCGGCTGAAGGCGATCGCCTGCTAAGCGATTAAGGGGGTTTTGAGCCTCCTTCGAGGGTTCGAATCCCTCCCTCTCCGCCATATTGTGCGCCCGTAGCTCAGCTGGATAGAGCGTTGGACTACGAATCCAAAGGCCACAGGTTCGAATCCTGTCGGGCGCACCATCTCTATTCTTCAGCGATGGCCAATCCTCACCGTCGCTCCTGTTTGCCCATACCTGATGATTGTGATGCACTATATTGACATTTCGTAGAGTCTGTCGTATGTTAAACACCCTGTCGCCAGGCAGGAATCGGGTAAAAGGGATTATGGGAGGATGGGGATGAACAGGAATTTGCTGAGACTGCTTGCCGGACTGTTTTTTGTTGCCGTGATGAATGTCGGGATCGTAATGGCTGTTGGTGCACCGGATATCCGTGGCACGATCCTCGCGGCTCAATACGGGGACACCATACTCCCTAACGTGACGATAACCTCGCCGACGGGCACAACATCAGCGGATATCACCATTACGGCTATATATGACGACGTAGATTCAGGCATCAATCAGAGTTCCGTGTCAGTAGATCTTGATGGTACCGTCCTCAATGGCTGTTCCGTAAACCCTGACAGTGTTTCGTGCGCTGTCAGCGGCCTCTCTGAAGGTCTGCACCAGATCACCGTTCACGTCCAGGACAACGCGGGCAACCAGAGGAATGTCGGTACCAGCTTCACGGTCGCTGTTGCCTGTGCGAAACCAGTCCTGAGCCTGAGCCATTCTGCTTACTGGGGTTCCTACGCAGATTATTCTGCCCGGCTTCTATCCGTTTCATTCTCGGTCGCCAACACCGGCTCCGGCAACGCTCATAATATGATTGTCACCGGCGGCACAGCCTCAAGCGGCGTGCAGCTGGCGGGTGGCATACCAGCGAGTTATCCCGGCAGCTCGATCGCACCAGGAGCGTCTTTAGGTTTCGGCGCGAGCTATATAGTGCCCACTGGGGTCGCGGTATTCAGCGCCGGCATCAACGTATCCGCTGAGGACGACTGCGGGAACTCGCACACGTATCCGTAGACAAAATCATATTCCCGGATAGACTGTCGCATCCCCTTGCTACTTTGTGATAGCGTGGCTCCGATGGAACACGCCGAGCAAAGCACTCACGAACACTTCATGCGCATCGCTCTCAATGAGGCCAGGATGGCCGCAGAGAGCGGCGAGGTGCCCGTAGGCGCGGTTATAGAGCGCGGGGGAGAGGTGATCGCAGTCGCCGGCAACGAGCGGGAGGAGAAGAGAGATCCGACCGCACACGCCGAGATGATAGCGATACGCGATGCGGCAAAAAACCTTGGCGGCTGGAGGCTTTCCGGCTGCACCATCTACGTGACCATCGAACCCTGTCCCATGTGCGCCGGCGCCATCTACCAGGCCCGCATCGAGCGGCTGGTATACGGAGCGCCAGATGAGAAAGCTGGAGCGACCGGTACCCTGATGGACATAACCCGTGATCCCAGGCTCAACCATCAGACAGAGGTAACCGGCGGCATACTTGCCGATGAGTGCGCCGCGGTCATGCGCGAATTCTTCTCCGGGCGCCGCTGACTCGTGAATCACTTCCGGTTTCACCTTATGCCCGCCATTGGGTAAACTAACAGCTGGCGCGGAGAGGTGGCAGAGCTGGTTGAATGCGGCGGTCTCGAAAACCGTTGTGCCTCTACTCGGGGCACCGAGGGTTCGAATCCCTCCCTCTCCGCCACCACCCCACCATGGAGCACACCATTCAACAGGGCGCGATTGGCTAAATCGCTCCGGATGTTGGATAATTTCTTGTTCGAAATTCTGGAGAGGTGTCCGAGCTGGCCGAAGGAGCACGACTGGAAATCGTGTAGGCGGGGTTAACTCGTCTCGAGGGTTCGAATCCCTCCCTCTCCGCCATGCGCCCGTAGCTCAGCTGGATAGAGCGTCGGCCTCCGAAGCCGAAGGTCTCAGGTTCGAATCCTGTCGGGCGCACCAATTTCCTGATCTGATGGAGAAGCAATGACCAGACCCATATGGGCGCCGTGGAGAATAGATTACATCCTGGGGGAGAAGGAAGACAGCTGCCTTTTTTGCCGCGTCCTCGAAGAGGACAGTGACGTGGAAAACCTGGTGCTCCATAGGGGCAGGCTCGCCTTTATCATCATGAACCTGTACCCCTATAATCCCGGACATCTGATGGTGGCTCCAAACCGCCACGTTTCCGAACTGGAACTGCTTGAGCCAGACGAAGCCCATGAGCTCATAGAGCTTACTCAAAGATGTGTCTCCGCCCTCAAGAAGACCATGTTTCCCGACGCGCTCAATTCCGGAATCAACCAGGGGGAGATAGCCGGCTCCAGCATCAAGGAACATCTTCACATGCACGTCGTGCCCCGCTGGCAGGGTGACAATAACTTCATGCCGGTACTGGCCGACATGAGAGTGATGCCCCAGGCTCTCGAAGATACCTACGCTCTACTAGCTCCGCACCTCACAGATTCATAGGGACCTCAGCTCATCATTGACATGAATCCGGCCCATCATTAAAGTGTAGTTACTTAATCAACTTAAATTCTAATGAAATGCCGGATGCGGTTTCGCGTCGGCCGGGTCTGGAGGGTCAATGGAGATCAGCAGGCAGGCAGATTATGCCATCAGAGCGATTCTGGATCTGGCGCGGATTCCTGAAGGTGAATTGACCCAGACGCGCGAGATCGCTCATCGTCAGGAAATACCAGAGAAGTATCTGCCTACCATCGTGCGTACGCTCGCCAGGTCTGGATTGATCAGGACGCTCAGAGGAAGCCACGGCGGCATCTCACTCGCACGCCCTCCCGAAGAGATAACTCTGCGCGACGTGGTAGAGGCTATTGATGGGCCGATCCTGCTAAATCGCTGTCAGATCAGACCGGGGGAGTGCTCAGTAGGAGATAGCGGCGTATGCTCGCTCCACGAATTCTGGAAAAAGATGGTTGACGAGATCCGGACCAAGATGGATCAGGTTAATTTCAGGGACCTTTCAAGCAGTATCAGTGATTGAAAGAAAACCGTGGATTATTCTGCTTGAGAAGACCTTCAGCCTGATCAGCTTTTACGCTTGCGGCTGTACAGTGCCAGGGCGACACCGCCAGCTATAAGTAGAACCCCGATCACTCCCATCCGCACGACTTCAGCCCCGGTCTCCATGATTACCACGCCAGCAGATTATCCAGTTTCTGTTTCAGTTCTGGCTTCTGGAGCATGGTATCCGTGACCTCTACCTTGTCGCCGTTCTTGCCAACAAACAGCATGGCCGGAATGTGCGTCACTTTCAGTAACTGATATTCGCAGTAACCTTCTGTGGTAGACAGGTCATACCGGATGAATTCTATCTTGTCTTTATATTCTTCCTGTAGCTCATCGACGATGGGCTTCTGCTGCTGGCAGGCAGGTCAGGTATCGCGGAAAAAATAGATGTGTTGCGGTTTTCCACTCGGCGCGGGAATGATGCTCTTCTGGTCCGGACTGCACTGAGGCGCTGAAGCAGCCGTTGAAGTCTTGCTGTCTTCTCCGCAACCGGCCATCAATATAGCCGCCATAAGGACCGCGAACAGGCCTAAAAATATCGCTATGTACCGTCTATTCAACATACTGCTGGTATTCTAGCTTAAGCTGCATAAAAAAGGAAAGGGAAGGCCGCAACACTATCTCAGGTCCTTCTTTCTGAACACCAGGGTTGCCAGGAACACGGCCCCGATTACATACGCGATCTCATAACCGAAGGTCCATATCCGGGGAGCGAAAGTGTCCAGTTCGGCGCCTGCCATCTCCGCCGCACGGGTCCTGCCCATCAAGGTCAGGTTGGCCAGGTCGGTGACCTCGCTGACCGGCAGCAGCATCCGTAGCACATTAGCGATCGCCACGATGAAGATGCTGTCTGAAGTCTGGCCGATCGCATTGATGATGCGCAGGTTGGATGAAAAAATGAATAACATAAAAACGAATATGGCATTGGCGATGACAGGCAGGAAGGTCGAGAAGAACAGGGTGATGCTGACCATGGCGAGCACGTTGAGGCACACCAGGGAGATCGCCGGCAAAAAGCGCCAGAGTACCGTTCCGGTCCCCATCGATACCGTTATCCAGAGTACCAGGCCCATGATCATCACGTAACTGCCCATCAGCAGGGCATGCCCGAGCCATTTGCCGAAGACTACCTGCCATCTGTGGACCGGCTTGGTTACTACCGCGAGGATCGTACCTTTGTCTACTTCTGTATAAATCGCACCCAGTGTCGTGAAGATCGCCAGCATCATTCCCATAAAATTGATTCCCCCGAGGGCAAAACCGAGGAAATCTCGACCCGCGGCTGTCGTCATCTCCATGTCGCCGACGACAGCCGGTCCGCTTCTCGAAGAGCTGAGTATCGGCACGAACGCCAGGTAGAGAAAACTGATCGCCAGACCGACTATCATCGTCTTTGTGCGAATGGTCTCCCTCAGCGTGAATACCGCCAACGCCCAGATCTTCATCAGGCGCTCTCCTCGATAGACTGAAGGAAGACCTCTTCCAGCTGTTGACGGCGTGGCGTGAATTGACGGAGCTCGGCGCCGCTGTCCATGATCATGCGGGCCAGCATCTTGACCTGGTCTTCGTCTCGAACCATGACTTTCATCTCATCTCCATCGATCTCGACGCTGGCAACCAGGTCCCGGATCTTCTCCAGTGTCTCATCAGGGAGCCCGTCGACCCTGATATCGACGCAGAGCGTAGGTTTAACCATGGACTCCATATCACCGACGCGTATGAGCTTGCCCTTGTTGAGGATACCGATCTGGGTACAGGTCATCTCCACCTCAGACAGAAGATGTGAGTTGAGAAAGACCGTGGTTCCAGCGTCCCGCAGATCGAGGATGAGATCCCGCACATCACGGCGGCCCATAGGATCGAGCGCCGAAGTCGGCTCGTCAAGAAACAGCAATTCGGGTTCGTTTATTATTGCCTGGCCTATGCCGATGCGCTGCAGCATGCCCTTCGAAAAAGTGCGGATTTTTGACTTTGCGCTCTCCGCAAGGCCGACTTGTTCGAGTACTGCTGCGACCCTGCTGGCACGACGATCAGAAGGGATGCCGTAAAGACGTGCATGGAAATCGAGGAATTCATCAGCACGCAAAAACTCGTGGAATTGGAACAGCTCGGGAAGGTAACCTATCTTTTCACGGGCGGAGATGTCGCCCAGAGGTCTGCCCAGCAACATACCGCTTCCCGAGGTTGGAAAGATGATCTGCATGAGCATCTGAACGGTGGTAGTCTTGCCAGCCCCGTTCGGCCCCAGAAAACCAAACACCTCACCCTGACCCACGGTCAGCTCGAGCGCTTCAACCGCCTTAACCTCATCTGCGCCATACCCGTAGACCTTGGTGAGCCCATCAATCTCGATAGCAGCCGGCATACCCCTCACCCTTGGTCGACTGTTCAGGGACCCTCACCTTACACAAATAAGACTTTGCCGCCGATTAACTCGACAACTACGGCTGCCACATTTTGAAGGCAGCTGCATTTGCTGGATAATCCTGAGAAAACCAGGGGATAGACTTGACGGATTCTATCACCCTGGAATGAAAACTATCAAGACTGTATCGGTCCTGATGTTCAGGTCGTGGGCGTAGTGTTCGTGCTATCGCCGCCAAGTTCCACTTTGGTAGCCGGATCATAGTCAGGGCTGAACTCAATATCAGCACTGTCATAGACGTCCTGAACGAATTTGCGCCATCTCTCTGCGAAGATCTGGTTCGCGTAGAGAACCTTTATTTCTTCACGCGCCTCCTCGAAAGTACGCAAGCTGCCAGGCAATATGTTTTCAAGGGAAAGGACGTACCACTGTTCGCCGATTTTTATGGGATCGGTCACCTGACCTATAGTCATGCCCCACAGAGCCGCATCCAGTTCTGGAGCCAGCTGACCCTTTGTCACAAGACCAAGTGCGCCCTTTTTCTTCTCAGCTTCGGGATCGATTGAAAGCTCGTCGACAAGTGTCACGAAACTCTCACCAGCGCGAGCACGGCGAGTCGCTTCGAGCGCAGCAGATTCCTTATCGGTCACTATCTGGCGCGCCTGGCGGCGCTCTGGCTGATCGTACTGCAACCGGTTCCGATCGTAATAAGCCTGGGCGTCCTGATCGGTTACCTCGATGCCCACCTTGACGCTATCCATCAGCTTTTCGTGCAGGATAGCCCGCCGAACATCACCTTGCATATCCTCAACAGTCAAGCCCTTAGCGGCGTAATCCTGCTTCATTCGCTCGACATCACCCAGGAAACTCTCGTCGGCGACATCCTGCATCCGCTGGTCGATCTCAGCCTGGGTCACTGTCAGATTCTTTTTTTCCGTCTCCTGCTGCTCCAGCGCTTCACGGACCAGCTGATCTGTGGTTTCCTTACGGAAATTGTCGTAGGCGTCACCCTCGCTCTCCTCCGGGACCATAGGCCCGTAGACCTTACGCAACTGGTTGATCCGTGCGGTGACATCTTCCTTCGCTATGACCTTACCGTTGACGGTTGCGGCGGTGTCATCCGAAATACCACCGCATCCAGCCAACAAACCTGTAATCCCCATTAACCCGATCGTAGCAAGCAGCACTGCAACAACTTTGGCACGCATGCAACTCTCCTTTTTACGCTTATCTCGGGCAAGTCGAGTAATTATAGCCACAAAGTCACCATTGCGCAATTACTTTGACAGCCCTGCATGTGAGCAATTTCACTTTCTTCGGCAACTTTTTCTAGTATGTTATACTTGTTTGAATTATAGCCCCCGACAGAAAGCTTTCAGAAAATTGAGAAATTCACCCAGTAATACCTTAAAGATCGTATATTCAATTGCTCTTGCATCGATTTTTATTTCGCTTACTTTCCTTGTTGCCGGATGTACTGACGATGAGAATGCAGCCGGGAGCAGTACCGAAGCTATCAGCACGGAAACGACCTCCCAGAAACCTCTGACCCCGGAGCTACTCTACGATATGGCCGTCAGGAGGATCGGAGATGTCAGTCTTGTTCGGTCCGCTACAGTTTCAGGTGAGGGCAATAATAAGGTTGTGACTTTCGAAGTGCTCCGCCCGGCGGTCTGCCATGATGGCGCAGTCGTGGGCACGGTTGCTACATTCTCGCAGAAGACGATGAGTTCCCTGTTCAAGTATCCGGAAGTAGCCCGGGTTGATGTGATACTCTACGGAACCAGCCAGGATCCGTCCAGCAACAATGAGGTGGCGGTCAAGGTAACGGTCGACCGAAACAGCGCCCAGAAGATCGACTGGTTCGCCATAAATGACACCAATGTGGCAAGCCTGGTGACGACTTTCTATATCGACCCTCGTATTCAGGCGAACTGGCAGGTCGAGGGTGGAGGTTCCACGCCACGCAGCCAGCAGACCGAAACGACGGCTACGACACCTGCAACTTGAGCCTGTGAGAGATTTCAGATAGCCATCATCGGCTGTCTGACGAATAAGCTGGATTAATTCACCGAAACGCCTGCTGACTACCTGTATGCCATTCCTCTTTATTTTGTGAGAAATAATCCCTGAGAGATCAGGTTTGTGAAATTATTCCGCGAGTGGGATACACTATGTTTTTTAGACAGGGCGATGGGACTGAATCTGAATCCCGGATACGGGTTCCATCGTCGAAAAAGAGCAATCTAATTTACAAGGAGGAGCAAATGGGTGATGGAATCGATGTAAAGGCTGATTCAGTCCTCGACGTCAAGGGCTTGTGTTGCCCGATGCCGGTGGTCAAGGCCAAGAAGGCCATGGACGCGCTGGAAGTCGGCCAGGTACTCGAGATCGTCGGAACCGATCCGGGTTCGAAGGGCGACATGCCCGCGTGGGCCAACAGGGCAGGCCATGAATTCCTTGGCGCAACCGAAGACGGAGAGGTATTCACCTTCTGGGTCAGGAAAGGAAAGTGACATCTGATGGCTGATCGCGTAGCCATTATCGCCTCCAAGGGAACGCTGGACATGGCGTACCCGCCTCTCATTCTTGCCAGCACAGCTGCTGCAATGGATCTTGAGGTAGGCATTTTCTTCACGTTTTACGGATTGGATATCGTCAATAAAAAGAAGTATGCCAACCTTAAGGTTGCGCCGGTTGGCAATCCGGCAATGCCGGTACCAGTTCCAAACATCATCGGCATGCTGCCAGGCATGACTGCCGTGGCGACGAAGATGATGAAGGGCATGATGCATAAGGCCAACCAGCCGTCAGTTCCAGAGCTGATAAAAGTCTGCGCCGAAACCGGCGTCAAGCTATGGCCGTGTGAACTGACGCTGCAGGTGATGAGTGTCAATCCTGACGACCTGATCGACGAGGTGGAGAAGAGTTGTGGCGCTGCCACATTCCTGGAATTCGCCTTGGGCGCCAAGGTAAGCCTGTTCATCTAAGAGGCTGATAAAGCAGAATTCAAAAGAGGCGGGCCTTCGGCCCGCCTCTTTTTTCCTTTATTCCGAAAAAACCTACATCCTGTACGCGCTGATCAGCATCAATGCAAAAAGTACCGAAAGTACCGTCTGGGCGATACCCTCCGTTTTCAGGGTCCTGTATTCGGCTCCAGATATGACGCCCCACGCCTGATAGCTGACCATTGGTATGAAAGCTGCAGCCGCGCCTGCCGGGATCGCTTCTGTGGCCGACAGTATCAACAGAACAATCACAATCCCGACAAGATAGGCGATCGAAGCACTCGCTGCATCAAGTCTTTCCCTGATAGTTCCAGGCCTGCGCCGGCGCGCCGATGTCCTCAGTCTCATCTTCACATAAAAGACGCTGGCTCCGAAATACATCGCGTTCAGCAGCCACAGCATCCCGGCGAGCAATCCGTAGGAATCACTGGGAGAAAGGCAGACTGCCACAGGAGCTGTCAGCGTCAAAAGGGCTACGCCTGTCAACTCAGCCGCGGCTGAACGCTCTCTCCGGCGCCAGACAAGCAATTCATGCACCAGGAACAATCCCGCTCCAGCTACGGCCGCTGCACCAAGCTGCCAGAAATCACCAGCGAACACAAGATACAGAAAAATCGCGCCCCCCGTGGCAAAAAAGAAGGCGAAATTCAGCCAGCGGCGCAGCCGGTCAGGGCCAAAGGAGCCATCAACCGCACGACTTTTCAACAGGAGGGCCAGCGAAGCCCTGCTGAAGAAAAGCAGAAGGACTCCAGCCAGCCCGGCCAGCATATAAACATTAAAACCGCCGGCAATGCTTGCGCCCACGATGTAGGGCACAAAAAGCATGGCCCAGGCGCCATGCTCTCTCGGAATGACTATCAGGCTGGCTCTACCTTGAGCCAATTCCCGATTTCCTTCCGATCGACGACCATGCTCCTGATTTTTTCCCGCCATAGATTCATGAACTCGTCCCGGTCATCGTCGCCGGCCTCGCCCGCGATGACAGGACCCATCAGAGCTGCCAGACGCTTGCCTGACTCCTCAGGAAAGGGGATGAGCCATGGATAGAACCTGACAGTCACGGCTGCGCCTGTATCAATACGTTCAAACCGGAAGCATGGCTCCTCACAGCCTGTTTCTTCCTTTTCAAATCTTAGCAGGCCCTTCCTGGCAAATCTGCCACCGAGACCCTTGAAGCCAGTCTCTGGCGCTGCGCCGGTAATATATGAGAATACCTGGGCCATGACGCCCAGGCCGCCTTCGTCAGTTTCGCCAAAAACCGTGATGGACAGGCCGCCGCGAACTGGCGTCTCGTCTGGAAAAAGAGACTCCAGGGCCAGCTGACAACCCAGGTACGCTCCTGAGACCGTAGGGCAGGCGTGACCCGCTGACTTCACAACATCAGAGAAGTTGAACGACAGGGTATCGCTATCACCCTGAAACGCCCCAAGCAATGCAGCCAGCGGCTCACGCATCCTGATGGGTCTTACTTCGGAAAAGAATTCCGTGAAAACCTCTTCGCTCATGGTATCCACCCTTCATTCATTATGACTTTGAATGCGCTGGCGTCCCCGTCCATCCTGGCATGTATTCTCGTAAACAGCAGAACATGGAGCAGGGCACAAAGAGTATTTACCCGGTATGGAGATAAATAGTTTGATTATCGTCACGAATAGAGTGGGGGTTCTGAATATAAGTCACGCTTATATTTGACTCACATCCAGGACAGATGTAATATATCGGCGCTTAACGATATGTGCGTTTTTCGTAGAATATTATATCGGTGTGCACCGATATATGTTCCTATAAACCGCTTTAATAGAAGGTTTTCAGCCATAACCATTTCTGATTACGAATCCGTTCTAAAAGCTGCGGCCGATCCGGTACGGGCACGGATACTGAAGCTCCTGGAGGGTCAGGAGCTGTGCGTATGCGAGCTGCTCGAAATACTCGGATTCAGCCAGTCAACCGTATCAGGTCACCTCTCAATGCTGAAAAAGGCCGGCCTGGTCAAAGACAGGCGTGACGGACGCTGGGCATATTATTCGTTGACAGACAGGAAAACCAACGCCTATGCGCTTCCGTTGCTGGCGCTGATGCTAGGCTGGCTTGACGACGATGCGACCATACGGGCAGACCGACGGCGCCTGGTTGCCCTGAGGGCAAAAACGACCGGCAACTGCGGCTAGCCCATCGGACGGGAGCGAAATATTCCATGAGACTGTCTTTTCTCGACCGCTACCTTACCCTCTGGATATTCCTGGCCATGGCTGCGGCTGTCGCCACCGGTTACTACTATCCTGAGATCTCAGACGCGATCACCAGGCTCTCCTGGGGCACTACTTCCATTCCGATCGCAATCGGCCTCATCGTCATGATGTATCCGCCACTGGCGAAAGTACGGTATGAGAAGCTGGGCCAAGTCTTTCGTGATTACCGGGTGCTTGGCCTGTCACTCGCGCAGAACTGGATTATCGGCCCGATTCTCATGTTCGTCCTCGCAGTCTTGCTGCTCGCAGACAAGCCTGAGTACATGCAGGGCCTCATCCTGATCGGCCTCGCCCGCTGCATAGCCATGGTCATCGTCTGGAATGAGCTGGCACGGGGGGACAGCGAATATGCCGCCGGCCTGGTGGCATTCAATTCGGTATTCCAGGTCCTCTTTTACTCAGTCTACGCGTACATGTTCCTGACGGTGATCCCGGATTGGCTCGGGCTTGAAAGCGTCGTAGTGGATGTCACCATCGGCCAGATAGCCAAAAGCGTCTTCATCTACCTGGGAATACCCTTCCTTGCGGGCATTCTGACCCGTATTTCCCTGATGCGCCTCAAGGGGAGGGACTGGTACGAGCGCCGGTTTATCCCCAGGATAAGCCCCCTGACACTGATAGCCCTACTGTTCACTATCTTTGTCATGTTCTCACTCAAGGGGCAATATATCGTCGAGCTGCCGCTGGATGTCGTGCGGATCGCGGTTCCGCTGCTGATATATTTCGTGCTAATGTTTGTGTTGAGTTTCTGGATGGGGAAGAGGATCGGCGCCGATTATCCCAGGAGCGCAACCATCGGTTTCACGGCTGCTTCCAATAATTTCGAACTGGCAATAGCGGTCGCAATCGCGGTCTTCGGACTGGATTCAGGCCAGGCATTTGCGGCTGTCATCGGACCGCTGATCGAAGTACCTGTCATGCTCGCGCTGGTATTATTCGCCAGAAAAGCAGCTTCTCGCATGTTCAGTGAACAGGATGTGCTGGATGGAGGATGATTCGCTTAGCTTCATCCTGCGTCCGATATTGATTGTATAACCAACGAGTAAAGGAGTCGCGGTGCTGGACCTTACTATCAATTGCATAACAAAATTCAAGGAGATACTGGCCAAGGAAGAAAAGCCTGATGCGGGTGTAAGGCTTTTTGTGTCAGCGGGCGGCTGAAGGCCGTCACTGGCTATGGACATAGCCGACAGCGCCGCCAGGGGCGACGAGATCCTGGAACTGGACGGCCTCAAGGTGTTTCTTGAGAAGGAGGCAAACCGGCAGTTGAAATCCGCTACCATCGATTACACTGACGCCCGAGGTTTTGTGATCCAGGGCCAGCAGCAGGGATCGTGCAGCTGCTAGTCTGCTATTCGTAACTGGCTGCCATCTCGGGGAGCCAGTGGCCGCCAGCCAGATTGTGCCGTCAGGCCTTGCGCAGCGGCGCGTAGTCGACCATCAGCTTGCGCTCACTGCCATCAGCAGAGAATCTGACTGCGACAGTGCCGCCCCTTTCGACGCCGATGATGACACCCTCGCCGAAGGTGGCGTGGACCACATCGTCGCCGATGTTGAAGAATGATGCCTCATCTCCCGGCTCAGGCGCTTCGATGTCACCCAGGTCTTCGTCGAACCTTACTCTTCCAGTCATACCCCCAGAGAAGCGGCTATGCGACGGGCGCGCCCTCTCAAACTCAACCAGATCTTCCGGCAGTTCACCGAGAAAACGCGACGCCATGTTGTAGTTACGGGCGCCGTAGAGGTTACGCGTGGTCGTATAGCTGAAATATAGCCTCTGCCTGGCCCGGGTCATCCCCACATAGCAAAGCCGCCGCTCTTCCTCGATGTTCTGCTCTTCCATGGAACGGGAGTGGGGGAATATGCCTTCCTCGGCGCCGATAATGAAGACGACCGGGAATTCGAGGCCCTTTGCATTATGAAGAGTCATCAGGGTGATCGCTTCTTCGACTTCGGGCATCTTGTCGATGTCGGTGTATAGTGAGATCTCCTGCAGGAACTCCCGTAGCGAGCCATCAGGATGGAGGCTGTCGTACTCCTCCGCGACTCCCACGAATTCCTGAAGGTTCTCAAGACGGCCCTCTGCCTCAACAGTCCTCTCAGCCGAGAGCGCCTCCAGATACCCGGAGTTCACCAGGGTCTCTTCGAGGATCTCTGCAACCTGCGCCTGTTTCGCCGAATCGGCCAGCTGCGACATCATGGAACTGAACGACTGCATCGCATTGACAGCGGCGGGGCGCAGATCGGCGATGTCAGCTGCCCTGGCGGCAGCTTCGAGCATGGAAATGCCCTCTGAATCGGCGAACCTTGACAGGACAGAGACTGAGGCTGTGCCGATTCCGCGCTTGGGTGAGTTGATTATCCTGTTGAAACTCACGGAATCACTGGGATTGTCGAGCGCCAGAAGATAGGCGAGGGCATCCTTGATCTCAGCCCGCTCGTAGAACTTGGTGCCACCGACAATCCGGTATGGGATCCCGTACCTTATCAGCGTATCCTCGAGTACACGCGACTGAGCGTTCACCCGGTAGAAAACTGCGATTTCCGCCGGTCTGAAACCGGCGTCCCGTTCCAGTTTCGATATCTCGCCGGCTACGAACCTGGCCTCGGCATGCTCGTCGTCCATCTCGGCCACCCGTACCGGCTCACCCTCTCCAAGATCAGTCCATAGTTCCTTGGGCTTGCGATCACTGTTGTTGCTGATGACCTCATTGGCAGCGCTGAGGATCACCTGGGTCGAACGATAGTTCTGTTCCAGTTTGATGACTGTCGCCTCGGGGTAGTCCTTCTCGAAATCGAGGATGTTCCTGACATCAGCGCCGCGCCAGGAATAGATGCTCTGGTCGTCATCACCGACCACGCAGATGTTCCGGTGCTGCTTCGCCAGCAGGTTCACCAGCATGTATTGGGCGTGGTTCGTATCCTGGTACTCATCAACCAGTATCTGACGGAAACTTTTCTGGTAATGCTCCAGCCGGTCCGGGAAACGCTGGAAGAGATCGACTGTCCGCAGGAGCAGGTCGTCAAAATCCATGGCATTGTTGGCGAACAGCTTCTTCTGATAAAGCACGTAGACCTTGGCCACAGTGTCATCGAAGAAGTTCTCGACCATGTCAGAGAAAGCCTCGGCATCGACCAGGCGGTTCTTGGCCGACGAAATGACAGCATGGATCCCTTTGGGCGGGAAACGCTTTGGATCGAGTCCAAGCTCCTTGAGGCAACGTTTGACGACCCGGACCTGGTCACCGGCGTCGTAAATCGTGAAATTACGCTGATACCCGAGTTGCTGGGCCTCTTTTCTCAGGATACGGGCACAGGCGGCATGAAACGTGCTCACCCACATGGTCCGGGCGATGGGGCCCAGTAGCGACTCCACCCGCTCCCTCATCTCATTAGCCGCCTTGTTTGTGAAAGTGATGGCCAGGATCTCGTGGGGCTTCACGCCCTGAGCCGCTATCAGGAAGGCGATCCGGTTGGTGAGCACACGCGTCTTGCCGCTGCCGGCGCCGGCGAGGACGAGGAGGGGACCTCCCGGGCACTCGACAGCGCGCCTTTGGGGCTCGTTGAGATCGGCCAGCAGATGTTTCAGTGAGGGATCGGTCATGATTCGTTGCTCCAGCATATCAGGTGGTCCGGCGGGAAGATCTGCCGAGGCGGCAAGGATCTTCCATCAGCTTCAGGCAGTGGCGCCAAGGGCGTATCCCATAGCGACGCATACGAGTCCGGCTGTTACCATCTTGATGCCGGAAAGCACCATCCGGTCTCTCGAAATCGCTCCCAGGTACATCCCCAAAGCGAACAGTTCGGTGAACGCGAGGGCGAATGCAGCGTAAAAAGCCGTTTCGATCGGGATCGCCTCGCCAAAGAAGAATGGAGCCACTGCGATCACAGCCGCCGCGAACGGCGAAAATCCATCAACCAGTGAAACGACGATGGTAGCATAGGTCGAGGCATGGCCGATATCCGTATCCCTGAGATTGCTGAGGGTGGATTCCTCCAGCTCTGCGAGGGAGCGGCTGCGTTCTGCCTTCTCGGTCATGTAAGCGCCATAAAAACCGGATACGCCCATCGCGAATGAGGCAGCGATGCCGAGCGTGACCACGGCGCCTGCGTCCCTCACCTGGCCGAAGAAGCTTCCGACCAGCACACCCAGGATCGTCAGGACGCCGTCGAATGCATTCATGGCGAAATAACGGCGCGCTATCTCACCTACACGCGCGATGCGGTGGTACTTGCGGAGAGTGCGGATGCTTGGCAGCTTCAAGGAGCGGGGATGGCCCCCTTCGTCACCTCATCCAGCGCGCGCTGATATCCTGGGGAGTATTGGCCTCTTCGATCAGTTCCTTACCGGTCGAGACCTTGTCGATGCTGTGGATGCTGCCACCGCTCTCCTGGATGACCGCGGCTACTTCGTCGAAATTGATGTGAGGACCCTCTAGAGTTATCTTGATGTTCTCGACCTTGTTATCGATCTCGTTGAGGACGACGTCCGTACCCTCGACCCCTTCGAGGTCTCCCAACCGGACCGCCAGGTCGAGAATAGTGGGTTGGTGTGGCTTCAAGACGTCCAGAACCAGCCTTCGTACTTTACTCAATCCTGTTCACCTTCCATGGAATACGTTTTATTGGCCTTACCTGTTTTCAGATAATATCAGAGGCGGCGTGCCAGCGTCTCGACGGACTGCGCTGGAAAACCTAGATACCGGTCCCCTGATAATAATCGAAAACCCGGTCCAGCTCCTGCTCGCCGGCTTCCTGGGCTTTCTCGATCTCTTCCCGTTTCTCAGGGAAAGCAGTCTTGAACTCGTTCTCCAGTTCGATCACGCGCCTCACCAGCGACTGCATTGCATCGGCAACGGGGTCGGGCAGGTGGGTCCAGTCCAGATCGGCCGCGCCTACCTTTCGGCCTCGCTCTCTCACAGGGCGGCCGGGATTGCCAACGACCGTGCTGTTGGGCGGAACATCATGGATGACGATGCTGCCAGCGCCGATCTTGGCGTTCTCGCCGATGGTCACCGAACCCAGCACTTTAGCCCCGGCTCCGACAGTGACATTGTCCTCGAGAGTGGGGTGGCGCTTGCCAGTCTCCTTGCCGGTACCGCCGAGGGTGACACCCTGGTAGAGGGTGACATTATTGCCGACTTCGGTGGTTTCGCCGATGACGACGCCCGAACCGTGGTCTATGAAGAATCCCTCGCCGATATCAGCGCCTGGGTGAATCTCGATACCGGTCAGGAACCGGTTTACCTGGGAGACAAACCGCGGCACGAACGGTAGCCTCTCCTCATAGAGGAAATGAGCCATCCTGTGCAGCAAAATGGCGTGCAGGCCTGAATAGCAGGTCAAGGTCTCGATGATATTCGCGGCTGCGGGGTCACGCTCCTGGACCGCAGCCACATCACGGCGCACAGAACCCAGCGTCCGGTTGAGATCGCCTCCCCGGTTCAGCCACAAGTAGCCGCCACTGGCGGCTGCGAAAAACAATGCGGTTTTCTTCGCGAGTCCCATAAGATAATATTTAAACGATCTGTTGCTAATATTAACAGAATCGTCCGTGGGACTGGCATATATTTGCCCCAAAGGAGGCGGCAGCAATGAAGACCCAGAGACTCGAGCTGACATTTCCCGAAAAGATGATCAAGAAGCCGATCATCTATCACCTGGTTAAGGAATATAACGTCATCCCCAACATTCGCCGCGCCAACGTCGATGAAAAATGCGGCTGGATGGTCCTGGAGCTGAGCGGCGAAGACGAAGAACTGCAAAACGCCCTCCAGCACCTCCAGGACCTCGGCGTCGAGATCGAATTCCTGGATTCGTTTGTGGAATAGCGGCAGCCTGCCGCCAGCTGTTAGCTGGTCTCGATCAGGCTCTCACCGCCGCCCGGCTTGGGTACCGCCGGTATGCTGGTTCCATGGCATTCGGTACAGTTGTTCTGTGACGGCATGCCGTTCAGGGTAACCTGTGACTTGTTGGCGGCGACAAACTGCTTGTCGACTTCCATGTTCAGGTATTCGGCGGTCTTGGCAGCGACGTCTGCCGAAAGCCTTCCACATCTTTCCATCTGCTGCGGGCTAAGAAAGCCGACGCCTTCCTTCTTCATCCACTTGCCGACTGAGATATGGCAGAGGGGGCTATTGCTGACGCTTACGGCCGTGATGCTCGCTTTGGGAGCGTCAGGCTTGTAGATCGGCAGTTCGGTTTCCGTATACCATTTCATCACATCGTTAATGATCTCTTCGCCGATCTTGGGGCCAGCCGCGAGGGATGCCGCCATGCCGGCGCCTATGAGAGTACCGCAGGTGCCGCCCCAGCCGGCGGTGCCGCCATGTCCATAGATGATCGCTTCCATCGGATAACCGGTCCATGGCGAGCCGACCTTCTCGCGCAACTGGGTCATGATCCCGCTAAGGGTAGCAAACGCGCAGAAGCCCTTGAACCAGTTTCCGTGAGCGGTCTCCTGCAAAGCCTTGATGGACGCGGCATCGAGCTTCATATACGGCCACGGCAGCTTGGCGCTCTCAGCCGAACTCGTAGTAACCGTCTTTGTCCCCGAATCCTCACAGCCGGCCAGTACGCCCAAACCAGCGCCTGATACCAGGGCCAGCCCGCCAACAGCAGAAATCTTGCCGGCACCCTTCAGAAGATCCCGTCTTGATAACGCAGCGCCGCCTTCGATCTCATCTCTTGACATGGCATTTCTCCTCTCGTGTAGGGTTCGGTCTGGATGTGACCTGGGGACCAGACCAGCATTTGACCCATTATTTCCAACTGTTCACAATCGCAAACCTGCTGGGAGGCTATAAGGAGAAACGAACAGGGGAGAGAGGTTGATCAGATATCAGACAGGCTTTCGTTCATACTGCCCGAACGGAAGCCCTCCAGGTCGAGTGTGACATAGCCGTAACCGAGAGCCTTGAGCCTGGTCACTACTTTTTCCCGGACATCGTCATCGGCGATCAGGCTTATCTGGTCAGTGATGATCTCGATGCGGGCGACATCGCCATGAACCCTGACTCGATACTGTCTGAGACCCAGTCCGTGCAAAAAATCCTCGGCGGCTTCGACCCGCTTCAGACCGGATTCAGTCAGCCTGTCGCCATACGGGAAGCGCGAAGACAGGCAGGCTTGGGCGGGTTTGTCCCAATTGGACAATCCCAGCGATCTAGCCAGGGCGCGGACTTGAGCCTTTCCCGCTCCCACGGAGGCAAGAGGATGGATGACCCCGGCCTCATCGCTTGCCTTTATCCCCGGCCTGAAATCACGGGAATCGCTGAAATTCACGCCATCAGCAAGACTGTCGACGCCAGCTTCCTGAGCCAGCCTGCGGATCCTGGCCCAGAGCTCGGTCTTGCAGTGATAACAACGGTCTGGGGGATTGGCCTTGAATTCCTCAGTGTCCAGCTCACGGGTCCTGATAACACGATGGTCTATGCCCAGCGATGCCGCCACCTTCCGCGCTTCCTGCAACTCTCTTTCAGGAAGCGTCTCCGAGAGGGCTGTTACAGCGATCACATTACCAGCTCCGAGAGCCCTTGCCGCCGCCGCAGTCACTACTGAAGAATCCACGCCGCCAGAAAAAGCCACTACCAGCCTGCCATGAGGCCGCAGCTCTGCCTCCAGCTTTTCCAGCAGGTTCTTGACGGTCTTAGGGGAGATCCCGCTTCCATCCTCGCCCGGCATCATTCTTCCACCAGGGTGATCCCGACTTCGGTGGCCTGCCCGTCTGCCAGTGTGAAGGCATGGCATTCCGGCACATCATCCATCAGGGAGACGATCAGATATACAGATTCAGGATAGAAAGCCAGTTCCAGGTCCTGCATGGAAGGAAATGCCGGGGAGTGGGGGTGAGAATGAAAGATGGCTACCAGCTCCAGGTCATCATTTCTCAACTCATCGAATACGCGGAACTGCTCGCTGGAGTCCATCGTATAGAAAGTGCTGCTATGCGCCGCGTTCTCCATGCAGAAGACCCGCTGCACATTGCCTTCGGAGTCGCCAGCAAGGATCCCGCAGGCTTCCTCAGGCTTGCAGCCATGGGCATGGCCGATGACAGTATCGAGCTGCGCCTGAGACAGCCGCAGTGCCGGAGGCATCAGGAATTGCCAGGCGCCTGCACCTCACAGGTGTAGGCATACTCGATCAGCTCGGTGATGGATGGATTCTCACCGCATACCGGGCACTTGGGATTACGCCTGGCTTTGACTTCGTGAAAGCGCAGCTCCTCGGCATCGAACTGCAAAAGCCGGTTATATAGCGGCTCACCGACACCGGTTATGATCTTCAGGACTTCGGTCGCCTGCAGCGTTCCGACCACGCCGGCAACCGCTCCAAGGATGCCCGCCTCGGCACAGCTCGGCACCGTTCCCGGCGGCGGCGGCTCTTCAAATACGCAACGGTAACAGGCCGATTCGCCGGCATCGATGCTCATGATCAATCCCATGAACCTGAGAATGCCGCCTTCGACAAGCTTCTTCTTCTTCATGACACAGGCGTCATTGATCAGGTACCTGGTCGGGAAATTATCTACTCCATCGACGACGATGTCGTATTTTTCGAGCAGCGGGAAGATGTTGTCCTTGGTCAGCCGCTCGTGATAGACATCGACCTCGATGTGGGGATTGATCTGCTTCATGGTATCGCAGGCGCTATGGACCTTTGGCCGGTCCACATCTCCGGTGGCGTGGATCACCTGGCGCTGCAGATTGGTGACATCTACGACGTCGTCCTCGATGACGCCTATCCTTCCGACTCCAGCGGCGGCCAGATAAAGCAGCACCGGAGAACCGAGGCCGCCCGCGCCGACAACCAGCACGCTCGCCTCTTTCAGTTTCTGCTGTCCCGCTCCACCGACTTCAGACAGGATTATATGCCGCGAATACCTGAGGATTTCTTCGTCTGTAAGATTAAACAAGTTCCACCGCCCATGTAATAAAGAAAATCTATGCTGTCGCCGTCCTGCAGGGTGATGCTTTCAAAATCCCTGTGCCCGAGCACCTCGTCATTGATCCGGACGTTCACGTACATCGTGTTTTCGCCCCGGGATTCCAGAAGAGAACGGACGTCGGCCGCGCCATTGTAAAGCAATGGTTTTCCCTGCACAACGAGGTTCAGGCAGCAGGCATCTTTCATCGCCTTATCAGATGATAGCATCTCGCCGTCCTTTCCTGAACTCTGGCTGCAGCAACCCATGGCAATCAACCTCCGGCCTTTTTCACATAGATCTCAGCAAAACCTTCCCTGTCCTCGATACCCAGCACCTGATGGCCGTTACCCCTGACCCACTGAGGAAGGTCATTCTTGCTCACCGGATCGTCGGTAAGGACTTTGACGATGCCACCGCCGCCGAGCTGCTCAAGAGCCAGCGCGGTCTTTACCGATGGCATCGGGCACTTCAGTCCCCGGGCATCGAGAAGTACGTCTTCCTTGACATCCATTTGAACTCCCGAATGCTTCGTTTGATAAATAAGCCTCTACTCAGGCTCCGCCGAAAAGCTGCGTCGACAGATAACGCTCGCCGGTATCCGGCAATACAACCACGATCATCTTGCCCTTGCTGGCAGGGCGCTTCGCTATCGCCAGGCCCGCGTATGCCGCCGCGCCGGACGAGATACCGCAAAGGATGCCCTCTTCGGTCGCCAGCCGCCGCGCGGTCTCTTCCGCGTCTTCGTTCGACACCTGGACGATCTCGTCATAGATGGCCGTGTTCAGGACATCCGGCACGAATCCCGCGCCAATGCCCTGGATGCGATGCGGCCCAGGGTCGCCGCCGGAAAGTACCGGCGACGCCTTGGGCTCGACAGCCACGAGCTGCACTGAGGGCTTGCGCTCCCGGAGCACCTCGCCAGTGCCAGTTATCGTACCACCGGTTCCTACACCGGCGATAAAAAAGTCTATCTCTCCATCCGTGTCACGCCAGATCTCCTCTGCCGTGGTCTTGCGGTGCACTTCCGGATTCGCAGGATTCTTGAACTGCTGGGGCACGTAGGCGTCACCGTATTCCTCGACCAGCTCTTCCGCCTTTGTCACTGCTCCCCGCATGCCCTCCGGGCCGGGAGTCAGCACCAGTTCGGCCCCGTATGCCTTGAGCAGTTGACGCCGTTCAAGACTCATTGTCTCCGGCATGGTCAGCACCAGGCGGTAACCCTTTGCGGCGCAGACGAACGCCAGGGCGATGCCGGTATTGCCGCTGGTCGGCTCGATTATGACGGTCTTGCCAGGGGTTATCCTGCCTTCCTGCTCGGCCGCTTCGATCATGGCGACGCCGATGCGGTCCTTGACACTGCCGCCCGGATTAAAACTCTCGAGCTTGGCGACCAGGTCGACATCGAGGCCTTTCGCCAGCCTGTCGAGCCTGACCATGGGTGTATTCCCGATAAGCTCAGATAAATTTTTGGCTATCTTCATATTCTTTCTGGTTGTTGAGATTCCACTGACAGTTGACATTCTCCCATACCTCCCGCCCCCGCGGTAGTGTTAAATATAGTACATCTCTTCGGCCTGTTCCTTCATCAGGCTCTCCTTGTAGGCGAGATCCCCGATATTGGCCGCGCTCAGAACGCCTTCCATGTTGCTTTTTACATCCATCCATACTTCCTGGACCACACAGCGGTCGATCTTGTTACAGGGCGCCCCGGCGGTACAGGCGGAAGGAGCCACATTGCCATCAAGGACTTCCACGACATCAAGGACGCTCACGTCCTCTGGCAGTTTCTTAAAACTGAAACCGCCGCGGACCCCGCGATGGCTGTTTAGAATCCCCGCCTTACGGAGACTAGAGAAAAGCTGCTCCAGAAACTGAAGGGGGATCTCCCGGCGGGAGGCGATATCTGCGATCGGAACCGGGGTGCCATCCGTGTGCTGAGCCAGCTCCACAAGCGCCCTTACCGCATACCTGCTTTTAGCTGAAATGTTCATAGCTCTCCATATCTTCAGAAAATTGATAGGTATAGTAGGAATTACAAGATTAAGGAATCATAATAGTTTGTATAGGTTTTGTCAAGATGTTCCATGTATTTTTTCGTCTGGAGGACAGTTTGAAGGCTTTCGAGATCATGGACCACACCGCTGACATCGGAATCCGGGCATTCGGGAACACTGAAGCCGAAGTGTTCCAGAATGCAGCCATTGGGATGTTCAGTCTGATTGCTGAACTTGAGAATGTTCAGGAAATCAGTGAATCGTCTATCGAAGTTGAAGCTGAGGATTTCGAAACCCTGCTGGTGGCATGGCTCAACGAGCTGCTTTATCTGTACGACAGCAACGACCTGCTCCTGAAGCGGTTCGAGTTATTGGAGCTTGGAGAAACCTCGCTCAGAGGCATCGCCTACGGCGAACCAATGGATGCGAAGCGCCACAAGCTTAAAACCGACATCAAGGCGGCCACCTATCACATGCTGAAATTGAGGAAAAAAAACGGCGGCTTACAGGCGGAAGTGATCTTTGATGTCTGAATCAGCTGCAGGCGGTCCAGTCGAGAGTGAGCCGGGCAGACTTGTAGAGGTCGATCCCTGGTGCTGGGAAATACCCAAAAGCGGCGAGATGCGCGTTCCAGGCCGCGTGTTCGCCGACCGCGAGTTCATCGAACATGCCCAGAATGAAGAAGCCCTTGACCAGGTCCGTAACGTCGCCTGTCTGCCTGGTATAGAGATGGCGTCGCTGGCGATGCCAGATATTCATTGGGGTTATGGATTCGCCATCGGCGGAGTTGCCGCCTTCCGTATCGATGACGGGATAATCTCGCCAGGTGGGGTCGGTTATGACATAGCTTGCGGCGTCCGCCTGATCCGAACCGGGCTTTCGGTGCCGGAGGTACTTGGAACTGCGCCCGACCTCGTCCATGAGCTGTCGCGAAGCATACCTGCCGGAGTCGGCCGGCACGGCAAGGTACGGCTCAACAACCGCGAGCTGGACCAGCTCATGGTCCGGGGGGTTCCCTGGGCGGTCTCACGGGGTTATGGCTGGCAGGCTGACATCGATGCCATCGAAGATGGAGGCGTGCTCGATGGAGCTGATCCCGGTGTGGTAAGCGTACGGGCCCGTGAACGCGGATTCGCCCAGTCGGGAACGCTCGGCGCCGGCAACCATTTTGTCGAGGTGCAGCGGGTGGACCGGATCTTCGACCAGGCTGCAGCCGATGCCTTCGGGATCTTCAAAGACCAGCTCTGCATCATGGTCCATTCCGGTTCGAGAGGTCTCGGCCATCAGGTCTGCACAGAGTTCGTGAAGATAATGGGAGGCGCCGCGGCCCGGGCCGGAATCAACCTGCCAGACCGCCAACTGGCCTGCGCTCCCATCAGCAGCCGCGAAGGCAGGGACTATTACGCCGCCATGGCCTGCGCAGCCAATTTCGCGAGGACCAACCGCCAGGTCATGACCCACCTGGTCAGGCAGTCATTCGAATATATATTCAAGTCTTCCGCGGAAAGCCTGGGTCTCGACCTCGTCTATGATGTCTCTCACAATGTCGCCAAATTCGAGGAGCATGAAGTGGGAGGGGAGAAGAAGCAGCTCTGCGTGCACCGCAAGGGCGCGACCCGGTCTTTCCCTGCCGGGCACCCGGACATCCCGCTCAAATACAGGGCTGTCGGACAGCCGGTTATCGTGCCCGGTGACATGGGTACCGCATCTTACCTGCTCAAGGGCACCGAAACCGCTATGGAAAGAAGTTTCGGTTCCACCTGTCACGGAGCCGGCCGGGTGATGGGCCGCCGCGCCGCCAGAAAACTGATCCGGGGAAGCGAACTCAGGAAACGCCTGGAATCACAGGGCATCACTATCAGGGCTGTCAGCACCTCTGGCCTCGCGGAAGAAGCACCGGAGGCGTACAAGGATGTTGACAAGGTAGTGGATGTCTGCCAGAACGCGGGTCTGTCTCACAAGGTCGCGCGGCTACGCCCACTTGGAGTTGTCAAGGGCTGATGAGGCGAGGGCGGGATGAACTGATGTCTGTTTCATGGTATAATCGCCGACATGCGAAGTTCGTTTGCAATCCTCGTGGGACTCGCCGTCTGGTGTGCGATAACCGCCGTTTCAGCCGGCTCTATGCTGGGGAGTTACCCGGTCGTTCCGACCGAGCTTGACCTGACCACGGGAATGGGATGGGTCGACAGCGATTATGGCACCAGGCTGAACCCCATCGACAGGGCCCTCCTGGCCAGGGCAAAAAGCCATCTGAAACAAGCTGAGCTTGCGCAGGAGATCTTTCTCACTGAAGCAGGCTGCTATGCTACTGACCTGGAGAGCCTGCAGACTGTCGATCCAGGCCTGCCGGACAGCATCAACGTAGCCGAGGCAAGCTGCAGCGGCTACACCATCGAATCTCCAGCCAATGATTCCGCGGATACGGTCTGTTCGCTCAAGAAGGTATGGGGGAAGAGCGAATACCATGCGCTGCCAGCCATCTAGTCAACTGGACGCCACAGGCACTCAGCCGCATGGAGAAAGATCGGCTTTCTCTGCCCTCTAGAGCAGGGTCGGCTTTCTCAGGTCAGCACAACCGCATCCATCCTCGCCGCTGGCAGCATCGATCGCCTCCAGGATAATCCGCGCCTGATTCACTGCATCATCACTGAAGATATCTTTAAGCACCTCGTGCTCCCAGTCCCGCACCACGCCCTCGGCATAATTGACGACGATGTACAGGGCCGCATAACAGGCTCCTATATCCCGCGCCAGCCAGACTTCAGGACACATGCTCTGGCCGATGATATCTCCATGACCCTGCATCATCCGGATCTCCGCCCGGCTCTCGAAACGGGGCCCTTCCGTGACCACGCAGGTGCCTCGCCCGAAAACGCGGCCGCTTCCGTGCCTGCCCGCGGATTCGACCAAGGCTCTGCTGAGACTCGGACAGACCGGGTCACGCATTATCAGCAGGTTGCCGCCGGCAACCGGAGCCGGATCTCGATGCGTAGTCAGGTCTACGAAATCGTCAGGGACGACTATATCGCGCGGATCGAGCAGGGGATTGAGGCTGCCGACGCCGGCCTCAGATATGATTTTTCTCACACCCGCCTGATGCAGGATCCAGAATACCTGCCTGGATGCCTGGCCGCGGGTTACTCCTTCCCGCCAGCCGTGTAATCTCACCGTCAGGCAGCGGCGGCCTCCGGCGGTCTCAAAAAGGATGAACGGGGGAGATGTTCCATCAGGAGTCTCAAAGACCAGATCCTGATCCAGCACTTTGGCCCCTAACGCCGGATCTCCTGGAAAGTCACAGCTGTGGGTGCCCGAGCCTCCGATAACGGCCCATTCTACTTGGGGAATAGCGCCGGAAATCACGGTCTCGACTTGGTATTGAGGTATTCGACCTGCATGTGCAGATGATTGCCGCTGTCATAGGTATAGCGGCTGAGCTGCTGTTCGAGACAGCCGTCCAGACCCCGCACCGAGCCCAGCCGGGTCTCTCCTGCCCGGACTGGCTGCCCCAGAGTAGCCTGGATGTTGCCCATGTGGGTCATAACCACCAGTATGTTCGACTGGTACTGGGGCTGGATCTTGACTTCGGTATCCGGACACTCACCGCGAATATTGTAATTCCTGATCCCGGCAACGATACCGTCGACAGGCGCAAACACGACCGTACCGGCGGGAGCGCCCACGTCGAGCGAGCAGGTGGCCGTCCCGAACCTGCCACCCTCTTCCATTAGATAAAAACCCATACCGTCGGGCTGCGATACCTGGCCCAGGCTCGACATCAGCGAACCGTTGAGATGACGTCCGGTGGGTTGGAGGGTGATAAGATTGTCGCCATCGACAGGATGATAACCGACTGCGGTGATTTCCTGCTCGAAGATAGGGAGCATCAGATTGATTTCGCCAGCCGTAGCCAGGGCGATCCTGGCTGGTTCATGGGTCGACGCGACCTCCCTGGCGGCGGCCATCGTATGCTCATCTAGAAGGGGAGTCGACGCAGCCCTCGAAGAAGCAATAACAGCACCCAGTGCCACCAGGGCAAGGACGAACATAGTCGCAAGAAAAGCCGCGGAGTGCCATCGATAGCGATATCTTGATGAAACCCGCGGCTGCAGAGTGTGGGGCTCTAAAGCCATATCAGGAGATAACTTTATCACGACCGGGTCCTTTTTCAAGACCCATTGTGCTTTTCCGCACTAGATATTGCGACTTAAGCCTGGCTGGCCATGGACGATTTAAGCTCGTTCGGTGATATATAATGAGGGCGGCGTGCCGGAGAACAACAAAGAAAATCTGAATTCCGCCGATGCGGAGAACCTCAGCCCCGAAAGGGGACGGCTGAGCATCAGGATTCCGCGATGGGTACAGATGGTCGGCCTGCCGGTCCTGGCGCTATTTGCGTGGTTCACAGCCTCTGCCCTGATCCAGGTGATATTCATCTTCGCCGCAGCCACGATCCTTTCCCTGATGATCAACCCCTTGGTGAAAAAGCTGGAAGTCCTCAGGATTCCACGTTTCATCGGTGTTTTTATCGTCTTCCTGACACTGCTGGCAATCATCGTCGTGTTCTTCATCCTGGTCATCCCGCCGACCGTCACCCAGCTTCAGGAGCTGGTCGACAACCTCCCGGACTACACCGACACGATCCGTGAGCATGTGGGTGGCTGGAAATCCAGTCTCGAATCCCTGAATCTGCCCTTCGATGCCAGCAACGAGGTGGACCGGATCGTCGACAGGCTTGAGACGGCGGCTGTGGATCTGGGCACGATGCTTCTGGCATATTCCATCAACTTCGTAAGCATGATCACCACCCTGTTCCTTATGATAGTGATAACCATCTATATGCTGCTGGACGCCAAGCGTATCGGACGCGTCGTCCGGCGCTTCTTTCCTCCGGATCACCAGGCTGAAGCCGATGAATTCGTGCAGCGCAGCGAACGGGCGGTCACTCACTGGGTTCGCGCCCAGGCGCTTCTGAGCCTGCTCATAGGCATCAGCTCGGGCCTTGGTATCTGGTTTCTGGGAGCGATCGGCGTCTGGCCACAGGGAGCACAGTATTCAGTCTTTTTCGGGGCCTGGGCGGGGCTGATGGAGTTCATTCCATACATCGGCCCGATCCTGGCAGCAGTGCCGCCGGTCTTTCTGGCTTTTTTCACCTCTCCCTGGATATCGCTGGCGGTCATCCTGGTATTCGTCTTCATCCAGCAGGTCGAAGGACACGTCCTGGTTCCCAATATCATGGGCCAGGCAGTCGGAGTCCACCCGCTGGTGGTCATCTTCGCTGTCCTGGCCGGGGCAAACATGTTCGGCATCCCCGGCATGCTGCTGGCCCTGCCTACCGTCGCCCTCGGACGTGAACTGTTCTCATTCTTCAAACCACGGATCTCCCTGGAGAAGTGGCAGCCACCGGATCCCGGCGCAGCTGCAGTGGCTGAAGAAGTCGTCGCTCCCGAGCAGGAATAAAGTACGATGTCCGCTTTGAGAGAAAAAATACTTGTTCCGAAGTATGTACAGTACATCCTGCTGCCCCTGGCGCTGCTGCTTGGGCTCTGGTTCGTCAGCGCCATCCGCACGATAGTCATCATGTTCCTGCTGGCTGCGATCCTGGCTTTCGTTCTCGACCAGCCGGTCAGCCTGCTCCAGAACAAAGTGCGCCTGCCGCGCATTCTCGCCGTAGTGATAGTCTGGGTGATGCTCCTGGCGATCCTCGCCGGCGTCATCGCCCTGATCGTACCCAACGTCATCGCTGAACTGAATTATCTGATCGATCATATCCCGGAATATACCGACCGGACTGAGTCTATCGTCCGCGACGTTCAGAAATGGTTCGGGGAACTCGAACTTCCATACAAGCCAGACATCACACCAGGCGATATAGCAGGCAAGCTTGCATCCGGCGGCGAGGAAGTAGCAAAGCAGGCACTCAGCTTCGCCCAGCTGCTTTTCAATACGGTTTTTAATGCCTTCCTCGTGATCGTCATCAGCATCTACATGCTGATCGATTCGCACAGATTCAGGAAGACCGCGAAGAACGCTTTTCCGCCGCAGTTCCGTGACGACGCCGTCAGGCTGTTCGCCCGGGTCCAGTCGGCCCTCGGAAGCTACCTGCGGGGCCAGCTGCTCCTGTCGACCATAATGGGATTGATCGGCGGCATGATAGCCTTCTATGGCGGTGCGGGAGAGTACGTATTCATAATCGCAGTGTGGGTCGGAATAACTGAAGTCATCCCCCTGATCGGCCCGTTCATCGGCGCGGCGCCGGCAGTAGTCCTCTCATATTTCATCGTCAGCCCGGGCAGGGCTCTTTGGGTCGCGCTCCTGTTCCTGCTGGCGCAACAGCTCGAGGGGCATCTACTGGTCCCACGCATCATGGGCAAGAGCGTCGGCGTACACCCGCTCTGGGTGATGTTCGCTGTCCTCAGCGGCGCCAGCATCGCCGGTATCGCCGGAGGTCTGCTTGCCGTCCCGCTGGTCGCGATCATCAAGGTAACCATCGATTTCTGCCGGGAGGAAATGATCCTGGAAAAATGGGACCGGCCCCTGCTCGAGAAAAAAGGTATCGAGGATGGTGAGTCCGCCTGACGGGCATGCCGTGACTTCTCCAGTCCCTGTTTATCTCAATGATCTGCTTTCAGAGCTGGGGGGACAGGTGCTCCGCCGTGAACCCGCCAGCGACGGCTTCCCCATAACAGGTCTCGCCTATGATTCCCGATCAGTCGAGACCGGATTCCTGTTTGCGGCAGTCCCGGGCTTCAAAGTCGACGGACACGAATTTATCGGCAGGGCCCGTGATGCCGGCGCCGCCGCTGTCCTGACTGAGCGATGGATCGAAGATGCCGGCATTCCCCAGGTGCAGGTCCCGTCGGTTCGAAAGGCGATGGCCTTTGTCGCCGCTGCCTTTTACGGGAATCCCTCCAAAAAACTGTCGCTTATCGGAGTCACCGGCACCAACGGCAAGACGACCACGACTTACATGATCGATGCCATCCTGCGCGAGGCAGGCATGAAAACCGGCCTTATCGGTGGTATTGAATACCGGATCGGCGGGACGACGGTGCCAGCCAGGCGCACTACCCCCGAAGCGATCGATCTTCAACGGATGCTGAATGAGATGTGCGACTCCGATGTACGGGCTGCGACCATGGAAGTATCTTCCCATGGCATCGATCTTTATCGCGTCGCCTGCCTCGATTTCACTGCCGCCGTCTTCACCAACCTCACCCGGGACCATCTGGACCTGCACGGTAGCATGGAACATTACTTCCAGGCCAAGCGCAGCCTCTTCGCCGGATCCCTCGACCGGCCTGGTGAACCTGAGGCAGCCATCGGCTCAGTCCCGCTTGCTGCCATCAATATCGACGATAGATACGGTCAGCTGCTGGCCAGGGAGTTCAGCGAGCGCGCTACGACATTCGGGTTGAGAAAGGAAGCCACTGTTCGCGCAGGCAATATCGAGTACGCCGGCTGGGAGACCGGGTTCGACCTGATCACACCTGAGGGTCAGGCGCCGGTCAGGCTTCACCTTCCGGGAGCCTACAACCTCGAGAACGCGCTCGGTTCGGCGGCCGCCGCGCTCGCCATCGGGATAACTACCGAGACGATCGCAGCCGGACTGTCCGCCTCGCGCGGCGCGCCTGGCCGATTCGAACCTGTAGACGTGGATGCGCCGTTCAGGGTGGTCGTTGACTATGCCCATAACGAAGACGGTCTGGCCAAGGCTCTCACCGCAGCCAGATCGTTGACTCAAGGAAAATTGATCCTTGTTTTCGGATGCCCGGGTGAGAGGGACCGTGACAAGCGTCCAGCCATGGGCAGGACCGCCGGCTCACTGGCTGACACAGCCATCCTCACGACCGACGACTGCTACGGGGAACCTCCGGAGCAGATCCTCGACCAGACCGAGCCCGGACTCATCGATTCCGGTGTATCTTATCTGAGGATCATGGACCGCCGGGAAGCGATCGAAGCCGCGGTAAGTGCTGCAGCCCACGGAGACACGATTCTGATTGCCGGCAAAGGACACGAAACCAGTCAGATCATCGGTGACAGCTCGCTCCCCTTCAACGACAGCGACATCATCAAGGAGATCATCGCCGGCAGGCCCACTGCCTGATTTTGATCTTTGGTACAGCCCACTTTGTATGGCGCCAATTTTTTTTCCGCACTTAGCTCGATTTTTCATTGAGAGACGCGTTACTCCATTGTCAGCCGCCAGCAGCAATGATAGATTCTTCCTGTCGCCCGCAATGACAACACGTAAGCTCGAGTGGAGGCGGTTACCATGTGGAAGCGGATCTTGATGGGTTGCTCAATGCTGGTCGTATCTATTTTCCCCTTGCTTTTTCCTGCTGCATCGTTTGCAGCATGCGGTGTGGAACCACCGCTCCCTCCAGGTGGTTTCTTATGGCCCGCATCCGGACAGGTGACTTCAGGGTGGAGCCTCGACTGCCGCACGGACAGGGGACATCGGGGGATAGACATAGCCGTAGCCCAGGGTGATCCCATTCTGGCGAGCGGCTCTGGTGTCGTCGCCTTCGCCGGCTATACGCCTGCTGAAGGTGGAGGCATCACTGTCTGCATCGATCATGACGGCGGCATGAGGACAACATATCTTCACCTGGCCCAGCTAAGGGTGTCACAGGGCCAGGTGGTATCAAATGGTCAGCAGCTTGCAGTGTCTGACGGTTCACCATTACACTTCGGCATGAAAGTCACCGCTGGAAGGGAAGCCTATTTCAATCCAGTCGCCCTGCTGGCCACGCCAGAGCCCTCCACTGTTTCGCCAGGTCCGGCTGATTCAGATTCGATAACCGGAACCGATCCAGCTTTGGCGACGCCGGAGTCCGACCCGGCAACTTCACAACCGGCCGCTGGCTCTTCCACGGTCGCAGAACCGGTAAACGCCGCGGACAATGCGATTACAGAATCGGTAGCGATCCCTGATAGTCAGACCGTTCCGATCACAACCCCGGCATCCACCACAGCTGCCAGCCTTGGAGATCTTGACGGCATCGATATAGCCACGCTCCCAACTGGTCCGGAAATGGTAGCTGTGCCTGTCACGCTAGACGATCCCGCTTCGTCCGATGCTGGCAGGCTGTCGCTGCGATTCAGCGACGGCTCATTTTCCCGCCAGCAAAAACCACCAAATATCGATCTGTCGGGCAGGCGCCCATCCACTTCCATCAGTGGTGTTTCGCCGACAGGCAATCTGCTGCTGGCTGGATTATTGATATTGGCCACCACTGGAAGCGGCCTGTTTTCCAGGGCGATCCGTCAGAAACCGGCGCCGGCATGCTGAAACGCCGCCCCGGAGGCATCCGATGGTCGATGTTATTCTCCTGACCCCGGTCAGCTGCTAGTATACCTACAGCGAAATCCGGATCCGACCCTGGGACATCGCATGAATACTTTCTACATCACAACACCCATCTATTATGTGAACGATGTGCCTCATATAGGGCATGCCTATACGACGATAGCTGCCGACGTGCTGGCGCGCCATCACCGTCAGCTGGGAGAAGATGTCTTCTTCCTCACCGGAACTGACGAGCATGGCAATCCTGCTGCCCGGGCAGCCCAGAAGCGCGGCCTGTCACCGGCAGAGCACGTCGACGAGATGGTCGTGAAATTCAGGGAACTCGCACGCAAGGTGAACGCGACCAACGACTTCTTCATCCGTACAACTGACGCAGAGCACTGCAAGGCGGTTCAGAGTTTCATCCAGCAGCTCTACGACAAGGGCGACATCTATCTCAAATCATACAGTGGCCTGTATTGCAGCTCCTGCGAGACCTTCTATCCGGAAAAAGACCTGGTCGATGGCAAATGTCCCGACCATGGCACCGTACCGGAGCTGATCGAGGAGGAGAACTATTTCTTCCGTCTTTCCAAATACCAGCAGGCCCTGCTCGATTTCTATGATGGCCATCCTGATTTCGTAAAACCTAATACCCGTTACAACGAAGCCCGGAGCTTCATCGATCAGGGCCTCGAGGATATCAGCATCAGCAGGGCTACCCTGGAGTGGGGTATCCCTATCCCCTGGGACGAGAAGCAGGTCGTCTATGTCTGGGTCGATGCGCTCCTGAACTATATAACTGCGCTCCAGTACGCCCGTCCCGAGAACCTGGTTCCCCGATACTGGCCGGCTGACTACCATCTGATGGCCAAGGATATCCTCAAGTTCCATGCCGTTATCTGGCCTGCCCTTTTGATGGCCTCAGGCTACGAGCTGCCCCGGCATCTTTTCATCCATGGATATCTGCTCATGGGCGGCCAGAAGATGAGCAAGACCCGGGGCAATGTCCTCGATCCCTTTGAGGTCATGGATAGATATGGCGTCGACGCGTTCCGCTTCTACTGCTTTCGCGAAGTTACGTTCGGCCAGGACGGCGTCATCTCCATGGAGGGTTTTGAATCACGCTATAACGCCGAGCTCGCCAACGAGCTGGGTAATCTGCTTAGCCGTACGGTCGCCATGGTATCGAAATATTGCGATGGCATGGTTCCCAAGCCATCTACAGACGAATCCGCACTCGCAGTCCAGGTTCAGCAGCTTGGCATCGACACTGGCGAGGCACTCGCTAATGTCGAGCTGACCGGCTGCCTAGAAAGCATCTGGCACTTTGTCCGCACCCTCAACAAGCATGTGGAAGACAGCGCACCCTGGAAACTTGCAAAAGACGAGGCAAACCGTGAACAGCTCGATGACGTCCTCTATGAGCTTGTGGAGGGCCTGAGGATCTGCGCCCTTTTACTGCACCCCTTCATGCCAGTGACTACGATCGAGATCCTCAGACGGCTGGGACAGGCAGGCGATGCATCAGACATGGCGCTTGAGAACGCAGAGTGGGGAGGAGCCAAAGCAGGCGCGGCGGTAGTTTCCGGAGAACCCCTTTTCCCGAAGCTGGACTGATCAGGAGATGTCTGAATCTTCGAACCTGGTAGATAGCCATTGCCATCTGGATCTGCTGAAAGACCCCACAACCGCCCTCTCGGAAGCAAAGCAGGCAGGTGTGAGCCATATGGTAACCGTGGGAATAGACCTCAGTTCGAGCGGAATGGCGGTAGAAGCTGCTACATCCGACGATCGAGTCTATGCCGCCGTCGGGATCCACCCCAATGCCTCCGCCAAGATCAGCGACTCAGACATGGACGAACTGGCCCGGCTTGCCGGAGCTTCAGATAGAGTAGTCGCCATCGGCGAGACCGGGCTCGATTTCTATCGCGACCGCAGTCCTAGGCAGGTACAGGAAAACGCCTTCAGGATGCACATGGATCTCGCCCGCGAGACCGGTCTGCCGCTCATGGTTCACTCCCGTGAGGCTTCTGAGCAGATAATGGAGCTCCTGGAAAAGCATAGTTCTGGTTTACAGGTCATCCTGCACTGTTTTTCCCTGCATGAGCAGGTCGAAGCCTGTGCCGAACGTGGATATTTCATGTCGATAGCCGGCAACGTGACCTTCCCCAAGGCAACCGGGCTGCGTGATGCCGTATCCCGCATTCCGGCAAACCTGCTCCTGACCGAGACCGATTCCCCCTTTCTGGCTCCTGTACCGAAAAGAGGGCACGATAACTCACCGGCATATATCCGTTTCATCCTCGATGAGATCGCTGCTATTCGCGGTGTCTGCGCACCGGATCTGGCCAGACAGGTAAATGAGAATTTCCTTGAAGTCTTCGGTCTGAACCCTCGTATCTGACCGGGACACCGGCAAACCTGAGCCGCCCGTACCAAACCCCGTCCAATCAGATAGCCCCGTTTGAGCGTAACTTCAGAGGGGTATCTTTAGTTGTAATATTGTTGACTCTACAAATACACATTAATAAAATGTCTCTATGCTGATCTCATCAAAAAGCGAATACGGCCTTCGGGCACTTATGGACATCGCCATCAACGAAGACGGGACCCCGGTATCAAGATCCGGCATCTCGGAGCGTCAGCAGATACCGCTGCCATATCTCACGCAGGTGCTCAGAATCCTGGTCAATGGCGGCCTTTTAAAGAGCAACCGGGGTCCTTCTGGCGGATATTCGCTGAACAGGGATATGCGGGAGATAAGCGTCCTCGACGTTGTAACACTCCTGCAGGGACCGGTCTCGCCCGCAGGCTGTGCCGGTGCCGGCGGCAGTACTGCCGGATGTGAAAAACTCGATAGCTGCGGCCTGGTCGGAGTATGGTCCGAGCTGAAAAGCTCCAGCGAGAATGTGCTGGGACAGACGACTTTGCACGACCTCATCTCCACTAATGGCTCTAAACAGTCATATGCCTCGGAGGACGAGATCGCGGAGAAGCTGGACTGCATCGGCGTTTCCTGTCCGCTACCCATCGTCCATATCGCCGAGACCATGCGAAAACTCGGCACCGGCCAGATACTCGAGGTCTGGGCCGACGATGAAGGGGCAAAAGCGGATATTCCGGCCTGGTGCATGGGCACAGGCAACGATTTTATCGGCCGCGAAGAATTCGGCGACCAGATGAAGTTCCTTATCAGAAAAGTGGTCTAGGCCGCCTGACATACGCCTGAGGAGGCGATTGGAATGGAAAAAGCCATATTCCTGGATAATGCGGCAACAACCCGCACCGATCCTGAGGTGGTAGAGGCAATGGCTGAATGGCTTGGCGATAATTTCGGCAGCCCGGCGACGCTGTACGCGTTCGGCTCGCAGGCAAAACAGGCCATAGAGCAGGCTCGCCAGCACGTGGCAGACCTGATCGGCGCCGACCAGAAAGACCTCTATTTCACCAGTGGAGCGACTGAATCCAACAACTGGGCAATCAGGGGCGTCGCTGAAGCCCTGGAAGAAAAGGGCAAGCATATAATCACCGACCAGGCTGAGCATCATTCGATCCTCATGCCATGCCGTCACCTCGAAAAAAGAGGCTGGGACGTCACTTATCTTCCGGTTGACGGCGACGGCCTGGTGAATCCCCAGGATGTAGCCGATGCGATCCGCGAGGATACTGTGCTGGTGACCCTGGTTCACGCCAACCACGAGATCGGGACGATCCAGCCTGTCGAAGAAATCGGCGCCATAACCAGGGAAAAAGGTGTCTACCTTCACGTTAACGCCGCCCAGTCCGTGGGCCATATTCCGGTGGATGTCGAGGCTCTCTCATGCGACCTGTTGTCGCTTTCAGGACATAAATTCTACGGCCCCAAGGGTGTTGGAGCGCTTTATATACGGCGTGGAGTTCGCATAGTTCCATGGCTGCTCGGTGGCGGCCAGGAAAAAAAGCGCCGGGCTGGCACGCATAATGTGCCTGGAATAGTCGGCATCGGCAAGGCGGCCGAGCTGGCCCGCAGGAATATCGGGCCGGAAATGGAAAGACTAACGGCCCTCAGGGATTACATGATCGAGCTGATCGAGAAGAACATGGACGACATCCGGCTGAACGGGCATCGCACAAAGCGCCTGCCAAACAACGTCAATGTCTCGATCGAAGGTATCGAAGGAGAATCGATCATGCTCTCGCTTTCATATCCCACTGCGGAAAAAGCACGGCCGGTCTTCGTCTCAACAGGTTCAGCCTGCGTTTCTGGAACCCTGGAGCCCTCGCATATCCTGTTGGCGCTGGGGCTTCCTGCTGAGCTCGCTCATGGATCAGTCCGTATGACGCTTTCAAGGCACGACACCAGGGAAGATGCCGAATATGCCTTGAATGCACTTTTCGAGGTTGCCGAAAGGCTGAGGGCTATGTCACCGATCTACAAACGGGGCGCCAAGCAGTGTGCGTCTGGAAGCAAGGGGGAAGGCTGCGACTGCGAGGCAGCCAGCTGACCGCAAGGTGTTATCAATCTGTTTCATCAGTACTGGAGGAAGTCATGTATACAGAACAGGTAATGGATCACTTTCAGAATCCGCGGAACATGGGCGAAGTCGAGAACGCTGATGGCGTCGGTGAAGTAGGTAATCCACAATGCGGTGATGTCATGCGAATCACAATCAAGGTAGATGACGACGAACGAATCGAGGATGTTAAGTTCAAGACCCTCGGTTGTGGCGCAGCCATCGCCACCAGCAGCATGGTCACAGAGATGGCAAAAGGCAAGACTCTCGCCGAGGCACAGGAGATCTCCAAAAAGGCGGTTGCCGATGCGCTGGGCGGACTGCCGCCACAAAAAATGCATTGCTCAAATCTTGCGTCCGACGGACTTAAGAAAGCCATCGAGGATTATCGCTCACGCCACGAGTCCAAATAGCCATTATTGACCGGGTACTCCGCCCGGTCATGCCAGGTGCGGTCCTAAAGCCTTACTGGAAGCGGCCGATTATGTACTGAGGCCATGGGCAGGCCTTGATTCACGTACTCTTCCTGGGGCGGAACCTGGTGAGTATCAGACATAAATTCGGCTTGCGCGGCAAGCTGTCAATTCTCATCTTCCTTGCAGTTCTGGCGCTTTCGGCTGCCATGACTTTGTACACCTCGAGCTATCTTTCTTCAGCAGTAAACAAGGATTACGAGCATCGCGCGGAGTCCGTCGCCGGTTTCATCGAAGCAAGCCTGGCGAGCCTGGAAAGTCCCTCGTTAGGCGACCATATCCAGCCGGAGATCGACAACCTCGTTAAGACTAACGAGGAACTCAGGAAGATCTCCATCTATGGACTGTCTCCTGCTCAATCGTCTAACGCAGCCGATCCGTCCTACGTCGTAATCGCGAGTACAGACAAAGATTCCATGGGAGAATCAGCTGACCTCGTGGACATCAAGCCGATCCTCAACAATGAGACTACTTTTATCGAAGAGGAAGAGGAAGCAGCCGGAGAAGGCGCTGAGGCAGGCGAAGAAAAGACTATCGAGATGCTCGCCCCCCTTCACGATGCCAGCGGCAATGCTATCGCGTCTGTGGGTGTTTACCTCGACGCAGCCCCGCGGGACAGCCTGATCCGTTCTCAACAGATCCGTTTTGCCCTCATAACAAACCTGGCGCTGTTGATACTGCTTGCGGTTATATACGCATCTCTGAATCGTATGCTGATCAGGCCTATCAAGAAGCTGACAGCCGCAACACGAGAGATCAGCGCTCACGATAGCCTCCAGCCACTCAGCCTGAACCGGGACGACGAGATTGGCGACCTGGCTTCGGCCTTTGATGAGATGGCCGCCAATCTGAATGCCCGGGACGAGGAAGTCCAGTTGTTGCTGGAGGCAAGCGTAGCTGTTTCCTCAGCCCTGAAGGTAGAGAAGATACTCCAGATATTGTGCGAGAAGATAGCCGCGTCGCAGCGGGTGAGCTATTGCCGGATATCATTGCTCGATGGCGATAGCAGCAGCCTGATAGTCAAGGCGGCATCCCCGACCAGGGACATGCCGGAATGGAACCGGGGCATCGGGGATAGCCTCGACCTGACTGAAGCCCGACATCACGCAAATGTGCTGGCTTCCAGCAAACCGTGTGTCCTTCGCCATAATGGGCAACTCTCCGTCGAGGGTTCTGAAGCTGAGTGGGAATGGGCCCTGACATCCGACACCAAGTCGGCTCTGCTTCTGCCTCTGGTCTCCAAAAACGAGGCGATCGGTGTCGTTACCCTCGGTGAAGTGCGCAATTGGGACCGTACTCCCTTCAGCGCCAAGAAGATTGAGTTCTATCAAACCCTGATGAACCAGGCTGCAGTGGCAATCGAGAACGCTCAGCTGTATGAGAAGACCGAAGGCCACGTCAAAGAGCTCTCCGCCATGCACAGGATAAGCCAGGCTTTCACTTCGACCCTCGACTACCAGGAAGTCGTAAGCGTCGTGGCAAAGCGGGTGGGCGCCCTGATCGGAGCCCAGTTCGCCTCCGTACTGCTTCCCGACGAGGAGGACCGGCACCTCAATATTGTCGCCAGCTATAACCTTTCCGCCGAGTATGTCTGGACTATCAATCGCAAGCGCAGGATCCCCATCGGTTTTGGGCCGATTGGCATGGCATTTACAGAGAACAGGCCATTCGCCGTGAACAATGTCGTCTCGGACAATACTTACGCCCAGTGGAAACATGTAGCCAGCATTCAGGGCTACTCGTCACTCGTGGCATTGCCTCTGCTCGCAAAAGGGCAGAGCATCGGCGTTATCTGCATATATTTCGCAGAGCCCCGCGAGCTGAAGAAAAATGAGATGAACCTGCTGACCACTTCTGCAAACGAAGCTGCGATCGCCATTGAGAATTCCCGGATGTATGAGAATCTTCAGGACGCTTTTGTTGGCACCATCCGATCGCTTGCCGAGACCATCGATGCCAAGGATACATACACCAGGGGCCACTCTGAACGCGTATCGCTTTATGCGGAAGCGATAGCCAGAGGACTGGGACTCCAGGGAGCCGAACTGCAGACGATCCGGTATGCGGGCTACCTTCATGATGTGGGCAAGATCGGCATTCCAGACGCGATCCTTTCCAAGCCCGGGAAACTGACTGTCGAAGAGTTCAACATCATCAAGAAACACCCGGTTCTCAGCGAGAAGATCCTCGCTCCAGTCAACTTCCCGTTCCCTGTGCAGTCGATAGTGCGCCATCACCATGAACGCTACGATGGCAATGGCTATCCCGATGGACTGGGCGGCGAAGAGAATCCTCTCGGCGCCAGGATCCTTTTTGTGGCGGACGCCTATGAGGCGATGACTTCCGACCGGCCCTATCGCAAGGCATTGTCCACCCAGATGGCCCTGGGCGAACTGGAGCGTAACACAGGAACCCAGTTCGACCCTCGAGTAGTTGATGTGTTTGCACGGATCATCAAATCTGAAAGCAGCACCCAACGGGAAGCACGGATGGGGGTCTGATTAATATATGAATGCAGACAACGAAAAATAACCGGCAAAGCAAATGCTTATTTTGCCGATAAAGTGTGCATATAAAACTTCAAACCAGCATTAAATAAAGTAAGGGGGAGTAAAAAAATGAAAACTGAACTATTCTCATTCATGAGTCTGATAGCCCAGGAGGGAGGCGCGGTCGAAGAAGGCGAGGAGATGCTTGAGACCGTTCTCGAGTTTGCAAGCCTGGTGCTGGCGCTGATCGCGTTTTACTTCGCAATCCGCATCCTGCCCTCCATCGGCCGCGACGTGAGAAAACGGTCATGGCTGTTCCTGAGCCTGGCGGCTGTTTCTTTCGGCATTGCCATGACATTGTCCGTGATGAAGGACCTGGGCGTCGCATATGTCGGTACCATGTACGAGGCTACGGAATTCATCTTCATCCTTTTGTTCGCCATAGGCTTCTACTACATGTTCACTTCAGAGCACAGGGAGACCCTGAAGCTGAGGCGGCAGTCAACCACGGATGATCTGACGTCGCTCTACACCCACGGTTTCTTCCAGACGTACCTCGTGAACAAGGTCAGTAGCCTCAGGACCGACGGCACAAATCTGACGGTCCTGTTCCTGGACATCGACGACTTCAAACTGTACAACGACCAGTTCGGTCATCAGGAAGGTGACTATGTGCTGCAGAAGGTCGCTCAGACGATCACCGCCGAAGCACGGGGTGAGGATATAGCTTCACGCTATGGCGGTGAGGAGTTCACCCTTATACTCGGCTGTGATTTCGATACAGCCTGCAGAGTCGCCGAGCGCCTGCGTTCCAGCGTCGAAGAGAGGTGTTCGACGTTCGCAGACCCGAACGTCAAGCGGAGTATCACCGTATCAGTCGGCCTCGCTTCCTTCGGCGTGGATGCCGACGCTGGTGACAGGCTTGTCAAGATCGCCGACGCGCGCATGTACGAAGCAAAGCGTCGAGGCAAGAACCAGGTCTATACCGGTAATGTCGATCTCGAAGAAGCTGAAGCGCGTGAGAAAGGCCACAGCGGCAACGCAAATCTGGGCATCGTGCCGGGATAGACGATCAGGCACACAGCGGATGGTGACCCCTGACCAGGGGCCAGGCACTAAATAGAAATACCAGACACCCGTCGGAACCACTCCGGCGGGTGTCTTGCTTTCTCCAGGTAAATCAAGCTCGCTTTTTGGCATGCCGATATACTGTATAAGCAGGGCAACTCCATTCCTACTACTATTTCTGAGCCATATGATTCTCTGGGGAAAAATCAGTCAGTTCTCCGTCTTCATGGTGCTTCAGCTCCTTGCCAGTTACCAGAAATCAGGTCTGCTAGAGCTCGAGGACAAGGAAGAACGGGCAATAATCTATCTCAAGGACGGCTTTATCGAGGCGGTTTCGGTGCCGCGTTCCGACCATATGCTTGGGGCGCGCATGGTAAAGGCCAACCTGATCTCCGCCGGCGACCTGAGAAAGATCATCCTGTCATCTGCCCTGCGAGAGAAACGCGAGTTCCTCGGCATCACCCTCATGAATGCCGGCGCAGTAGACAGGAAGGCCATCGCCAGCATAATCGCCGAACAGGCATACGAGAACACGCTCGAGCTTTCCAACTGGGTGGAAGGTACGTTCAAATTCGTCATTCCAACGAAGCCAGTCGTTTTTCCGATCTCTCCCCATATCAACGTGCAGCATCTACTGCTGGAAACGAGCAGAAGGCTGGATGAAGGTCAAAGACCCACCAAGGCCAAACAGGAACTGCCCGATGACGAGCTGTGCTCTTCCTGCACCTCTGATTGTTCCAGGGAACAGAAAGAGAAATATTTAAAGGATGGCATCTGCCTGTGGCGCAACATGCCGGTGATCGTCCGCGAAGCGATATTCTCTCCAGAGAAATATAGTGAGGCTGAGGGCGAAGAAAACGAGCGCGTCCCCGACCTGCCGTTCCTCTGATCTGTCGGTTCTCCGCGCGAGCTGTATCTGCTTCGATAGCTAGCGCTGGATAACCTCAAGGGCAGCCTTCTCGTTGAAAACCCCAGTTGCTTCCATTAGACTTGGGCTGCTCATGCCATGGCAATCCATGATTTCACCCAAACGCATACTGGCCCTTATAGGGATTCTGCTCGCGATCGTTCTGGCGGGTACATTGGGATTCGCTCTTCTGGAGGACCAGGGTGCCCTCGATGCATTCTTCACGTCGGTAGTTCTCATATCGACCGTCGGCATGGGCTCGGCTCCGGAGACAGCCGGGGGCAAGATCCTGGCAGTCATCCTGATCGCGGGAGGAATGGGGACGTTACTATACGCTTTCGGTGTGGTAATAGAATTCCTGGTCGGCGGATACCTGGCCGAGATGCTTGAGGAGAGAAGTATGAAAAAGAAAATATCCGAGCTGTCTGGCCATTATCTCATCTGTGGATACGGCCGCGTCGGCGAACAGGTCGCCAAGGAGTTCACGCGGTCCGGAGAAGAGTTCGTCGTCGTAGATTCCAATCCTGACAGCATAGCCAGGGCGAGGGAGGACGATCATCCGCACGTCGAGGGTGATGCCGCTGACGATGAGACTTTACACCGGGCCGGCATCGTCCGCGCAAAAGGTCTTATCGCCTGTGTGGATTCGGATGCCGACAACGTCTTCGTGACGCTTTCGGCGAGGGTATTGTCTCCCGACCTCTGGATTGTGGCGCGAGGCAACACCGAGGAGTCGCACAGCAAACTCGAGAAGGCGGGCGCCGATAAGGTCGTGTCTCCGTATGCGATCGGTGGCCGCGAGATGGCCACCCTGATGCTGAAGCCGATGGTGAGCGACTATCTGGATGTAGTCACCGGTGGCGGCGAGCTCGAGCTGAGAGTCGAGCAGCTGCAGCTCTCGGCTAGTTCGCCGGTTGTCGGCAAAAGTATCCGCGATCTGGAGATCAGGCAGAGGACCGGCACTTCCGTGCTGGCCATCAGAAAATCCGGTGAACCGTTCGACACCAATCCCAGCCCCGATACACGGCTGGAAGAAAAAGATATCCTCATAACCGTCGGAACTCCTTCCGAGATACAGCTCCTAGAGCAGCTGCTCGAGACCGACAAGGCCTCCTGAAAAGTTGACTCCGGGGCTCTACTGCTACCTTGACCGCTTCGAGGGTGATCTTGCTGTGATCCTGGCCGATGACGAGGAAAAAATCATCGCCTCATCACTGTTGCCCCCGGGCGCCCGCGAAGGGGATCACCTTTTTTTGTCTATCACGGTGGACATCGATGCACGCAACCGTACCGCGGATGAGATATCCCGCCTCCAGCAGGATCTTGAGACTGAAGGAGGCCTCCCTTGAGCGCTGCAGACTTCCTGGATGACTTCACAAGCCGCGTGGCAGGGTCTCTGCGGCCTTTGCTCTCTTCCTGGGGTGGTGAAGCCCTTGCTGGCAGGATAATGCTCGAGCGCCCGGCTGCGCGGGGACATGGGGATCTGGCGACCAGTATCGCCATGATCGCCGCTGGAGCCGCAAAACTGCCGCCTGCAGAGATCGCCCGCAAGCTGATCGATGAGATGCGTGCGAGTGACCAGGTCATGGAATACTGCGAGAAGATAGAAGTCGCCGGACCGGGTTTCATCAATTTTTTCCTTACCGGCGGCGCTATCGCCGGAGCTGCGCTGGAAGCCCTGGCCCGCGGGCGTGATTATGGGCGTGACATAGTCGGGCAGCCTGAAGGGATACTGCTTGAATATGTAAGTGCCAATCCTACGGGTCCGCTGCATGTGGGCCATGCGCGATATGCGGCTTACGGTGATTCGCTGAAACGGATCCTTTCGTTTGCCGGCCATCGGGTCACCAGTGAGTTCTATATAAACGATTACG
Organism: Actinomycetota bacterium; assembly: GCA_016235065.1. GTDB lineage: Bacteria > Actinomycetota > Thermoleophilia > BMS3ABIN01 > BMS3ABIN01 > JACRMB01. Next base: position 56,282 of record JACRMB010000005.1, on the reverse strand, counting down.
GCTCCCAGATGGATATCTTCGGCCTTTCCCTGGCTGTCCGGTATGCGGAACTATGGGGCAGGAGCGTCCAGTTCCCAGAGGAGGGCTATCAGGGCGATTATACGATCCACATCGCCCAGCTGATCAAGGATGAGATCGGCGACAGCCTTCTTGCGGATTCTGATCCGGAACCGGGACAGTCCGCCATAACCTTTTTCCGGAATCGCGGTTGTGAACTAGTGCTTGGCGAAGTGCGCGCGGTCCTGGAGCGGTTCGGTGTTGTGTTCGACGAGTGGTTCTCAGAAGCCAGCCTGTATGACAGCGATGCCGTCCCAGAGGCGATGGCAACCTTGACAGAAGCCGGCGAGCTGTCTGTCAGGGATGGGGCCAGCTGGCTGCTCACCACCCGGCACGGCGACGACAAGGACAGGGTGTTGATCAGAAGTTCCGGCGAACCGACTTACTTTGCCTCAGACATCGCTTACCATCAGCACAAGCTGTCGAGGGGGCATGACCGGCTGATCAACATCTGGGGGGCAGACCACCATGGCTACGTAGCCCGGATGAAGGCAGCATTCACGGCGCTTGGCCATGATCCGGAAAAGCTGGAGATAATCATCGGACAGCTCGTGAACGTCGTCGAGCTGGGTGAGCGGAAACAGATGTCAAAACGCCGGGGGACCATGGTTTCCCTGGAGGAACTGGTCGACAGCATCGGCGTCGACGCTGCACGCTTCTACCTGGTAGACCGCAGCGCCGACAGCACTCTGGACCTGGACCTGGAAAAGGCAAAGCTCAAGTCGGAAGAGAATCCTGTTTATTACGTCCAGTACGCCCACGCAAGGATCTGCTCGATACTGAAGCGTTCCGAGGAAGCCGGGGCGGATTCTGGAGACAGCACCGCTTATGTTTCCCTGGAAAGCCAGGAGCGGGAGCTGGTCATGAAGCTGGCGGAGTTTCCCAGGACTGTCATGGGAGCCGCCGACTCGCGCGGCCCTCAGCGCCTGACGGCCTACTCGCGTGAACTGGCCGCGACTTACCACGCGTTCTATCATAACTGTCCGGTCCTCAAAGCTGCTCCTGATGCTGCCAGGTTCCGCCTGGACCTCTGCCGCCTTACGAGGAATGTGATCGCCCAATGCCTGGAACTGGTAGGAGTCGCGGCTCCGGAATCCATGTGAGACCGACCGCCGCCGTTGCATGTACAGATCCCTGAGACAGCTTCACTGGAGTATCTTCGTGCTGGCTCTCTCCAGCGGCGTGATCATGACCGGCTTCATGATGATGCTTCCGCTTCTGCCCCAGTATGCCGAGCAGCTGGGTTTCGACGAATATGACATCGGCCTCCTGGTTGCGGCATTCTTTATAGGACGGGTCCTGCTTCAGTTCCCTCTGGGCGTCCTGTCAGACCGCGTAGGACGCAGAGGCATCATGTCCGCCTCCCTGCTACTGTTCACGACCACTACTGCCGCATACGCGCTCACAACCGACAGGACATCAATGATGCTGTTGAGGCTGCTGCAGGGTGTAGCCGCCTCTGGATTCGCCGTTGCCTCCCAGTCTTATATCAACGACAGGACACCGACGGATTTGCGAGGGCTCGCGAACGGGGTGACCAGCAGCGCCATAAATATCGGCGTCATCGCCGGCCCGGTGCTGGGTGGCGTTCTCGCCCAGGCGTACGACATCCAGTTCCCCTTCTGGATCGGAGGGGCTTTGGGAGCGATCTGTTTCCTGCTAAGCCTGGCGATTCCTCATATCAGCGTCCGCGGGCCGCTGGCCGGCTGGGACGATCTGCTCCCGCGACTGTCTCATATAAGGCGTGTGTTCTCCAGCGTCTTCTGCCTGCCGTCCTTCTCACTGTCACTCGTCCAGTTCCTCCTGATGATGGCAATCGCTATCTTTCTGACATCCGCGCCCATACTGACAGCGGAGTTGCTGGCCTGGAGCAGCAGCGACATCGCTCTTGCCTTCGCGATTAGCGGCGCTGCCGCAGCCGTATCGAGTCCGTTTCTCGGCCAGCTGTCGGATAAGGTCGGGCGGATATGGGTCATGGCATTCGGGATGCTGACCCTGGTGACACAGGGCGTTATCGTCTATCTTCATCCGGGCACCTGGGTCGTCATGGCGGCTTTCGCCCTGGGCGGCGCGGGAACCCCCGCATACTTCAATGCCTTCTATTCGCTCATAGGCGACGTCACCCTGCCTCACGAACGTGGTGCGGTCACCGGTTTCGTCGGTTCATTCGGCGAGTGGGGGAGCATAATCGGCAGCAGCCTGCTGGTGCCGTACACCTGGCGTAATTTCGGGATCACAGCCCCCATGGCCGTAGATGTGCTGGTGTCCCTCCTGACTCTCGTGCTGATCCTGGCTATCCGGGCGCCCCTGCAGCGGCAGGTGGGAGGCCGCAGCTGTACCTGACGGATGATGGCGAAATCCCACTAATGCCTTTTCATAAACTCGGCCGAGTGCATATTATTGATCAGGAATGGTAGAAAAAGGATATCGATGACAGGAGCTGAAGCTGCCTGAGTTACCTGAAGTAGAGACGATCCGCCGCCAGCTTGAGCCTGTGCTCACCGGCAGCGTGATATCCCGGATCGAAGTCCTGGATCAGAGTGCTGTTGCCCCCGGGACCCCGGATGCCTTCAAACGCCGGTTGAGTGGCCGGACCATAATCGCCGCGGGCCGTCGCGGAAAATACCTTCTGCTTGAACTCGACTCAGGGGATACTCTCGTCATCCACCTGCGCATGACTGGCAGACTTACTCATCTGAAACTGCCCCTGCCGATGGAAGATGATAAGCATCTCCGCTTACTGGTTACATTTGCCGACGGAAACGGACTGTCGTTTCACGACACCCGGAGGTTTGGAAGAGCCTTCATCCTGAGTTCCGAAGAGAGCGCCGGATACTGGAGCAAGCTGGGTCCCGAGCCTCTGGAAAACGGCTTCAATCCAAGATATCTGAGCCAGGTGCTGCGCGGGAGGAGCCGGCCGATCAAGTCATTGCTACTCGATCAGGCACTGGTTGCCGGTATTGGCAATATCTACGCGGACGAAGCCCTTTTCGGAGCTGGCATCTTGCCGACGCGCCCTTCCGGCGATCTCGATGATGCAGAGATCCGGCGCCTCGTAAAATCCATAAAGGCCACACTGAAAAAAGCTATCAGCCTGCAGGGCAGCTCGATCGACACATACCGCGACTCGCAGGGACGCCGGGGAAGCTATCAGGACATCTTCCAGGTCCACAGAAGGCTCGGGGAGCCTTGCCCGGCTTGCGGCACCAGTGTGGAAAAGATCCGGCTGGGGGGGAGGGCCACATACTTCTGCCCCGTTTGCCAAAAGTGAGAGCGTCGCTGACCGCCGCACCCGCGCTCGCGGCCATACTGGCAGCGGTCGCATTTCTGGGCGTCGCCTCCGGATGTGCTCAAAAAGAGGGCGCCGCGATCAAAACCACCCCCGAAGCCCGGACTGGTTACGATTTTGTCCCGCCAGCCCGCCAGACAGAGACCACGATCACATCTCCAGCTCCGGCAATATCAAGCGACCCTTCCCGAGACATGAACCAGTTGCTCTCAGCCATGGATATCGATCGTGAGCTCACGCATCTCAATACCCTTGCCGCAGATGAATATGAGGGCCGTGAGACCGGCACCGCAGGAGCCAGGGCTGCAGCAGCTTATATCGCCGATCGGTTCGCGGCCCTCGGTCTCGAGCCCTGGACCGCTGCCGGATTGCAGTCGTACAGCCATCCTTTCATGGCTGCCGGTGTGTCAGGTGAGAACATCATCGGGATCATCCCAGGTAGCGATCCGGCCGGCGGCTTCGTGATACTGGCCGCCCATTACGACCACCTGGGACTGGACAGCAACGGCAATGCGTTTAATGGCGCCGACGATAATGCAGCCGGGGTCGCAGCCGTCATCGAGGCTGCGAACGTATTTCGCCAGACCGGGATCAGGACAAGAAAAACCATCGTTTTTTGCGCATTCGCCGGCGAGGAGATCGATCTGCTCGGTTCCAAGGCACTGGGCCAGCAGATAGTGACCGCCGGCCTCGACGACAGTGTCGAAATGATCAATATCGACGGCATAGGTGCGAGTGGCGGCAGCTATTTCGGTGTCTGGGATGAAGGATTCGCCGGCGCCGCCCCGATCGTTCAGGCCATTCAGCAGGCGGGTCAGGCTCTGGGGATCCCGGTTGTCGAGGAAGGTACAGATATCGGTTCAGATGCCCAGTCGTTCGACTGGCTGTTCGCTATACCGGCCGTCACTGTCGACTGGGACTGGGGAAGCGACCCAAGTATCTGGCATCCTTACTATCATACGATCTACGACGACCCCGCCAATATCGACCGCACGGTCATGGCCCAGGCGAGCAGGATGGCGCTCATAAGCCTGTGGCTCACAGCAAACCAGGTATGAGATCAAAATCCGGCCCGGAGGAGGAGAGATGGAAACATCGATCGTGAGCATAGACAAGCCCGAGGATATGAACATGATCCTGGGACAATCTCATTTCATCAAGACCGTCGAAGACCTGCACGAAGTAATGGCTTCATCTGTCCCGGGAATCAGGTTCGGCATCGGTTTTTGTGAAGCTTCTGGTCCCTGCCTGGTCCGCAGCTCCGGAAATGATGAAAACCTGACCGGGCTTGCGCGCAGGAACGCTCAGGCACTTGGTACGGGGCATGCCTTTATCATCCTGATGGAGAACGGCTTCCCCATCAACGTCCTGAATGCGATCAAGCAGGTTCCCGAAGTCTGCGGCATCTTCTGCGCGACCGCCAATCCCGTTGAAGTATTAGTCGCGGAGACTGCGCTTGGCCGCGGGATCATCGGCGTCATCGACGGATCAGCCAGTAAGGGAGTGGAGTCGGATTCTGATGAAGCTGAACGTAAGGAACTGCTGCGCAAGATCGGTTACAAACTCTGATTGATCAGGATTCGTGGAATTCCTGAAAGCTGGCTACCGAAGCGCCGCCTATCGCTTTGGCGAGGTAGAGCGCCCGATCAGCTTTCGCTCTCAGGGTTCCGACGTCAGAACCGTTGTCCGGACAGGATACGACTCCGATTGAGACACCGGCGATATCCCTGCCGCCCGAGTGGATGTTGAGCTGCCGAACACGGCGGACGATACGGTAAGCCAGTCGCTCGCCATCAGCGGCTCCGGTCCCCGGCAACACCAGGAAGAACTCGTCGCCGCCATATCTCACAGCGATATCAGTCTCACGCTTCTCGTCAGCCATGATCGCCGACAGATGCTTCAGTGCAAGATCGCCTGACTGGTGGCCGCGAGCGTCATTGAGTTGTTTGAGGTTATCCATATCGAGCATGAGAAGCGAGAAGGGGATCCGATAGCGCTTGTACATCTCCAGGTTCTTGTGCAGCTGGCTGCGGAAGTATCTCACGTTGTACAGGCCGGTCAAAGCATCGGTGTCAGCAAGATGCTGGAGCCTTGACGAGTGCTGCTCAACATAAGCCTTGAGGCCTTCCTTGAGGACTGTGTTGAATCCTTCCTCGAGATTTCGGGTGATACTCAGAACGGCCATGTCAGATTGCCGCAAGTCTGCCGCAGCCGCATCGAACATCAGGCTTTTCAGCAGGGAGTAGTCGTCCACAAACCTCTCGATGCTGGCATCTTCCTTGCGAAGCCGCGCCAGAAGGCCCGAGATCTCGGCTACCTCTCTATGCCGCGAATGCGCAGCTGACGGATCGGCGATAGCCTCGGCGACGCCGTCGATTACAGCCGGGAATCCTGCCGCGAGCTCACTTGTCGGGAATGCCTGAAGGGAGGGCAGACCCAGACTGTCGATGACCTCCTTGAGCCAGCCTTTGATAACCTGGGTCTCACGTCTCTTGAGGGAGACAGCAGCCTTCCGGGTCAACAGAGGATAAGAGCCTGTCGTAGAAGCTGGACGGCATTCATCATTCCTGCCTTCAGCTGCGACGGAAACAGAAAACTCTCTCAATTCGTTCAGTTTGCCCTGATCCATATGAGGGATGAACCGCCTTTCAGGCAATCAGGTCCTTCTGAACAGGGACGCGACTCCATGATCGTGCATACTGGCTCGGCCGTCCTGCAGGCCGAGGGCTTCAAGATCATAAATATCGTCCACGAGATGCAGCTCGTCGTCTCTGACAGTCCTCTTCCTGGCAGGTTCCACAGAGGCTGATGTCAGCGCTTTCGCCTTGCGCCTTAGTGAAACAGCTATATCAAGAACAGCCTCAGCGCTCTGAAGAACTGCTAATCGTGAATCGAGGATATCTTTTTCCATCCGGGCGAAATCACCTGCAACGCGGTCGGAGATGGCAAGCACTCGTTCAGCGACTTCCATCATTGCTTCCTCGATGACATCGCCAAGATCAGACAACTCATCACTTGGGACTTCATCCTGATTTTCCGGTGTGGGATAAGAGATGTTTTTCCTGGCAAGAAGTTCCTCGATGCGCTCATCAACCATCTTTTGTATATCCATTGATCTCCTGTTCTGATGCGATACCCGAACCCGCCGTGGCCTTTTTGAGCATGGAACATGACTCAAAAATAAAGAAATTACTGCCACGGATGACGTTCCCGAAGATGCGGCCGCACGGAATCCGGATGCCGCGATAACTTTTTCTACATAGCCTTATTGGTTTCCTTCAATCAGGGAAGTGGCAAATCTTTTCCGGAGAAGAAAGCTTCGGCGGCTGTATCCATCCCAGCGAGGGATTCGGGCAAGATACATGCCGCCAAAGCTGATGTCGGTTTTGGAGCCGACGAGGGACGCTTTTCTACAGACTGCTTACTGTGACTACAACTTCGCTTTCCATTGATTCGCTTCTATCAAGTACGCCACCCGACACGGCATCGTCCGGGCCTGTGTCTGTTCCGGACCCAAACGGAACTCCGCTATCATCTACTTGCGGGTCTCTCGCTTCATCCACTGCCATTCCAGCGAGCCTTGACGATGCCGTCCGAGTGACAAACTTTGTGATGACCTGACCTGCCCTGCCCACGGAGCCGGAGTCAAGCGCCGACCTGCCATAGTTCACACCGACCGCGTCCTCGACGACAAGCGTGACTTTCATACTGCTCGATGCCGAAGCCGCTATTCCTACGCCTGTGGGAAGCAACCAGGCGCAAACGAGAACTGCGAGAGCCAGGATGATCATCCTGAAATTCTGCTTTTCTCTGTTTACCGTGTCCATCATCGCCTGCCGTTTGATGGACAAACCACGTCGCTGTCAAGCTTGCGCCTGGCGCACCCGGTGAGGACACAAAAAAAGCTCAACCGCCCGGTGATGTCGGAGCAGATGAGCTGACTGCAACACGTCAACGCTGTTCATTAAAGAACAGCTTACAGAGCTTCGGCGGCCGGGCTGTCTCCGGAGGAGACCCCTAGCTTTGCGCCCCCACCTCGCGATGGGTTTGCCTTTTCGCACTTGTACACTAAATATCGACCTTATGAGATCATCCTTGAAACATGAGCGTTTTTTGCTCTCCGGGTTGAGGCCGCTATAATGAATACAGTCTATTGAAGCAACCAGGGGCAGCGTCATATGAGCAGGGCAACTCCAGTACAAAACTCAAAATCAGCTGGTTCAGTCAGGCGTAATACAGCATTCGTCATTGGGGCTACGCTTATCGCGGTGGTATTCCTGGGCTACCTGTCCATGGCCTCACTGTTCCCCCCCGAGATAAAGATAAAGCCAGAGAACGGCAGCAAGGATGTCACCATCGACCAGCAGCTGCAGATCTTCACCAGCTGGATGCGGGGGGAGGTCAAAAACGTCAGCGTCAGGGAAGTCACGCTGGATCCGCTGGGGGCGACCGTCAGCGACAAGATCATTGAGGGCAGCCTGAATGGTGATGTCTTCACGCGATCAGACGGCGGGCCGCTGCTGCGGCCCGATTCCCGTTATGAGGTGAAGGTCGATGCGGAGCTGACCGAGCTGACCATGACCGGCCCCAGGAAGAAAGAGGTGAGCGAAAGCGCTTCCTTCCAGACGATAACCACACCCGCTCCCGTATTCACCCAGGGAACACAGACGGTTCCAATCGGTGAGCCGATCATCATCGAGTTCAATACACCCGTAGAGACTTTTTCTTACGAGATCAGCCCCGAACTCCAGTCGACCTCAAGGCTCGATGAAGAGAACAGGACCAGGGCATTCATATCCTTCGAGGGATACGAGCAGGGCAAGGAATACACTCTGACGGTCACAAGTGCTACCGCCGATAATGGCGCCGGTATGCTGAAGCCTTACTCGCAGAAGGTGACTACGACTAATCCGCTGAAGATATTCTTCGTTCCGGGAGACGGCGAGTCCGGAGTCAGCCTGAGCACGCGCCCGACTCTGACTTTCAGCGAGGATATCAAGAATCCAGAGATCGCGGAGTCGATAATATCCTTCGATCCGCAGGTTCTGGGAGGATGGGACTGGATCTCACCCGACACGATTGAATTCAAACCGCTCGCCGAATGGACTCAAGGCCAGAAGGCCACTATCCGCGTAAAGGGTGGAACTGAAGCATTCCGCGGTGTCAGCGGCAGCTACCTCAGACAGGATGTTGAAAGCTCGTTCACGGCAAAGCCGTCGAAACAGATCGATGTGAACCTGACCGAGCAGAAGGTCTATCTATACGACAATGACAAGCTGGTCAGGACGATGATCTGCTCCAGCGGTTCCCAGGCGACACCGAGTCTAACTGGCACCTATGCGGTTTATGCCAAGGCAGAGAAGCTGGATATGAGGGGAGAGGGTTATGTGGCGCCAAACGTTCCCTGGGTACTAATGTTCAATGGCGATTACACCATCCACGGGAACTATTGGTCAACGACTTTTGGAACACCTACCAGCCATGGCTGCGTTGGACTGCCACTGGACGAAGCTGAGTACCTCTTCAACTGGACGCCCATGGGCACCATAGTCTCGATCCACTACTAGCGCCTCAGCAGACTTCAGGCCAGACCGAGCTCCTGCACCAGCGCGCTCTTGGGCATGGCGCCGACTACCTGCTTGGCGATCGCGCCCTTATCAAACAGAAGTATCGTCGGGATGCTCATGATCCCATATTTGGTTGCGGTCTCACGATTCTCATCAACATTGAGCTTCGCGACCTTTACCTTGCCGGCCTGGTCCTGGGCGATCTCCTCGACGATGGGGCCCACCATGCGGCAGGGACCGCACCAGGCAGCCCAGAAATCAACTATGACCGGCACATCGGAATCGAGTACCTCACTTTGAAAATTCGCATCAGTCACTTCGAGAACGTTAGCTGACAACTTCTGCTCCTTTCGAATCGATCAGATGTTTTTTAACTGCAGCCGTCAAGTCCGGCGTTAACACCCTGGTCACCACTATACCTGGCTGATCTTTATCGCTTTTTCAGGACATGCCACCACGCAGTCACCGCAACCGCGGCAAAGCGATCCGTTAACCGTGACCACTTCACCAGGATCCATCTGGAACAAAGCCTTCGTGGGGCATGCCTTCCTGGCGGGACAGCTCTTATGGCCACTACATATATTCGCCTCTACCCGGGCAAGCTGCATTACTAACCTCCGGACCTGAATCCTTGGAAGCCTTACAGGCTTCGGGACTAACCTCAGCCAAAACCGCCTGAAGGCGGCTTACTGCATCCGCCACCTGTGGTGGAACAGGAAGATCCGATACCAAAAGAGCTGCTATATTTCTGTGATATACGGCTGCTGTTGCACCGGGGGCATTCCTTGTCTTCCTCGGTCAGAAAGCCGGTCACGAACTTCTCGAACTGCTTGCCGCAGTCGTCACACTTCAAATCATAGATTGCCATTTGCTTCTCACCTCCTGCTGATCGGCCTCTACCAAATCCAGGCCGCTCTGTTACCATGTCGATTATTTTGATGGAATTGGCATCAAAAGGATTCGTGTGGGAGAAGCCACAGCGATAATGTTAGACTTAACACCGGCTGTCAGACGTCCGTTTGGCCCCGGACGAATCCTTTAAAACAAATCATAGTCTAACAAATGGAGAATACAGTTCCCACCGACAATGAACTGATAGATGAGATCAGGGACGGTAACGCTGATGCCCTGGAAGCCCTTATGTCCCGGTATGAAAGCAGGGTTTACAGCCTCGCTTACAGGATGCTGGGGAACAAGGAAGACGCAGAGGACGTTTTGCAGGATACTTTTTTAAACGTCGTCAGGTCTATTGACGGTTTCAAGAGCCGGTCGAGTTTTTCGACCTGGCTTTACAGGGTCGCCGCCAACGCCGCCCTGACCAAACTGCGCCAGAAGAGCAGGAGAGAGAAAAGCGAAGGGGAATTTCTGGATGAAGTATATTCCATCAAGGATGCCGCCCACTCGGAGACATCCATGGTCGACTGGTCAGGTGGTCCAGCGGAAAAGCTGCTTAACGATGAGGCACGGCAGGTCATGGACGAGGCTGTTGCGGAGCTGCCCGACAAATATCGGGTCGTCTTCGTGTTAAGGGACGTGGAAGGCATGCCCGCAGCGGAAGTCGCAAAGGTACTTGATCTTTCTATCCCTGCGGTGAAATCACGACTGCACAGGGCACGCCTGTATCTCAGGAACAGATTGTCAGATTACTTCACAGGGGAGACAGGTTAGCCATGGATTGCCGGGAAATACTCGAAGGGCTCTCTGAATATATCGATGAGGATCTAGCAGAAAAGACCTGCCGCGAGATCGAGGGCCATCTCAAGGACTGCTACAACTGCCGCGTCGTGGTCAACACTCTCAGGAGGACGGTGACCATGTACCGGGAAATCCCCGCCCCGGAGATGCCCGGAGATGTGCGGACCAGGCTGCATAAAGTGATCCGCATCAAGAACAGTTCGGACTAGGTCTTTTCCCACTTCTGCAGGTAGGCCACCTGGCTCAGGGTGCTGCCATCCTGGATCTCTTTCCGTAGACGGTTTTCCCTCTCCAGAACGTCCATCGCCCGGTTTGCCACCTCGATGGCTTTTGCTTTCGGAATGACGACGACGCCGTCATCATCGCCGACCAGCCAGTCGCCAGGATTTATCTTCACCCTGGACACGTTTACCGGCACATCGACTTCCCCGAATCCTTTTGGCTCGCCGGCAGTGGGCGTGAATATGCTAGCAAATACCGGAAATTCCAGCTCTCTTATCTCTGGAGTATCACGCACTGCTCCGTAGATGACCACACCGGCGATGCCCCGCTCGCGGGCGCTGTGGGTCGCCAGCTCACCCCAGACGGCAGGGCCGGCGCCGCCGGCGTCGATCACGATCACATCGCCTTTCCGGGCAAGATCGATGGCTTCGACCGGTTTAGCCCAGTCTCCGGGGAACGTCCGCACTGTGAATGCCGGGCCTGCCATCCTGATTCCACTGTATACGGGCATCAATCCCGTGAGCTCGCCGCTTCTGTGCATCGCGTCGGAGATATTGGCCGTCGATACCTGGCTTAAAACGGGAAGGATATCAGTGCCGCTCGCTCGCTTGTAAAGGGTCGTTTCAACACCTCGCCGGGAATCGATCGCCTGCCTGATCTGGCGCGCGGCCAGCTCGGCGTCTGCCGCTTTGATTATCGCTCCGCCGACTACGATGATATCGGCGCCGGCGGCGGCTGCATCGGCGGCTGTTTCGGAATTTATACCCCCCGCGACAGAGACGGGGATCGACACTGCTGCCTTGATCCTGCGGATGAGTTCCAGATCGGCCTTTCCCTGCATCTGCTGGTCGATGGCCGTATGGATGCCCACGTAATCCGCGCCCATCTTCTCGACCTGGCGGGCGCGTTCCACGGGGTCAACGACTTCGATCATGTCGACTATCACCCGCAAGCCGTAGTTGCGAGCGACTTCGATACACTCGGCGATAGTAGCGTCGGAAGCGGCCCCGAGAACGCCGGCGACCTGTGCCCCGGCTTTCGCAGCCGACTCCATCTCGAAGCGGCCGGCGTCCATGGTCTTGAGGTCAGCGACGATCACCGCGTCCGGCCAGCGCCGCTTCATCTGCCGGACCGCCTCGAGACCCTCACTCTTGATCAGCGGCGTGCCGGCCTCGATCCAGTCGACGCCGCCCTTCAGGGCTTCATCCGCGACCTGGAGCGCCCGCGGCAGATCCAAAAAGTCCAGAGCTACCTGAAGGATGGGAGGCATGGGCATCAGCCTTTCAGGAGCCGATTACCTGGACGACCACCCGCCGGTTGCGCCGGCGGTTGTCACAGTTCACCAGCACTACCTGCTGCCAGACACCCAGGGTCAGCTCGCCGTCGATGAAAGGTATTGTCAGCGAAGGCCCAAGCATGCCGGCCCGGACATGGGCATGGCCGTTGCCGTCAGCCTGGTAACGGTCATGCTCGTAGGGAATGTCTCGTGGCGCCATGCGCTCCATCGCCGCCTTGAAGTCAGCGACGACTCCGGGCTCGAATTCCAGGCAGGTGACGACTCCGGTCGCCCCGGGCACGAACACTGTCGCAGCGCCGTGTTTCATGGAGCTTTCGTGGACGGCCCCGGATACTTCCTGGGTGATGTTGACGATGTCCAGCTCCTCGCGCATGGGGAACTCCAGTTCGCGGCTGAATACTGTCTGTGAAAGACCTGGAGTGGGGGTTTCCTTTTTCGATGTCATTCTGGCTTGCTCTCCCTTCGATGTCAGTTGTGACGGCTGGTGAATGTCAGTCGTGAGGGCTGGCGGGTTCTTCCGGCGACGGCTTTTTCCGCTCGCCCTTGATGCTGCTGATCCGATTGTCTTTGTCCACGAGGACTATGACCGGCTCATGATCGGGCCATTCCTTTGGGACCAGCCCACCATAGGAGACGATAATCACGGTGTCGCCGACTGCGACTTTCCTGGCAGCGGCGCCGTTCATGCAGATCTCGCCGGGATTGCCGGGAATCGCATAAGTGACAAGACGGGTACCGTTATCGACGTCCAGGACATGCACCTGCTCGTGAGCCAGGATATCCGCCGCTTTCATCAGCTCACTATCGATGCTGATGCTGCCTTCATAATCGACGCTCGCGGCAGTCACTGTGGCACGGTGAATCTTGCTTTTCAGCATTATCCTCCGCATGCTACCTCCTCAAAGGTTCAATCAACATGTTATCGATCAGACGGGCTTTACCGGCCCGGGCGGCCACGGCCGCCAGCACTTTACGGTCGACAGTAGCGACCGGTTTCAGATCATCAGGATCGACGATGCGGGCGTATTCGAATTCAAGAAGGTAATGCTGGCCGATAGCCCGCCGCATCGCCTTCCTGATCCTGGCGGCATCGGATTCACCATTTTCCACCGACTCCTTCGCCAGGAGCAGCGCGTTGTACAGCGCGGGAGCCTGGATGCGCTCTTCGTCAGTCAGATAGGAGTTTCTCGAACTCATGGCAAGGCCGTCGGCTTCGCGCACAATCGGACAAACACGGATCTCCGTGGCAATATCCAGGTCAGTCGCCACCCGCCGTATGACCGCGGCCTGCTGTGCATCCTTCTGGCCGAAATATGCCACATCCGGCCTGACAATATTAAAAAGTTTGGCGACTACGGTGGCCACGCCCCTGAAATGGCCTGGCCGGCCCTGGCCACACAGGCCGTCAGCTACCTGGCCGACCTCGATAAATGTCTCGTAAGCTTGCGGATACATCTCGGTTTCTGCGGGACTGAAGACCAGATCCACACCTTCATGGGCGGCAAGTTCCAGGTCGTGCTCAAGGTCCCTGGGGTACGCTTCCAGGTCCTCCGCCGGACCGAACTGGGCCGGATTCACGAAGATACTGACAACCACGAAGTCCGATTCCGCCCTGGCAGCCCGCATCAGGCTGAGGTGCCCTTCGTGAAAGGAACCCATCGTGGGAACCAGGCTCACCACGATATCAGGACTTGTCCTGGCAGCGGTGATCCGCTCCCTGACATCGGTGATTTTTTCCGCGACGAGGCTCGATCGGCTATCGGCGCCTGCTGGTTTTTTTACTTCGGGCGCCATTTCAGCCGCGTCCCTTGACTCTTGTGCACAGTAAAAGGCGGATAGCAGGGGAGCCATCCGGGATAATGTGGATCTCAACCATCTCAGTCAGCCTCCGTTCCAGTTCCCGCAAAGGGATACCAGACCTCGGTCGATTGCCGTAAAAGGTACAAAGAGGATAGCAGCAGGCGGCGCTTTCTTGCAAAGGGCAGATGTATAATCTAGAGTCTAATTGCTGGGACAGGAACCTCAGACTGTTTAAAATCACGAATATTGCAGGTATTTATCATGCCGATCTATGAATTTTGCTGCAGCGGATGTGGAGATCGTTTCGAAGAGCTGGTGAGCTCTGGTGATAAGGGCGCCAAAGGTGTGAAATGCCCCTCCTGTGGCTCGAAGAAGGTCCAACGGCTGCTCTCGAGCTTCTCTTTCAAATCAGCCGGAGGCTCCGGACCGGCTTCGGCCGGCAATACAGCCAAGGGTTGCGGATCCTGCTCAAAAACATCCTGTTCTTCCTGTGGATAGCACGATCTCAGCGGCAGACCGCCTGGCAGAGCTACTAAAGCGGGTGGAATCATGCCAGCGATGCGAACTGGGGAAGACCCGCACCAACGCCGTGCTTGGCTCGGGAAGCGCCGATTCCAGGCTGATGTTCGTTGGCGAAGCCCCCGGCTATCATGAGGACCAGCAGGGGATCCCATTCGTCGGCCAGGCTGGAAAGCTCCTCGATAAACTCCTGGGACGGATCGGACTCAGGCGCGCAGACGTCTATGTGGCCAATGTCCTGAAATGCAGGCCCCCGGACAACCGGGATCCACTGTCGTCCGAGATCGAGACCTGCAGGCCGTTCCTTGAAGAGCAGATATCCATCATCAGACCAAGGGTCATCTGCACCCTGGGCAACTTCTCGACAAAACTGCTGTCAGGCAAGCCTGACGGCATCTCCCGGATCCACGGCCAGCCACAGGCTATGCCAGGATATGAAGGCATTCTTTTATTTCCTGTCTACCACCCTGCTGCGGCCCTTTACACGCCATCCAACCTGAAAGCGCTTGAGGCTGATTTCGATCAGTTGCCGGCGCTTCTGGGGCAGGCAAAACCTCAACCGCTGGCTGAGCCTTCCGCTGTCGACCCTGATCCTGTGATAGAGGCAGTTGAGGGTCAGGCTGAGCCTGAGCAACTCGACCTGTTTTAGCCAGAATCATGCCCCTGGAAATCCTCTCCCGGTCGGAAGAACAGACCAAATGCCTGGCCGCCGGTTTTTCCAAACTGTTGCAGGCTGGCGATATCGTCTTTCTGATCGGGCAACTGGGCGCGGGAAAGACGTTTTTTATACGTCATGCTGCAGAAGCCCTGGGTGTCAGCGAACCTGTGACAAGCCCCAGTTACACCATGGCCCAGAGTTATTCCGGCGTTATCAGGGTCCATCATCTCGATCTTTACCGGTTATCCAGCTTCAAGGCTGAAGACTTCATGGATTTTGAAGAGTTCTTCGAGGAAGACGCAGTGACTTTCATAGAGTGGCCGGAGAGTGCAGCCCCCTTCATAGAGAAACCGGACGCGATCATCAGGCTCGAGCATGTAGATCTGAACAGCAGACGCATCTCGATAGATAGCAGCAACAGCAGGATCGCCAGCGGACTGGAGAGGTTGCATGCCGACGCTGGCCATTGACACATCGACGGAGGTACTCGCCCTGGCGCTGGGAGATGGGGAGAAGGTTCTCGATGAACTCAGCATCGATGCCGGCCGGTCCCATCTGGAAATGCTGCTTCCAGCTGTACAGGACCTGCTCGACAGCAACGGCCTGGCGATCGGCGATCTCAATGCCATAGTGGCCGGTACAGGCCCAGGGACGTTCAGCGGGCTCAGGGTGGGCATAGCAACGGCGCGGGCGCTCGCGCAATCCCTGGAATTGCCACTTTTTGGATACAGCAGCCTCGAAGCGCTCGCCAACGGGCTGGCCGATGGCGCAGAGAAGCCGATGCCTCGCTGGATCCTGCCTCTGATCGATGCCAGGCGTGGCCAGGTATTTGCCCGCCTTTATAAAAAAGAAGGGGAAAAAGGACTGAAGCCAGAATCTGAAGTACTCTGTCTTGACCCGGACAGACTGTCTGATATCCTTCCGGAGATATCCGAAGGCTCTGTACGCGCGGGCGGCAATGGAGCGCTGGCCTTTCGGGAAACCCTGGCAGCCGGCGGGAGACTGGAACTATTAGAAACGGATGACGAAGCTAACCGGATGCGAGCCGGCTGGCATATCAGTGCGGCCGAGGATTCTGAGATCGCAGCTGGGTATCATCCCGGAAAGCTGCTCAGCGTCCTGCCTTTTTATGTACGCGAGCCAGACGCAGACAAGACCGTCCTTCTGAAAAAGAGAGAACCTTGGCTGAAATAAGGCCCATGCGGCTGTCAGACCTGAAGCAGGTACTCGAGATCGAGGAATCCTCATTTCCCCGTCCGTGGTCGCTGAATGCCTTCATCACCCAGCTGGCAAAGGATTCCAGCGTCTGCCTGGTGGCAGTGGACGAGGGCGGGATCGTCGGCTATATAATCGCTACCCAGTATGTCGAAGTCTGGCATCTTCTGGACCTGGCAGTAAGGGACGACTACCGCCGAAAATATCTCGCGACTGACATGATCGAGCAATTCCTGGATATCTGCAGCAGCGACAAGCACCGGGGCTTCACCCTGGAGGTCAGGAAATCCAATCGCGGCGCCATCAAGATGTACGAGAGCTTCGGATTCATCTGCACCGGCATCCGCAAAGGCTATTATCGCGATAACGGCGAGGATGCCCTGATCATGTGGAAAGACTCCGAGGACATGCTGGCTTGATACTCGCCATCGAGACTTCCTGTGATGACACCTGCGCGGCGATCCTGGACGGTGACCGCCTGCTTGCCAGCATCATTTCTTCCCAGACAGCATTCCACGCGGAATATGGTGGCGTGGTTCCGGAAGTGGCGTCCCGTCATCATCTCGAACTAATAAATCCGGTGATAGCAGAAGCACTTACGGAGGCAGAGGTGTCTTTGGCAGACATCACCCGGGTAGCAGTAACCAACAGGCCGGGCCTGATCGGCGCCCTGCTTGTAGGCGTATCGACGGCAAAAGCTATCGCCTATGCGCTGGATGCTGAGTTCGTTGCCATCAGCCATCTTGAAGGCCACGTAGCTGCCAACTACCTGCCGCCAGAGCCTATGGAGCCGCCATTTGTCTGCCTGGTCGCATCCGGAGGCCATACATCAATCGTGATGGTGCATGAGCGGGGCAGGTTCGAGCTGTTGGGGCAGACCCTGGACGACGCCGCCGGCGAAGCACTGGACAAGGGAGCCAGGCTGCTGGGTCTGGGATACCCCGGGGGCGCTGAGCTTGATGCACTTGCATCGGGTGGAGATCCAGACTATATGGTCTTTCCCGTTGGCCTGAACAGACAGGGCAATCTCGACTTCAGCTTCAGTGGCGTCAAAACCGCACTCTATTATTACCTGAGAGATCTCGATGCCCGTGAGTTCAATATCCACAAGGCTGATATTGCAGCCAGCTACCAGGCATCAGTGGTCAAAGCTCTTGTAAGCAAGTCGATTGCGGCAGCTGAAGCGAATGGCAGCGAGCAGTTATGCCTCTCGGGAGGCGTCAGCGCCAACTCTGAGCTGCGCCGCAGACTTTCCCGCGAATGCGACGTCAGAGGCATTCGCCTGCGGATCCCGCCGCCAGAATTATGCACGGATAATGCCGCCATGATCGCCAGCGCTGCCAGGTATGTGACCCCGATCGTTTCTCCCGGATATTTATCATTGGGCGCCATGGCTTCCGGCGGGTTTGCGGCCTGACACAGTTGGGCAGTATCTCATCGCAAGGCAGGGAATGTCATACACGCCTCGTACTTAATAAGGTGCCATGAATACTGGTGCATATTGTCATGCCAGTTAATATTTGATATCGAAGGGTGGAATTGATGTTTTTCGAGGATCGCAAGGATGCAGGCCAGCGGATGATCTCAATGGTGGAAGGTTACAGGGGCGCCGCTGACACCGTTGTCCTCGGACTGCCCAGGGGCGGGATCGTAGTCGCACTGGAAATAGCACTGGCTCTGGAGCTGCCGCTGGACGTGTGGGTGACCCGCAAGATAGGCGCACCCCTGAATCCGGAGCTCGCCATAGGTTCTGTGGATTTCGACGGGAACCTGCTTCTGGACGAGAACGCCACCCGTCTGCATGAGGTCAGCGAGCGGAACATCCGCGAGATGGCTGACGAGCAGATCGCCGAGACCAGGCGCCGTTACGAGCAATACCGCGGAGTCGCCGAGCCCCCGGATGTCAAAGGCAAGACCATCCTCGTCGTCGACGACGGCGTGGCAACCGGATTCACGATGCTGGCGGCACTGAAATCCCTGCGCCATCGAGGCGCCGAAAAAATCATCTGCGTGGTTCCCGTGGCTTCACCGCGGGTGATGAGCCGTCTTGAAAAGAATGCCGATGACGTCCAGTGTTTTTCCACACCGTCCTATTTCGGGGCCGTGGGAGAGTTCTACCGCAATTTCGATCAGGTCTCCGATGAAGAGGTGATGGACTGCCTCGAAAAAGCACGTCATTCAACCCCGAAGTAGCCTGCCGGCTGACTGCGTAACCAGCCGACTCAAAAAGCTCTTTCCTACCTGCTTCTTTCTGAATCCATTCCTCGTGGCTTTCGTCTAATATTCGATCTGATGTTTTTCTCACGTGCTGCGCTTCAGGTGCCGAAAGCTGTACCGTAAGCATCACCGGGGGGATTGCATGTTCTGCCCCCCGGGTAGAAGTTGAGAGAAATGCAAGGGCTCTGGACGAAGGATTACGGAGGGAGGGACGTCATGACTGCTTACAAGATCACCTGCACGGTAATACCAGAACGAGAGGACGACGCCCTGTCGGCAAAATTCCTCGTAGTTGCACCGGAGGACAGGATAGTCTGGATCGCGACTGCAAGGCCCGGCCATTCACCGGATCTTAGCGCTGAGGGCCGCAAACGGGCGGTGGCGCAGGCTGGTCTGCAAAGCCTGATCGGCAAACTCAGGCGGCAGGAGGCGATGGATGGTGACATCCTGTCGCTATCCGACAAGCAGATAGATTGCCGCGACAGGAATCTAGGCAAATGCAGCCGTTATCCCCAGGTAACACAGGTCGCAGAAGACTGCCCTGAAGGGGCTGTCGAAGCGCTGGAAGACGACTGCTATCCCGGTGTCCTCGAATGCTGGATGCTGGAAGAGGAAGTAGACTGAGCAGACCGGCACCTGATTCATGATCGACATTGACGGGCCTAAGGGCCCGTCTTTTTTTTATCTTGCATACTACTATATCGTGTAGTACTATTGTACGTAGTCTGGTAGGGTTCCGGTCCTGAAAGCCCGGTACCGACTTTTAACAAATCATTTATCGATGGAGGAATGATGAAGAGAATCCTGATTATCTGCGCAGCGGCTATCACGACGCTGACACTGCTGGCATACGCGAGCGGCTGCGGGACCCAGGCATCAACAGACTCAAAGGATCTCACTCGCGAGCAGTACGACAGCATCGAAGTGGGGATGACCACCGATTCGCTGAAGGGGATCGCCGGCGAGCCCGCCAAGACAGAGGCAAAGAGCATGAGCGGCGGCCATTCGATGGGTGACGGGGCTATGACCGGTGAGTCAATGGATATGCAGTACTGGTATTACCAGGGTAGCAAGGGCTGGATCCGCCTTGAGATAGCGGATAACAAAGTCACAGCAAAATCCGGTTATTAAGAACAGAAGCTAAAAGGAGTCTGAACAATGGAACATGGCCACGCAGGCGGAGCCGGGGATTTTTCCCTCCTGATCCCCTATCTGATTTTCATCATCCTGATCACGCCGCTGACTGTCTGGCTGCTTGCGCGAAGGACCCTCAAGCATAAGATCGATGAAGCCACAGCGGACTATGATGACCATAAGAATGCTTCTCCGGCATCTCACCGTTACGATCTGATGAAGATAGGCTGGGTGCGACGCATGTTGAAGAGCCGTGCCTTCCAGTTCGCCTTCCAGCTTCCCAACGCCATCATCTTCCTTGTGGTTATCATCGCCGGTATCTGGGGGACCCAGCTCGGCGACAAGAATTTTGCCACGGTCTTCACCTGGCTCATCTGGTGGGCGATCATCATCTTCACTTTCCTCTTCCTGTCACGCACCTGGTGCATGCTGTGCCCGCTGGTGTCTTTTGCCGAATGGCTGCAAAGGGGGCGGCTGTGGAAGGTCGGGACGAGGGTTTTCAGCCTCAATCGCAAGTGGCCTCGCCGGCTGCGGAATTTCTGGGTGCCGACCGGCTTTTTTATCATCCTGACCTGGATGTACCTTTTCCTGGGCCTCGCCAGCAATCCGTTCTATACAGCCCTGGTGACGCTTGCGCTGTTCATCGTTCCGGCGATCATCGTGTCGCTCGTCTTCGAGCGGCGGACCTTCTGCCGTTATGTCTGCCCGATAGGTGGCATCATCGGCGCCTATTCGATGACAGCGCCGCTGGAGATCCGCAACCGCAGCGACGAAGTCTGCCGTTCGTGCAAGAAGAAATCATGCTACCGCGGCAGTGAGAAGGGTTATGGCTGCCCCATGTTCGAGATGCCTCAGACCATGGAGACGAACACCTACTGCGTCATGTGCACCGAATGCATCAAGACCTGCCCTAACGACAACGTCGCCCTTAACGTCAGGCCGTTCCTTTCGGATCTGTGGAA
Organism: Actinomycetota bacterium; assembly: GCA_016235065.1. Taxonomy (GTDB): domain Bacteria; phylum Actinomycetota; class Thermoleophilia; order BMS3ABIN01; family BMS3ABIN01; genus JACRMB01. The sequence goes on along the minus strand of JACRMB010000005.1, from coordinate 35,650 downwards.
GACGAAAAAGATCGGATTCGACGTTGCCGCCATTGTAGTGATCCTTCTGGGCGTCACCGTCTTCCAGACACTTTCCATGGTTGAGCCGTGGGTAGATGTCTCGAATGAGATCATCGAAGCGACCGGGCTGGGTGAGAATGCTGTGCTGACCATCAGCTACCTGCTGATGGCGGTTATAGCACCCATGCTCATCTTCGCGCTCTGGTCAGTGTTGACGAAATGGGCTGGCGGTAACGGCGCCCGTGTCAGGAATGTGTTTATCGGCTTCTCATTCGCCTTCCTGCCGATAGCGCTGTCTTCACACCTTGCCCACAACCTGGTGCATTTCTTCGAGGAGGGAGCGGCTGCGATCCCGGTCGTCTCCGATCCGCTGGGCTGGGGATGGGACCTTTTCGGAACGGTATCGGTGATCACCAGTCCGCTGCTGCATGCCGAACCGCTGAGGGTGATCCAGATGACCCTGATCGCCATCGGCTATCTTGGGGCGGTCTACGTGGGCTGGAGAGTAGCCCGCCAGACTTTCGGAGACAGGCTGCGAGCAGTCGCCGGGCTGGCTCCCATGCTGGTGCTGATGATCGCCTTTGCCGCACTTAACCTGTGGCTGCTGAATATGCCCATGGGTATGCGGGAGTAGGGTATCAGTGAGAAGGGTGTTCCGACTCGCATGCGGGAGTAGGGTATCAGTGAGAAGGGTGTTCCGACTCGCAGATATCTTCCGGGCCGGCACCCTGGGCATGCTGCGTATAACAGATGAATGCTTCCCTGTGGTCAGAGCCTGCAACCGCCAGAGCACTGGAGGAGAAAATCCCCATTATCAGCGCGGTGCCAGCGACCATAAGGGCCAGCCTGCACCAGCCGCGGCTCTCGGGATGGCTCTCATCGCTGATAAGCTCTTCGAGGCGGGAGACCAGGTCTCCGCTGCCTCTTACAGCAGTAGCGACCGAGACTCCGGAGTCGGCCTCAGATTGACTCACGGAGGCGATCCGGGCCAGGGCGCCCGCGATTGCGAGACGGTCGCCGGATACCCGGACAGCTCGGCGGTCAGCCGCCCTTTCAAGACAATCTCTCATCTGCGAGAAAGCCATTTTTGGCCCGGGCAGATAAAAGAGGGTCGCGACCACTGACTTTGCCGCCACTATGAGGAGGTTGTCACGGGCGGCGCGATGGGCTTCCTCATGAGCCGCGACAGCGACAAGCTCCCGTCCCTGCAGGGCATCCACGAGACCTTCGGTAAGGATTATCCGAGGCCGTAAAAGGCCAACGGTCAGGGCGTCCAGTCGATTGTTCCCCGGCATGAAGCTCAGGTTCGCAGCCCACTTCTCTCCTGTCAACACTTCAAGAGCCGGACAGGAAAGCCCCCGGGCCTTTCGTATCATCTTCTCTCTGTGGCTGACTCGAAAAAGCTTCGAACCGCCGCCGAAGAGGAACGCCAGCTGAGAAAGGAATGCTGCAAAGATGATCGTAGCCAGCAGGTAATTCCAGTTACTGGCAGCCAGGAAGCCGTGGCCGGCGGCGAAGATGCCGCCACAGGCGTCGCCCATCGCTGTCAGAAGAGAGCCGGAAACGAACCTGAGAACCAGAAGCGCCAGAAATGCACCCGTTGCTACTCCAATAGCGGCTATCGAGCCAAAATAAGCCAGCGCAGCGGTTCGAGGCCGCACACGCCCATGAAGCCACCGGCGGATTATCCAGGGGCTCGTGAGTAAAGCAAGGTATGCAACCGTCAGAGTCAGGTAGCCTATGGCCTGGCCTCTTCTTTCTTTTTCTCGATCAGACGGATGAGCTCGTCGAGCTTGGCCGTGTCATCGGAATCGACCGTATCGACAAAATGAGAGAGCACCGGCTCCCCGAAACCGCCGAGTAGTCCCTCCATCACGGTACTGATTGCTTCAGAACAGAATTCTTCACGTGTCTGGGTGGGAACATACAGATAGGCGCGCCCATGCTGCTCGCGTATGAGCAGCCCCTTTTCAGCAAGCCTCCCCATAACGGTCATGACTGTCGTATAGGCGATGGTCCGCTCGCTGGCCAGGTTCTCATGGATCTCCCGCACGCTGGCCGGGCTCTTTTTCCAGAGCAGTTCCATGATATCGGCTTCGAGATCGCCAAGGACCTGCTTGATCCCTTTCCGGGATGTCCTGAGGTTGACCAGTCGTGCCGATTTTTTCCGTTTTGCAGCCATATAAGAATTGTACTACTCCGTGTAGTCAAAAACCAGCTTATTCAGGCGTCTACAGGCTGTGCAGACTGTCGCTCCTGTGGCTTCATCGTCATCAGGAAGCCGGCGAACATGATAGTGATTCCGGCAGTCTGGCCCACGGACTGGAATTCATAGTGGCCCAGCCTCATCAGACTGCCGCCAAGAGCCACGACAAGCGTTCCCAGGGCAATGAGGATGTTGGCACGGGTGTATCGCCGGTATAGCGCCGAATATGCCGCCCCAGCCACCAGGATCAAGGTTCCGATGCTGTTGATCGCGATGACCATCGCCGAAAGCGCCGCCGGCCTGTCGATCGCCTTCCATCCGGACTCTGCTTCCGATCGCAGCTTGACCGGGTCGACTTCGGCTCCCGCAAGCATGATTATCGCTGTCACAGTCGCCAGCAGCATCAGAGCCAGCCAGATCCGGGCAATCCGCCGCGGCGCAAGGAGATAGAGGGTGCCCAGCGCCAGGTATCCCACAACCACGGTGGCGCCGGTCAGGTAATAGACTTTGGCGATCAGCGGGGTCCAGCCGCTGAGGCTCGCCAGGAAATCACACGCGGTCCCGATCCCGAACAGGAACAAGGCGGCAGCCCAGGAGAGGTGAGCGGGATTCCGCCGTTCCAGATACTGGCGGAAGACAATGCCGGAGAAGAGGGCGCTGACGATCGTCGCTATCAGAGGCAGGATCCACATGAGTGCAGCTTACGTCTTTGTTTCCATGGCTGCGTGCACCTTTTTGATGCACAGGTCCATGATTACGCGCAGTCCGCCATCACGGGCAATACTGGCCGCCTCCTCGCTTATTATTCCCTCCTGCAGCCACAGAGCTCCGGCGCCGGCTTCTACCGCGGCCCTGGCTACGTCAGGACACGCCTCGGACCGGCGGAAAACATCCACGATATCCACTCTCACCGGGATCTCCTCGAGGCTGCCATAGCATCTGCACCCCAGAATAGACTTGACCTTCGGCCTTACCGGGATCACATCAAAACCGCAATCTATCAGATAGCTGGCAACCATGTAGCTGGGCCTCGCCGGATTCGGCGAAGCCCCCACGATCGCTATGACCCGCGAGCCGGCCACGATCGATTCGGCGATATCATGAGTTTCATCCATCAACCGGAAGATATCAGTAAAAGGAACAAGGTTTCCAGCCCGGATCGGGGAAGTGGCCATTGATCGGGAAACCGGTCCATTTTTTTGCTACAATATCCCGGCTTGGACTGCGGCTGCATCGCCTCGGTCCGTTTTAGCATGTCATGGCGCCACGGCGGATAGCCGCCCTGCCGGAGCGCCCATCAAGGAGCGGCATAATAAAGCTCGAGAGAAAGGATCTCGGTTTGACTGCTGTATCAATGAAAGAGCTGCTCGAGTCCGGAGTGCACTTCGGACACCAGACCCGCCGCTGGAACCCCCGGATGAAGCCTTACATCTTCACGGAGCGCGGCGGCATCTACATCATCGACCTGCAGAAGACCATAAGGCTGATCGATGATGCGTATGACTTCATCAAGGACCTGACAGCCAACGGCAGGAAAGTGCTATTCGTCGGCACCAAGAAGCAGTGTCAGGACACAATCGCCGAAGAAGCACAGCGTTCCGGGATGCCTTATGTTTCCCATCGCTGGCTCGGCGGCCTGCTCACCAATTACAGTACCATCTCGCATCGCATCAAGCGCATGCATGAGCTGCGCCGGCTTCGTGAGGAAGGGCAGCTTGAGCTGCTTCCAACCCGCGAGCAGATGAACCTGCTGGCGGAGCTGAAGAAACTGGAGACCAACTTGGGCGGCGTCTCGGATATGGACAAGCTGCCCGCGGCTGTGTTCGTGATCGACCCTCGCCGCGAGGCTATCGTCATCAAGGAAGCCCGCAAGCTGAAACTTCCCATCGTGGCGCTCGTGGATACCAACTGTGATCCCAACGAGGTCGACTACGTCATACCCGGCAACGATGACGCGATCAGGTCCTGTGGACTTATCATCCGCGCGCTGGCTGAAGCCGCAGTCGAGGGCAAGCAGATGTTCACCGAGAAAGAGATGATCGCTGGCAAGGCAGCAGCTGAAGCGGCAGCCAAAGCGGCTGCTGAAGCTGCCGTAGCCGCGAAAGCCGCAGCCGATGCCGCAGCCGCAGCCGGTGAGACGGCTCCCGCTGACAGAAAAACCGCTCAGAGAGGCGGCGGCAAGCCGGCTGGCAAGCCAAAATCAGGCACCAGGCCCAAGGGTCCTTCAAAACCGAAACCGGCAAAGAGCGCCGCTGCAGCCAAGCCGGCGCCGAAGGTAGCGTCGAAACCGGCTCCAAAGGAAGACACATCAGCCATTACAGATAAACCGGCCGCCAAAAAGGAAAAGGCTCCGGAAGAGAACAGTGAGGTGGAAAGTGGCAGTTAGCGCCAAGGAAGTAAAGGAACTCCGCGAGGTGACTGGAGCGGGCATGATGGACTGCAAGAAGGCCCTCGCCGAATGTGAAGGCAACCATGAGGAAGCAGTCAAACTGCTCCGCACCAAAGGCCTGGCGGATGCCGCCAAGCGAAGCGGCCGTGCCGCCAATGAGGGGCTGGTCGACAGCTACATCCACATGGGCGGCAAGATCGGCGTCCTGGTAGAGGTTAATTCCGAGACCGATTTCGTTGCCATGAATGATGACTTCAAGACCTTCGTCCATGACATAGCCATGCATATCGCTGCCGCGGCTCCCAAATATATAAGCCGCGAAGACGTTCCTGCTGACGTCGTCGAAGCCGAGATGGCGATCTACAAGGACCAGGCCAGGGCGACCGGCAAGCCGGACAACATCCTCGAAAAGATCGCCGCCGGCAAGCTCGACAAATATTACGAGCAGGTCTGCCTGCTTGAGCAGCCGTTCGTCAGGGATGACAAACTGACGATCGAACAGCTCCTCGGAGAGATCGTCGGCAAGATCGGCGAGAACATCGGCATCAGGCGCTTCGTTCGCTTCGAGCTGGGCAAGGACAGTTGACGCCTGACTCCAAATCGGCTTGCCACCAGGACTTTGCCGGTGAGCCGGCCGTTTTCAAACGGGTACTGATAAAGCTGTCAGGCCAGGCGCTGCAGGGCGAGGACATGCTCAGCATCGACCCGGACAAGATATCCGATATAGCCAACCAGGTTCATACCACCTGGAAACGCGGCGTCGAGATCGCCATCGTCGTCGGCGCGGGCAACATATTCCGCGGCGTAGCCGGCAGCACCCGTGGCATGGACCGCGCCACCGGCGACTATATGGGCATGATCGCGACGGTGCTTAATGCGCTGGCACTTCAGGATGGAATGGAAAAGCTGGGCCTTGATACCCGCGTGCAGTCGGCGATCCACATGCAGGAAGTCGCTGAGCCCTACATCCGGCGCCGGGCTATCCGGCATCTGGAGAAGAAGAGGATCGTGATCTTCGCCGCCGGCACCGGCAATCCATATTTCACCACAGATACCGCTTCAGCCCTGCGGGCGCTGGAGATCGGCGCCGAGGCTATCATGATGGCAAAGCGCAGTTTTGACGGGGTCTACGATTCGGATCCCGAAACCAATCCCGACGCCGTCTTCCTGCCGGAAGTGACGCATCTGGAGGCTATCGAACGCGGACTCAGGGTGATGGACACTACCGCCCTGTCACTTTGCATGGATAACAACCTGCCGATCCACGTCTTCAACATGACTGACGAGATGAACATCCAGCGGGTGCTTTCTGGCGAAAAAGCCGGAACTATAGTAAGCTCACCGGCGAAATAACCAGTAAGCAAAGTAAGCCCAAGGAAGCGCCAGGGAGGCCAGATGAACGAGATGGTCCAGGAGTTTCTCACAGACGGAATCGACCGCATGGACAAGGCTGTGGTCGCTACCCACAACGAGTTCAACACTATCCGGACAGGCAGGGCATCCACCGCCCTTCTGGACCGAATAATAGTCGATTACTACGGGAGCAAGACCCCGCTCAAGCAGCTTGCCAACCTCAGTGCGCCCGAAGCAAGGCTGCTGGTCATCACGCCTTACGACAAGTCGGCCATGAAAGAGATCGAACACGCGATCATGGAGTCAGAGCTGGGTCTGAACCCCAACAACGACGGCAATGTCATCCGCCTGAATATCCCGGAGCTGACTGAGGAACGCCGGCGCGAGCTGGTCAAGGTGGTAAAGGGCCTGGCGGAGAACGGCCGGGTGGCGGTGCGTAACATCCGCCGTCACGTCCTCCACGATATCGAAGAGTTGCAGAAGGAAGGCGAGATCTCCGAGGACGATCTGCGCCGCACCAAGGAAGAATTCCAGAAAGTGACTGACAAGCATATCGAGAAGATCGATGAGATGCTGAAGCACAAGGAAGGTGAGATCCTGGAGGTGTGATGGCTACTTTGCGTAACCTTCTTGGAAATCTTCGCCGGAGCAGGGCTGCAAGCGAAGATTTTTTATTAGATGCGGAAAACACGCCCCGGCACATAGCCATCATCATGGATGGCAACGGGCGGTGGGCAGCGCGTCGTCACATGCCGGCCATCGCCGGTCACCGTGAAGGCGCCAAAGCTCTCAAACGTACGATCCAGGCCGCGCGCAAAGCCGGCATCAGGGAGCTCACCGTATACGCTTTCTCAACCGAGAACTGGCAGCGTCCGGCGCAGGAAGTCGATGCCCTGATGAAGATGTTCGGCGAACTGATCGACAAGGAAGTCCCGGAACTGGCGAGCCAGGATGTCAGGGTCAGGTTCATCGGCAGGCGCCAGGGCCTTTCTGACAGCCTGCTGGGAAAGATGGAATGGGCTGAAGGACTGACTGCGGAGAACAGCACCATGACCCTATATATCGCTTTTAATTACGGAGGCCGTTCCGAGATCATCGACGCCGCTCTGGCGGCGGCCGGCAATGGTCTCGCGGCAGGTGAGGACGTCGACTTCAGCAAATATCTTTACGCCCCCGAGATGCACGATCCCGAGCTGCTGATCCGCACCAGCGGCGAGCAGCGGGTGAGTAACTTCCTCCTCTGGCAATGCGCTTATTGTGAACTCTATTTTTCAGACAAACTCTGGCCCGATTTCGACGAGCAGGACCTGCTCGAGGCTATGACTGAATTCGGCAGGCGCCAGCGCCGCTTCGGAGCCAGGTAGGCCACGGTGCTGATCACCCGCGCACTCGTAGGCGTCGTCGGCGCCATCCTCGCCCTCATCGTCGTATATACCGGCGGCATCCCGCTGCTGGTCGCCCTGATTGTTCTGAGCATCCTCGGCCTGCACGAGTTCTACCGCATGACCAGGTCTTACAAGCCCAACCTGCTGGCCGGCTACGGCGGCGCGGCGCTGATCCTCATCGGAGCCCATACCGGAGGCCTGGAGGGCGCCATGCGGGGCTGTATCTACCTCTTCGCGCTTACCTTCATCCTCCATGCCATCAGAGGCCTCAAACCCGAGATGGTGGGGGAGATGGCGGTGACGTTCTTTGGCGCCTTCTACGTGGGGATAGGCTTTTCCCATGTTATCCTGCTGCGCACGCCGACTTACGGCATCAGCCTGGCCATCGTCGTATTGCTGGCTACCTGGACATCAGACACGGTGGCGTATGCAGTAGGCCATTACCTGGGCCAGCGGCCGATCTCACCAGTCATATCACCTAACAAGACCATCGAGGGAACCCTGGCAGGCTTCGTCGGAACGATAGTAGTCGTGCTGATCGCCGGCAAATCACTTCCCTGGATGGGATCCGGACAGTTCTTCGTCCTCGGACTGGTCATTGCCATTGCCGCGCCCCTCGGCGATCTTTTTGAGTCATACATCAAGCGGGCTTCGCATGTGAAGGACGCGGGTACGATCATACCCGGGCACGGCGGCATCCTCGACCGTTTTGACTCGCTCATCTTCGCCGCTGTGGCCGCCTTTTACGTAGTCACCGCCATGGTAGGCAACGGAGGCTAGATGAAGAAAGTACTCTTACTCGGATCGACCGGTTCCATCGGCAAGCAGGCGCTGGAGGTCATATCGGAGACACAAGGCCTGGAAGTAGCCGGACTTGCCGCCGGCACCAGCCACAAGCAGCTGGTCGAGCAGGCCAGAGCTTTTGGTGTGAATGATGTGGCGATCCTCGATGAGAACGCAGGCAGCACGGTTATCGATGAGCTACCGGGCGCTTCTGTGCTGTCTGGGCCGGGATGCATCCGTGGTCTGATCGAGTCGGTCGAATGTGATATCGTCCTCAACGCCGTGGTCGGCGCCGCCGGCCTGGAAGCGACCATGGCCACCCTGGACCGGGGCTTAGACCTGGCTCTCGCCAACAAGGAGAGCCTGGTGGTGGCCGGTGAGCTGATAATGGAGACCGCCCGGCAGAGAGGGATCCGCATCCTGCCGGTCGACAGTGAGCACAGCGCCATCTTCCAGTGTATCCAGGGGCAGGAAGAAGGGCTCGAGCGTATCTTCCTGACCGCGTCTGGAGGTCCGTTCTTCGGCCGCAGCCGTGACCAGCTGGAAAAGGTCACCCGGGACGATGCCCTCAACCATCCCCGCTGGAAGATGGGAAGCAAGATCTCCATCGATTCGGCCACGCTGATGAACAAGGGCCTTGAGGTCATCGAAGCCCACCATCTTTTCGGGGTCGGCTATAATGAGATCGATGTACTCGTTCATCCGCAATCCGTCGTCCATTCCCTGGCCCGTTTCCGCGATGGGTCGGTACTGGCGCAGATGGGCCTTCCCAGCATGAAACTGCCGATAGCCTATGCCCTTAATTATCCCGACCGCCTGCCTGTGGTCATGCCGCAGCTTGACCTGATCGAGCAGGGCGAACTGACGTTCTTCAAGCCTGACCTGAATGCGTTTCCCTGCCTCGAGATAGCAATCGAGGCCGGAAGGAGCGGTGGCGGAGCACCCATCGCCGTGAACGCGGCCAACGAGATCGCCGTCGCGGCATTCCTTGAAGGGCGGATCCGGTTCCTGGACATACCCGCCGTTATCGAGAAGACGCTGGCGGCGATGGATGGTGAGCTTGCGTCCGCGATCAGTGGGCTGGAGGATATCACCGAGATCGATACAGCGGCGCGCCGCCAGGCAGAAGCCTTCACCACCTAGTCCTCATGTTGAAACTCCTGTTCATAGTAATCGCCGTTCTTGGAATCGGATTCCTCATCCTTGTGCACGAGCTGGGGCATTTTCTCGCAGCCAAGGCGTTTGGCATGCGGGCGGAAAAGTTCTATCTGGGCTTTCCTCCGGCCGCCGTGAAGAAGAAGATCGGCGAGACCGAATATGGCATCGGCTTCATCCCTCTGGGCGGTTATGTGAAGATCTCGGGCATGACCAGGGAAGAAGAGCTTCCCGATGACGTCAAACCGAGGGCATATGTCGCCAAGCCGGTATGGCAGCGCATTATAGTGATCTCCGCCGGGGCCGGAATGAACCTGCTGTTCGCGGGACTGTTCTTTTTCATTGTTTTCTGGCAGGGGATCCCCGACTACGAGGCTACTGTTGTCGTCGCCGACATCCAGGCTGACAGCGGGGCCGACCGCGCCGGCATCGAACCCGGCGACAGGGTTCTGGCTATCAATGAAGTAGTCTCTGACAGACCTGAAGATCTACGCGAAGAGCTGCGCTCCAGGCCCGACCAGACGATCAGCCTGGTAGTCGAGCGAGACGATCAGCAACTCACGATTCCTGCGGCCATCGGCAGGAATGAAGAGACCGGCGAGGGCATCCTGGGGATAGTCTTCGAGGCCGAAGTAGTCGGCTACCATGGCCTTCCATTCACTGAAGCAGTCTCATCTTCTTTTTCCAGGCTCTGGGAAATGACCGGTGAGACTTTTATAGCAATCAAGAACCTTTTTATAAGCGAGCAGAGCCGCAAGGACCTTTCATCACCGATTGGCATAGTCGCATTTTCATCCAAGACAGTCGAGATGGGATGGAGTGTTTATCTCACAGTGCTCGGCTTTATCAGCCTGCAGCTGGCCATCTTCAACCTCTTGCCATTCCTGCCCCTGGATGGCGGCCATGTCCTGTTCAATATACTTGAAAAAATTAAGGGTTCACCGATACGGCGGGAAGTTTTCGAAAGAGTTTCGATCGTCGGTCTGATGCTCTTTGCTCTTCTGTTCCTGACCGGCATCATGAACGATATAGAACGGATCCAGACCACCGGTTTCGATCTGCAGCCCTGATGGCCAGCAAGAGGCAGATAACGGTAGGAAACGTCCCGGTCGGCGGTGGCGCGCCGGTCGCGGTCCAGTCGATGACTAACACCGATACCCGCGACGCCGAAGCCACCCTAGGCCAGATCCGTAGCCTGGCGGCATATGGTTGTGAGATCGTGCGGGTCGCCATCCCTGACGAAGCCGCGGTTGAGGCGCTTTCGGCGATCGTGGCCGAATCGCCGCTGCCGGTCGTCGCCGATATCCACTTCAAGGCGGAGCTGGCCATCGCCGCGGTCGCAGCTGGCGCAGACGGCCTCAGGATCAATCCCGGGAACATCGGCAGTCGCGAACGGGTTGCCGCGGTGTTAGACGCAGCACGCGAGGCCGGCATTCCAGTGCGCATCGGCGTCAATTCCGGCTCCCTGCCTAAAGAGAAACGCGAGCTGGCCGAGCGGGATCTCGTGCAGGCGTTGGTTGAGACCATCCTCGATTATGTAACCCTTTTTGAGGAACTCGACTTCCAGGAACTAAAGGTCTCAGCCAAATCTTCTTCAGTCACCGAGACCATCGAGGCAAACCTGGCCCTGGGAAGGCTATTGGATCATCCAATCCACCTTGGCGTTACCGAAGCCGGGACCCGCTGGGCCGGTTCCATCAAGAGCGCCGTCGGCATCGGTGCACTACTGGCGCAGGGAGTGGGGGATACCATCAGGGTCTCGCTTACGGCAGATCCCGTGGAAGAGATACGGGTCGCTTACGAGATCCTGCGCAGTCTCGGCCTCAGAGAATATGGCCCCGAGTTGATTTCCTGCCCGACCTGTGGCAGAACCGAGATCGATGTCGAGGGCATCGCCCTTGAAGTTGAGCGGCGCCTGAGTGATTACGACAAAGTGATTGAAATAGCAGTGATGGGTTGCGTGGTCAATGGCCCCGGCGAAGCCCGGAGAGCTGATTTTGGCATCGCTGGAGGCAAGGGGGAGGGGCTGGTCTTTGCCAATGGCGAACCGATCCGCAAGGTACCCGCCGATGAACTGGTGGACGCGCTTTTCGAAGAGATCGATAAGGCCCACAAATAGAAGTTGCCCCCGCTGTTCAGTATTTCCTTGTACTTTCCCTTCTAAAATCGTTAGGCTTAGTCCCGGTATGAGAGCATCCAGATTATTCTTCCCGACACTCAAAGAAGACCCGGCCGAGGCCGAGGCGATCAGCCACAAGCTGATGGTCCGCGCCGGCCTGGTGCGGCAGCTGGCTGCCGGCCTATACATTTACCTGCCTCTGGGCCTGAGAGTGATGGAGAAGATCTGCAGGATAATCCGTGAAGAGATGAACGCCATCGGCGCTCAGGAGCTTTCCATGCCGGTCATGCACCCGGCCGAGATCTGGCAGACTACCGGACGTTATGACGAGATCGGCGATGAGATGTTCCGCCTCAAGGACCGCGGCGGCCGCGACATGGTCCTGGGTATGACCCATGAGGAAGTCATCACCTGGCTTGCGGCCAAGGAGATCCGCTCCTACAAGGATCTGCCGCAGGTCTGGTATCAGATCCAGACCAAGCTCCGGGATGAAGCCAGGCCCAAGAGCGGCATCCTGCGCACGCGCGAGTTCATTATGAAGGACTCCTACAGCTTCGATACCGATGAACAGGCGCTGGAGCAGAACTATCAGCTGCATATCCAGGCCTACAGCCGCATATTCAAGCGCTGTGGCATCCGTTTTTACATGGTCGAGAGCGATCCCGGCATGATGGGCGGCGCCACCGCCCACGAGTTCATGGCGCCAAGCGCCGCCGGTGAAGACGAGGTGGCTCTCTGTAATTGTGGCTATGCCGCGAACTTGGAGCTGGCAAGGTCGGTCCCCGGAGTGCCGGTATTCCCTGAAACCGGGATTGAGGAGATCGAGACCCCTGATGCTCGCACGATCGATGAAGTCTCGGCATTCCTGAAGCTGGATCCGGCGCTGCTGCTTAAATCCGTGCTTCTTGTCACCGATGATGGCCCGGTACTGGCCATGGTCCGCGGTGACCAGGAACTGCAGGAATCCAAGCTTAACCGGGTCATCGGCGCCAGCAGGCCGGCTACGCCCGAAGAGATCAGGGAGCTGACCGGCGCTGAGGCCGGATTTATCGGGCCTGTCGGCCTGGATATCCGCAAGATCGCGGACGAATCACTGGAGCGAGGTGTTTTCGTCACTGGCGCCAACAGGACCGGATATCACCTCAAGGGAGTCGTCACCGGTGATGACTTCGAGGCCGAACTTGCCGACATCAGGCGCGTAAAAGCTGATGAATCCTGCCCCCACTGCGGCAAACCCCTCAGTATCGAGCAGGTAATCGAGATAGGGAATATCTTCAAACTGGGCACCAAATACAGCGAACCGATGAATGCGACCTTCCTGGACGAGAACGGCAAGGAGCAGAAGATCATAATGGGAAGCTACGGCATCGGACCGGCGCGTATCGCTGCCGCGGCCGTAGAACAGCTTGCTGATGACAAGGGCATCGTCTGGCCTGCCAGCATCTCGCCCTTCAGCATCCACCTGCTTCTGGTGCAGCCCAAGGATAATCAGCAGACGGCTATGGCTGAAAAGCTCTACTCAGAGCTCATGGGGGCCGGCGCCGAGGTATTATTCGACGACAGGGTTATCTCGCCCGGAGCCAAGTTCTCAGACGCTGAGCTGCTTGGCTGCACCGTCAGGGTCACGGTCGGCAAACGCTCCGTAGCCGATGGAACGGTTGAAGTACAGCTTCGCAGCGACGGCATCGAACACAAATTCGATCTCGGCGCCGCTGCAGAAAGCATTCTCGCTTTGCTTGACCAACAAGTCTAGAACGCTTTTCATGCCACATCCCGGCATTTCCCCGTATCCGTCCGGATTCGCGCTGCAGTAATTCAGCAGAATCTCCCTGAACAGGCAGTATGCCTGTAAAAGCAATCCATTCAGACAGTTCGGCAGGTCCTGGCCTACCCGGCGCTTTTCGGCCCTCCTCCATTCGTGCACGATAATATATGTTATGTAACTTTAGAAATTAATTTCCTGTTCTGTCTCAAGCGCTGTGAAACCTCCCCTCTTTTGTACTAAACTCTCTGCGGTCCGTGTCGATAGATGCCACGGATTGCGCATAGCTCGAGTTCCCTGTTAGTTCAGGGCCTTTTTAGGGAAATGGAATAATGTCATGCGACAGATCATCAGTGATCGAAAATATTCCCGGATTTCGATAATCCTTTTTGCTGCATCGATTTGCTGCAGTCTGCTGATCGCTGTCTCCGTCGCAGGCGCTGAGAACAGCTCTCAGGACATCGCTGGCAGGATCGAGGCCGAAAAGCAGGAAATGGAGAAAGCCAGGCAGGAGCTGACGGACATCGACAGCAGGCTCGCAAGCTCCGAAGTCTACCTCAATCAGCGCCGTATGGAGCTTGCTGACGCGACTGACCGGCTGCGTTATGCTGAAGACCGTTATCATTCGACGCTTCTGATGTACGAGGGCCGAATATCGGCCATCTACAAGCTTGGGGATTCCAGTTTTTACGAGGTAGCTCTTTCAAGCGAGGACTTCACTGACGCGCTTGCCCGTCTTGCATATCTTGGCAAGGTTTCAGAAAACGACGAACGCCTGGTAAAGCGGGTTAAAGCCGAAGCAGACACGGTCCGCGAGGCCAGAGAGCGTGTAGACAGCCTCAAACAGGACCAGGCTGGGGACACAAACGCCCTCAAGTCACGGAAAAAGGAGCTGGAATATCAGCTCGCGACCGGCAGATCCAGCATCGACAGACAGACAGCTGAGCTGGCCCAGGCCCGGACCCGTGAACAGGAAGAAGAGCTCAGGAGGCTTGCCGAGGAATCCGCATCGATCGATGCCGGCAGCATCTATACCGGCGTCATGGGACCTTCCGTGATCGTATCCAACGAACCGCCTGCGGGACTTCAGCCTTCCGGGATAGCCCTCAATGGCATGGCCAGCTGGTATGGTCCCGGATTTCAGGGGAACACGACCGCCAATGGCGAGATCTACAACATGTATGGCTATACCGCCGCCCACAAATCACTGCCGTTCAACACCTGGCTGAAGGTGACCCATAATGGGCGATCAGTTTTTGTCCGGATCAATGACCGCGGTCCTTATGTTGGCGGAAGGATCCTCGATCTTTCATACTCGAGCGCCCAGGCTATCGGCATCACCGGTGTGGGCTACATCAGCGCCGAGATCTACCGTTAAGAAAAAGGAGGCGCTCTAACGAGCACCTCCGGATTCCTCATTATTTTTCTGCTCCTGCTGCCCGTCGAGGCTGCCTACTCGCCGTCGAAAGTTATCAGACTCAGGATATCGTACTCCTTGAGCTTCTCGCGGCCGCCAAGGAACGACAATTCGACGATAAAGGTCACCCCCACCACTTCGCCACCCAGCTTCTCTACCAGGTCGCACTTGGCGCGGGCGGTTCCCCCGGTTGCCAGCAGGTCGTCGTGCACCAGGACTCTGGTTCCCGGGACGATGGCGTCGTTATGGACTTCCAGGCTATCGGTTCCGTATTCGAGGTCATACTCGGCCGCGACGGTAAGAAACGGCAGTTTTCCAGGCTTTCTGGCGGGCACAAAACCTGCCCCCAGGGTGTATGCCAGGGCGGCGCCAAGGATGAACCCCCTGGCTTCGGCGCCGACTACGACATCGATCTTCTTCCCCACTCCGAACTCCGCCAGCTGGTCGATGGCGTACCTCAGCGATTCCGCGTCCTGAAGCAGCGGGGTTATATCCTTGAAAAGGATCCCCTCCTTGGGAAAATCGGGGATGTCTCTAATCTTTGCGGCCAGATCCATGAATCCTTTGCTCCTTTCAGCAGTTTGCGGACGCGTGGGCACGTCCATTGAATTGACTAATTATCTATCATTTGGTCAAAGACGCTGTGTAATTTCTCAGGTCTTTTATAAGAAGCAGATGCTTGAGATATGAGGATACCGTCGCCAGGTTCTCGAGTGCAGCAACGCCCTCTTTTCGTGACTGCGGATTCTGCGAGCGCAGGGTCGGCGAGAGGATCTGCAGCAGCAGCGCCGACTCGCGGTCTACTGAACTCTTGAGCGTCCTGAGGTTGCGGGCGCCGACTCCATACTGCGCCAGGTCTGACGCCGCCGCCATGACCTCGACGTCTGTCTGGTCGTACCGGCGGGTGCCGCCGGTCGACACACCGCTGATAAGCCCGTACTCCTCGAGTTCACGAACAAGCTCGCCTTCGGCCCCTGAGGCTTCCAGGGCCTCATCCAGGGTATAGCTCTTGGTATCAGACGCAGCTGGCGCCTTCAGGCTGACTTTCTTGAATCGCCTGCCGCTGGCTGGCCTGACCGCTACCGTACCTTTGCGGGAAAGCTCCTGCCGGATGACCCTCAACGGCAGGAATTCGTCCCGCTGAAGGGAGAGGATAGTTCGCAGCCGCTCGATGTCGGCCTTGGAAAAAAGCCGGTAACCGCCTGTTGTCCGTTTGGGTGAGATCAGCTTCTCATCTTCGAGATATCGGATCTTGCTGATGCTGATGTCAGAGAACTCTGACTTGAGAAGCTCTACGACAGCGCCTATCGTGAGAGCCTTGTTCGTGGCGCTGGAGCCGCCTTCGTCGCTCATCGTTCGATGTAGGTTAGCTTGTATTTCCCGATCTGTACCTGGTCACCGTCTGTGAGCTTCTGGGTCTCTACCCGCGCGCGGTTCACATAAGTGCCGTTGAGGCTGTCCTGATCCTGGATATAGAATCCATCGGGTTTCTGCATCAGCACGGCGTGGTTTCGGGAAACGGTGATGTCGTCCAGGAAGATGTCGCTGTCAGGGTGACGGCCGATGGTCGTCTTCTGGCCAGCGGGCTCGAAGGTCTCCCCCGCGAGGCCTCCCCCGCTCCGTACTACCAGCGATACGCCTTCCTTTGCCACCTCGGTGAGGCTGTCAAATTCGGATTCGCGCTCTTCCGACTCCGGAGAAAAGCGGATCGTCGCCTCAGGGCCTGCTTCCTCCTCCGGGAGAAGTGCACCGCACTTACTGCAGTACTTGCCTTCCTCGGTATTCTGGAAGCCGCACTCGTGGCAATATACCCTGGTCACTTTCCACAATCACCCTTATGTCCTTCAAAGGTACGGTCAACTTCTTCTTCAACAGCCTTGATGATCTCCGGGCGCTCGAGTATCTCGCGCCTCCAGGCCGGCTTGGTGTTGTTTACCACATAGGGCTCGTCGAGAGCCTCCTCCAGGGTCTTGCCGCAATGGATCTCCTGGAGGATGAAATTCAGCACCCGCTCCTCCACGACATCGACTCCCATGTCTTCAAAAAGATGCTGGATGGCTCCTACAAGCCTGGCGAAACGCTCTGGCACTCTGACTCCTCCCCTTGATGAACACGATCATTTTTTTCCGGCTGGCCGCCGGCCTAAACCTGCCTACTTCTTCTCTGACGGATTACCACCCAGGGAATAGCGGTCTCCCTTGGCGAGGATGTCTGTCAGCTTGCTGACATCATCGGCAGAAATGAGCGACTCTCCAGAATCACGCTTTCCAGACAGCCTCTGCACCAGCTCTGCCCTCAGGATATCGATCTTGCCGTGCAATATGCGGCGCTGATAACTAAACTCCTGCTCCTGGGTGACAAGCTCCCTTATCAGGGACTTGAGCTCCTTGTCAGACAGGCTTGAAAGCTCAGGAAGATTTTCCACTTTTGACCTCCGCGGACTAGGTTTGAATCATTATATTCCCGTTACAACCAAGGTTCAACTTCAGCTTGAGAAATGGCGGTACGGGCAACTGGTGGCCTGATGGCAGGAAACTGGTGGCACTGTAAGAGCGCTACGGTGGGGTGATGGCGGTTTATCAAGCTGCCGATAAGCAATATTGAAGGTCATTCCCGGGCAAAGCGAAGGGCAATTCGAGGCTATTGGGCGAAAACCAGACAATTCTCAGTTCCCAGATAGAGGCGGCGACACGCATTCTGCAGCAGTTGAGGAACGCCATATCACCGGAGTATCTGGGACTCGTATCCACTGCAGGGCAACCCATCAGCGTGATATCATCCACGAAGCTGGCTGATTCGGACGCCATCGCCTCACTGGCGGCGGGTTCGTTCGCGGCGTCCCGCCTGCTTGCCAGCATGGTCGAAGATTCTGCCCATACGGTCATGCTGCATGAAGGAGCAAAGATCAATATCCATATTGCCCAGGTATCGCCCGAAGTTCTGCTGGTCGTCTGCTTTCGCCGGTCGAGTGATATCGGCAGGGTGAGGCTGATAACCAGGAGAGCCGTCGATTCACTGGCTGAGGCTTTTTTGTCAGAAGGAGAGGAATAATGGCGCTGATCAACCTGGCTGCGGGAGAGATCAACTACAAGATCGTTTATTATGGTTGCGCCCTCGGAGGCAAGACCACCAGCCTGCAATACATCTACCGCAAGGTTAACCCCCAGGTGAAGGGTAAGCTTGTATCCATAGCCACCGAAGAGGAGCGGACGCTCTATTTCGACTTCCTGCCTCTCGACCTGGGCAAGGTCAGGGGGCTGCAGACCCGGTTTCACCTCTATACCGTTCCAGGACAGCGGCAGTACAACGCCAGCCGCAAGCTTGTGATCCAGGGAGTCGACGGCATCGTTTTCGTCGTCGATTCCGAGATAAACCGCCTTGACGATAACATAGAGGCATATATGAACATGTGGGACAACCTGCAGGACCAGGGCGATAATCCAATGGATCTGGGGCTGGTCATGCAGTATAACAAGCGGGATCTCAGCGATATCTTCTCTGAAGGCGACCTAGATGAACTTCTGAACCACACCAAATCGCCAGCAGTAGGATCCTGCGCGCTTACTGGAGTCGGCGTGTTTGAAGCGCTGAAGAACGTGAGCAAACAGGTTATCGCGAAAACCGGGGCTGATTAGCGGATTACTGCAGAGGATCATGCTTTTACAGCATGCGTCTTTTTCCCCAGGATCGCCGCTACCAGTTCAGCGGCGTTTTTTATTTCTGCATCGAACACGGTATAACAGCGCATGATCTGCTCCAGCCTGTGGGTGTCACTGCCACCGAGTTCCGCGATGCCATATTCAGCGGCTATGCTCCGGGCCAGTGCGCTGGCCTGCTCATCCGGCCAGTTCCCGTTAAAGACCTCGATGCCATCCACCCCGGCTGTGATTTCCTTGATGTATCCACCAGCCACGCCGGCGCCGCCGGGATTCCCCGCGAAAGGATGAGCCCAGACGACAGCTGTCTCTGGTGGCCTTGAGCCGCGATCTGGCAGGGATTGCACCGGTTCCAGCGAGGACAGGAAGAGCATGTCAGTAGAAAACACGAGAAAATCTCCCTCGGGTGAGGAGATCTCCACGCCGGGGATGACATGCAGCCCATCCGGCACCAGGGCCAGCATGGCTTCGTAATCGCCGGTCTCGCCGTGGTTGGTGATGCATAGAGTATCCAGACCGAGGCCCGTGGCGTCATGAAAATAAGCTTTCACAGTCATCTGGGAACAGCGACTGCCCGGTGACGTGTGTACGTGGATATCGAGTCGCATGATGGTTTCTGCCTGATGCTCAGCCGGTTGCTTAAGGCGCTGGCTTATGGCAGGCAGGCTCGATCAAGACCTGGGGTCAGGCTTCCTGCCTGGCATGGGTCTCGATTATCTCGTCCAGCCTGGCCGAGTAGCGCTCCAGCAGGGCCTGTGAATCCTCGGCTGTATCCCCCTCGGCATATATCTCAAACAGGGGCTCATCCGGGGACGGCAGTACCTGGGCCCAGCCGTTCTCATGGAAGACCTTGATCCCATCGAGCCTGCTGACTTCTTCTTCGTCGCCGATGCTCTCGGATATCTCCCGCATGGCGACGCCCTTGAGCGACCAGGGGCAGCTCTTGGTCTCGCGAATAAGTGTGGTGTCGGGGATCTGTGCCACCAGCTCCGACAGGGGCTTTTCCGAGACCGCCAGAAGCTCCAGGACCTTGCCCATGCTCATCAGGGCGTCATGGGCTGGCAGGAAGCCAGGGAAGATATAATCGCCGCCAACGGCTCCCGCGAATATGACATCAGGCAGGGCCGCGGCCTCGGTAAGGGCTGCCTGGGAGACTTTAGTCCTCAGGATCTCGCAACCTGTACCTTCTAAAAGGCTCTCCGCAAGGCGGGAGACTGTGAGCGGCAAAGCTACCCTGCCCTGTCCCTCAGAGTTGGCCATCAGCTTCAGAAGCAGGAAAAGGGTTTTTTCCGTAGAGATCTCGTCACCATTCTCGTCGAGCAGGAATATCTTCTCCGCAGCATTGTCGATCGTGATGCCGAGGTCAGCGCCAGCGGAGACCACCAGCTTCTGCAACCGGCTCGAGTCGCCCTCGAGGCTTGAAGAGATAGCCGTCTTGTCTTCGTCGAGGAATGCGTTGATTCCGATTATCTCCGCGCCCAGCTTGGAGAGCATGCGGCTGGCGATCAGGGAAGCGCTGGAAAAACTGTGGTCCAGAACGAAACGGAACCGCCGCGAACGGATCTTTTCCACATCCCAGGTGGCGAGCAGGCCCTGGATGTATTCTTCAGTGCTCCGCATCGGATATATGATCCTGCCGATCTCAGTATAGAATGCCCGGCGGTAATCGTGGCGGTTGTAATATTTTTCGATGTCGCGCTCAGTTGATTCGCCGATCGGGCTGCCCGGCGGTTCGAAGAACAGTATCTGCATGACTTCCGGATGCCAGGCCGAGACCCGCACGTGGATTCCACCCACGGCGTTGCCGCATTTCAGATCGAAACGGTTCACGGAGGCCGGCGTCACCCTGAGGTCGCGGATATTGACCCCGGTAGAGTTGAGGCCGGCGCCGATGGCCCGCTTGATCATGCGTGACGCCGGATGTTCGTCGCGGCTGATGCTGACCTGGGCCCCCTTGTCCAGGGTGGTGCCGTAAGCCATGGCTATCTTCAGGGCCAGGTCAGAGGTGATGTCCACGTTGACCAGCCCGGTCACGCCATCGCGGCCGAACAGGGTCGACAGTGCCCGCCACTCCCAGATGATGCTGGAATAGACGTGGGCTCCCGCCTCGATCACCTTGAAGGGGTAGATCTTGACGTTGCTGGCGATCATGCTGTGATCGCCTATGCTGCACTCATCGCCAAGGGCGGCGTTGGCGTGGACAGTCGCGCTTGGCTTGATATCGCAGTTTTTGCCGATGATGGCGCCGCTGACCTTGGCGCCGGAGCCGATGTAGGTGTTGGAGTCGACGACGCAGTGATCGGTCTCGGCGTTATCCTTGACCACAACGTTGTTGCCCAGGATCGTGTAAGGCTGGATCTTGGCGCCGGTATCGATCTTGGCGTAGTTGCCGATCAGCGCCGGGCCGCGGATGTTATCGAGGCTGTCGAGGTTCAGCTTCTCCCCGATGTAGATGTTCTCCCGCAGCTTGATGCCGGGGATGTTGACACTGACCTTGCCGTCGAGGGCATCATGGTTGGCCCTCAGAAACTGGTTGATGTTCCCGATGTCCTGCCAGTATCCATCGCAGGGAAAACCGTACATGGGCTTGCCGCGCTTGAGCATCTTGGGGAAGAGCTCCTGGCTGAAATCATACTTGGTATCCGCCGGGATATAGTCGAAGATCTCGGGCTCAAGCACGTAGATCCCAGTATTCACATAGTCACTGAATACCTGTCCCCAGCTGGGTTTTTCCAGGAACTGCTTGATGTGGTTGTCCTCGTCGACGATGACTACGCCGAACTCGAGCGGATTCTCGACGCTCTTCAGGGCCAGGGTGATCATCGACTCCTTCTTCTTGTGGAAGTCGATGACCTCGTTGAGGTCGAAATCGGTGAGCGCATCACCACTGATAACAATAAAGGTCTCGTCGAGGTGCTCGAAGGCGTTGCGCACTGAACCGGCTGTACCCAGAGGGCTCTCCTCCACAGAATACTCGATGGAGACGCCCAGGGAAGAACCGTTGCCGAAGTAGCCGCGTATGCTCTGGGGCAGGAAGGCCAGGGTGACGATGATATCCGTTATCCCGTTCTTCTTGAGAAGCTCGATGATATGTTCCATGCAGGGCTTGTTGACGATGGGGACCATCGGTTTGGGCTGGTTGCTGGTTAGCGGCCTCAACCTGGTTCCCTCTCCCCCAGCCATCACTACTGCCTTCATCTGACCCCTTTCATTCCCAGTGGAATCTATAATGGGTGCCTGCAAAAACCAGATACCCGCTAATCGGGAAACCGAGCTTGCAGGTGCAGTTACGGTATTTATACCGCGAAAAAACTTTTGTCAACTAGAACGCGCTGCCATGGCGACAATGGCCGCGATCAGGATTGCGACCTGACCTCGGTCAATTTCGCCAGTCCCTTGACCGCATACATTGCTCCGGTTACGAGAGAACCGGCTACCCCGATCCAGAAGAGTATCAGCCAGGGACCCAGATCCGCCAGGCACATGAGTACCGCTGCCATCAAGACAGCCGTGTAAGTCTTTCCCAGAAAGGTCACCCGCAGCTTTATCTCCTGCGTCCCCAGGACCTTATACCCAAGAATCATAAAAATATCCCGCCCTACGAGCAGGGCGACCCCCTGCCAGGGCAGGCGGCCTGCCAGGGTAAGCGCCAGGACTGTGCCACAGATGAAGACCCTGTCGACAAACGGATCGAAGACCCGGCCGAACTCGGTGACGGTTCCAGTAGCCCTGGCCAGACGGCCATCGAGGAAATCAGTCAGCGCTGCGGCGGCGAAGATTATCGTTGCCGCCATGCTGGAGCCGCCATCAGCTCGGAGCACCAGAACGACGATTGCGGGAACCGCCAGGAGACGTATGAGGGTTAAAGCATTGGCGGCGGTTGCCAGAGGTGCCTCCGGTGTCCAGGTGTAATGGTCGGGACGGCCGGATTTGAACCGGCGACCCCTTGACCCCCAGTCAAGTGCGCTACCAGACTGCGCCACGTCCCGAATGCAAACGTGAGTATATCACATGGCTGTGGTCGCCTGAGCCGCACCTTTATTCGATCTACAGATCTTATGGGGCAGGTCTATACGCCCTTTATGATGCCGAAGACAGCACCCTGGGGGTCCTGCACGGTAGCAAATCTTCCCACTCCCTCGGCATCCATGGGTGGCGCCAGTACCTTGCCCCCCAGTGATTCGACCTTCGCTACTGTGGCGTCCACATCGTCGACTGAAATATATGGTCCCCAGTAAGGCGGCGCGCCCATCTGTTCGACCTGCGGCGGCATCTGCATCATCCCGCCTACCTGCTCATCACCCACCTTGAATATGGTATATGTCCCCATCTCACCCATGGGCATGTCTTCCGTGGTCCACCCGAGCACTTCTGTATAGAACTTCTTTGCGCCATCCACATCCTTGGTCAATAATTCGTTCCAGCTGAATGCTCCCTGCGTGTTGTGATCCTGCATGGTGGCTCCTCTCCTGGATTCGATTCCGGCTAAAACACCTTTGCCGTATCTTGCCACCGATGGATATTTTTAATCATGGAGAAAGTGGGAGCCTGGACTTTGCGCGGAATACGATGGCTAGACACCAGAGCTGCCGAAGCCGCCTTCGCCACGCGAGGATTCAGGCAGTTCGTCCACGGCTTCGAATTCTGCGTGCTCGACCGGCATGATTACCAGCTGGGCGATGCGGTCGCCGACCATTATGTTGAAAGTCTCCTCACCGGTATTCTGCAAGATGATATTGATCTCACCGCGGTAGTTGCTGTCGATCAGGCCTGGCGAGTTGGTCAGGGTTATCCCATGCCGGGCGGCCAGGCCCGAGCGCGGCTGCACAAAGCCGCCGTAACCGTGGGGGATGGCCACTGCGATGCCTGTGGGTACGAGAGTCCGTTCACCCGGGGCGAGAATGATCTCAGCGACGCTGGTAAGATCGACACCGGCATCGCCGTCGCCGTAGGCGTGCGCAGGCACGGTCGCAGCTGGGTCGAGTATCTTGATGGGGATCCTCACAGGCGAAGTCTATCAGAGAGTATGCTTCTCAGGAACGCGCTTTCTGCCAGCCGGTAAAACTGCCTAATGGCTGTATTTCTTGAACCGCTCCGCTTCCTCGCGGGGAAGCCGGGCACGGACGATCACGCCCTCAGGGGTATTCTCCAGCTCCACATCCGAGCCTGACCTGTAGATCTCACCGATCGCGCTGCCGTCTCCGTAGGGAAAGAACAGCTCGACGCTCACCAGCCGCAAATCGAAGAATTCCTTGACGCGCTGCAGGAGGCTCTCAAGGCCCTCCTGCTTCAGCGCTGAGACCATGACGGCATCGGGATAGGTCCGCCGCAGGAAATTCTCCTGATTGGAATCGAGCCTGTCAGACTTGTTCAGGACCAGTATGCGAGGTATGGATGCGGCATTTATGCCCTCGAGCACGGTTTCTACGGCGCGGATCATACCGTCGAGATCTTCTTCAGGGGCTGAAGCATCCGCTACATGAAGTATCAGGTGCGCTACCAGTGTTTCTTCCAGAGTTGAATGAAAAGCCTCGACCAGCTGATGAGGCAGTTTGCGGATGAAACCGACCGTATCAGTAAGAAGAAAGCCCTGCCCCTGGAATGTGAAGCTGCGGGTTGTTGGATCCAGCGTCTCGAACAGGCGGTCATTAACCGATACACCGCCGGATGTAAGCGCGTTGAGCAGCGTGGATTTTCCTGTATTGGTGTATCCGGCCAGTGCGACTAGCGGCAGGCGCGATGCGAGCCTCGAACGGCGCATGACCTCCCGGGAGTTTGAGACATCCCTTAGCCGGCGCTTGAGACTGCTGATGCGATTGCGCGCAACCCTCTGGTCTACCTCGAGCTTGGTCTCTCCCGGGCCCCTGGTACCGATGCCGCCGCCCAGCCGGGAAAGCTCGATGCCTTTGCCTCGCATTCGGGTAAGGTTGAACTCAAGCTGGGCGAGCTCCACCTGGAGCTTGCCCTCCGCTGTATGAGCGTGTTGAGCGAAGATGTCGAGGATGAGGGCGGCGCGATCGATCACCCGGACGCCGAGTTTATCTTCGAGGTTTCTTTGCTGTGTCGGGGTAAGCTCGTCTTCGACGACGATGAGGTCCGGTTTCAGGCGCTCTATATCCTGTTTCAGCTCCGTTATCTTGCCCTTGCCGAAATAGGTATGCGCTACAGGGTGGTCACGGCGCTGGATCATCTCGCCAACGTATTCGGCGCCCGCTGTCGAGATCAGCTCACGGAGTTCCGCCAGCGGCTCATTCCCCTCCCCTTCGCGGACGGGTCCGGAAACGACGGCTATCAGATAGGCGCGCTCACTCACAAATTATCTTTTATCCGATCGAGCGCTTCGGCAATCCGCTCGTCGGGTGCGGTCAATGAGATCCGGACGAAGCCTTCACCGCTGGCGCCGTAGCCGGAGCCTGGCGGGACCACCACGGCGCACTTCTCGAGGACCATGTCGGCGAAAGACGCCGAGGTGTAGCCATCCGGCACCGGTACCCAGATGTAGATAGTCCCCTTGGGGGTCACTATGTCGATACCGATATCGCGGAGCGTTCCCACTACAAGGTCACGGCGCCGCTGGTAAAGGGCGCACATGTCCTTCACACACTGCTGGTCGCCGGTCATCGCCGTGACGGCCGTCCGCTGCAGCGCCTGGAACATCCCGGAATCCATGTTGGTCTTCAGACGCCAGAGCGCCTCGATTACCTCGGCATTGCCGACTGCAGCGCCGATGCGCCAGCCGGTCATGTTGTAGGTCTTGGAGAGTGAGTAGAACTCGATGCCGACTTCCTTCGATCCCGGTGTCTCCAGAAAACTGGGGGCCGTATATCCGTCGAAAGTTATCTCTGAATAGGCATTGTCGTGGATGATAGCGATATCGTGCCTGCGGCCGAACTCGGTCAGCCGCTCGAAGAAATCGTCCTCGATGACCGCGCCGGTGGGGTTGTTCGGATAATTTACAAAGAGCAGCTTCGCCCTTTTCAGAGTCTCTGCGTCGATGGCATCCAGATCGGGCTGGAAGCCCAGCTCTGGCTTGAGCGGTATCGGGACTGCCTTGCCACCCGCCAGGATCGGTCCACTGGCATAGACTGGATAGCCGGGATCGGCTCCGAGGCAGACGTCGCCGTCATCCAGAAAACTCAAGCAGATGTGGGCGATGCCCTCCTTGGCGCCAAGAAGCGGGAATACCTCAGTCTCGGGATCGAGGTCGACGCCGAAACGGTTCTTATAGAAGGTAGCCACGCCCTGGCGGAATTCTTCCAGACCCTTGTTGTTGGGATACTGATGGTTTGCCGGATCGGCGACCTGGCGCTGCATCTCCTCAACGATGTGCGGCGGCGTGGGCATATCGGGATCGCCGATGCCCAGGCTTATGACATCCACGCCCTGCTTGCGTTTCTCCGAGATCTTGCGCTCGATCTCGGCAAACAGGTACGGTGGCAATCCATCCATTCGCCGCGAAAACCTCATCTTCTACAACTCCTTGATCCGGTTTATTAAGTCTTCTGACATGGTTCCTGAGTAGATCTCTTCAGCGGGGCCGGTCATGATCACGTTCAGCTTCAGGTCAACCTCTACCAGCAGATCGCCGCCGGGAAGATGGACCATGATCGGGCTCACAGCCCCACGGGTCCTGTAAGCAGTCACAGCCACGGCGCAGGCTCCCGTGCCGCAGGCGTTGGTCTCCCCCACGCCGCGCTCCCAGACCCGCATGGCGACTTCTGAGGGGCCGAGCACCTTCATGAACTCCACGTTGGTGCGATTGGGGAATAACTCATGATTCTCGATCGCCGGCCCGAGCAGTCCGATCTCGACGCCGTCGAGATCGTCGACCTCGATTATGCAGTGAGGGTTTCCCATATCCACGAAAGTGAATTCGAAATCGCGACCGCAGGCTTCGAGCGCCTGGCAGACGGCCTCACTCCCCGCGTCCGTTCCAGCGAAACCGACGATCCCGGCTCCTCCGAGCCTGGCGGCGCCCATCTTGACCCTGACCTGGCCGTCCGCGCCCACGCTCGGCGCTATCATGCCCGCGTCAGTCTTGACCGCGAGGACCGGCTCTGAGGCAAAGCCCCGGTCCACCAGAAACCTCGCAAGCATGCGGATGCCGTTGCCGCACATCTCCGCGGTGCTGCCGTCAGGGTTATAGATGGTGAGGCTGAAACCCGAGCTTTCGGTGCCACTCCACAGCAGTATCCCATCCGATCCTATTCCGAAATGGCGCTCACAGATCGCGGAGGCGCGAAGTGGGGTCATTTCAAAGGCAAGGTCGTTCACGGCAACGATGATGTAGTCGTTACCGATACCCTGCCACTTGGAGAATTCAACCTGAGGCGTCATTGAAGTGATCGATGATGGCCGAAGCGACAGCATCGGGAGCCCGCCCGGCCACGTCGATTCTAACAATATCAGGCATCTTTCGCATCCAGGTCAGCTGGCGCTTCGCGTATCGGCGGCTTTTTTGCCTGATGGCCGCGGCGGCTTCATCGAGAGTGGCCAGCCCATCCAGATAATCGCAGATCTCGCGGAAGCCGATGGCCTGGGCGGCGGTGATTGAGATCTTTTTCTGCCGGATCTGCCGGACCTCTTCGACAGCTCCTTCCGCCAGCATGTGCTTTGCGCGATCGTCTATCTGGCGATAAAGTTCCTCTCGGGGCGCAACAAGGCCGTACGAGTATACCTGGTAAGGCGACTCTCCTGACCACAAGCGGTCTCTCTCGGCAGCCATGGATCCGCCGTTTCCGGATGCGTTTGTTTCCACGGATTCAAGTGCGCGGGCAATGCGGCGGGGATTGTCACGGTCGACGGCTTCAGCAGCAGCCGGGTCCTTCTCCTGCAGCTCCCTGAACGCGTCCTCCACACCCACTTCCCGCACATGCTCGTCCCACTTCTGCTTCATCATCCGGCCGCCGCTGCCCGCAAAACTGAAACCACCGAGGAGCGCGCGCATATAGAGTCCGGTGCCGCCGACGATCAGCGGCAGCCGGCCACGGGCACCGATCGCGGCGATCAGCTCTGCAGCCCTGCGGGCGAACACGGCGGCGCTATATTCCTCACCAGGATCGATCGCCGCTACCAGATGATGCGGCACAGCCGCCAGCATTTCCCCCGTCGGCTGATCGGTGAGGATGGGCAGCCCCCGGTAGACCTGCATCGAGTCGGCGGAGATTATCTCGCCATCAAGTTCTTTCGCGACAGCTACTGCCACCCGGCTCTTGCCCACTGCGGTGGGTCCGAAGATGGCGATGATTGCAGTTGCACCCATTTTTATACTTTATCAGAACGAATAACTGCTGCTGCGTGGCGCACGGCAGGCTTCGCCATGCGTTTACATAATTTCCTGCGGGTGTTAAAATCAATCATCCCTGTTTTGCCGGGCTGGTGCGGAGGCAACTGTACTGGAACTCGGAATATGGGAAGTCTTTTTGTTATTTCAGGAAGTGCGTTCTATCAGTGATCCAAAAGGATTAAGCCCCAGCATGCCTCACCGGCGGCAACATCTCGCCATCCATCTCGCCTTTATTTCATTTGTGGCGCTGTGGCTGGTCTGCATGTTCGCTGCGCCTGCCCAGGCCGCTAACAATCCGCTTTACGTCATCTCTGACGTTGCCGGCGGCGACTGCTCCTTCATCGGTTCCTGGAATTTCACCACAAAGACCTGCACCGTGACTCAGGAGATCACGGTCGACACCGGTTATGATGCCGGAATCGTGATCGCCAGCCCTGGCGTTACCCTGGATGGAAACAACCACTCGCTCAAGGGTCAGGGCTCCGGTACCGGCAATCCCGTCGGCGTCGAAGTGAGCGTTGATTCCGGCACCATCGGAGGGGTCACTGTCAGGAACCTGGTGGCATCGGGATTCGATTCAGGCATCACTCTGCAGAACTGCTCGAACTGCACGGTCACGAACAACACTTTTTCCGGGAACGGCTACGGGATGCAGTTCTACAGGACGACGAACAGCCAGATAAGCGGCAATTCCGCCAACGACAATAATATCTATTCTTTTCCCATCACCGGAATCTATCTCAGCGAATCCACTGGCAACGAGATAACCGGTAACTACGCCGCCGGAAATGGCAATAATATCGAACTTGTCAACTTCAGCGACGGCAACGTGGTCTCCGGTAACTTCTTCACTTTATCGCTCGATCCAACAGGCTCTCCCGGAGGCGGCAACGGCGTCAGCATCTCACAGTCGAGTTCCAACACCCTTATCAATAATGTCATCAATTACAACGGTACCGGCCTGGCTGTCTCATCAGGAAGCAACGGCAATATCGTCAAGTGGAATGACATCCGCAACAACTTCATATACGGACTGACCATCGACAGCAGCGACAACAATGAGATCTATAACAACAATTTCATCGACAACGCGACCCAGGCCACTTGTTCCGGAACCGGTAACATCTTCAACAGGATAGCCCCCACCGGTGGTAACTACTGGAGCAACTGGACGACGCCCGACACAGATCACAACGGATTCGTCGACAGCCCCTTCACGCTCAGCGGCGGCAGTGATTCCCTGCCCTGGGCGGCCCAGTATGCCTGGCTCGATACGACTGCTCCGGTGACATCGGAAAACGCTCCCGCTGGCTGGAGCAGCTCCGACGTGACGGTCAATCTTTCATGCGTGGATAATATTAGCGGCACCGGCTGCGCGGCGACTTTCTTCACAGTCGACAGCGGGAGCGTCCAGACGGGAACCAATGCTGCCGTCAGCGGCGAAGGCGTCCACACGCTCTCATATTATTCCGTCGATCTCGCCGGGAACGCGGAAGCTGCCAAGACCGCTCAGGTGAGGATCGACATGACCGGCACCTCGATCACCGGTATAGTGCCCTCAGGCGTCTCCAGCTCCATAACCGCGTATGTGGAGGCTGACTACGCCGACACGCTATCGGGAGCCACATCGCCGATCTCGGCAACCATGGACGTGGTCACGCCCCTCGCAAATTGTGTCACGACCTCCGCCTCTCACCTGCGCTGCGATGCGCCTGCTTCGATCGCCGACGGCCTGCACACCTTCTTCATCAACATGGACGACAACGCCGGCAATACCGGCAGCGGCAGCGTCTCCTGGCGTCTGGATACGACAAAACCCCAGATCAGCAACATGCTCCCTCTGGCAGGATCGATCACCAGCGATACTCTCGCCGAAGTCAGATACGATTACAGCGATAGCGGTTCAGGCATGAGCTGGCCCGACAACGTCTACATCCTGATCGACTGGCAGAGCAGCAAGACGCTGGAAGCGCAGGGCATGGGTGTAAACACAATCACCGCGACCAGCTTCATCTTTGTGCCCAGCGCCAGTGGAGCGTTCGACGATGGCGTCCATAATGTCAGCGTCTACGCCTGTGACCAGGCGGGCAACTGTGTCGATGGCGTCAGCGCTCCACCTCCAGATCCCCTCGCCCACTGGACTTTCACAGTGGATACGACGGGACCGGCGATCAGCAATGTACAGCCCGGTAGTGGCTTCGTAACGATCACAGGACCCACAATCGAAGCCGACCTTGCAGATGGCGGCGCGGGAGTGAATCCTAACGCGACTGCGGTGGCTCTCGATGGACAGCCGCTGGCAGGCTGCTCCAGGACCGCGGCCCATGTCTCCTGCCCGACCTCAGGGCTTGCCCAGGGCAACCACGGCATCGAGATCATCTCCTATGACCTCAGCGGTAACGCGAACGTTTTCACGGGAGCCTTTTTCGTCGACAGTGTTTCTCCGGGAATCGCCAACCTGCAGCCGGCAGGAACGATCGCGACTTCCAGTACAATTATCTCGGCCACGCTATCTGATCCTGCCGCCGGCTCCGGTATCGATACGTCCAGCACTACGGTCAGCCTCGACGGCCAGGCGCTGACGGGATGCACGGTATCCGCTACTGATTTCTCCTGCCCGGTCTCCGGGCTTGCTGAAGGCGCTCACACCATCGGCGTAAGTATCAGCGACAGCGCGGGCAATACAGTGACGGCGGGCGGAGATTTTATCGTCAGCCTGCCGGCAGTATCGCGCGATTATTACTGGGCCCGTTATGACGGCGCCAACAGCAGCGATTACATGATCCTGGGCAATCCTCCGGGGACCGGTTTTAATCTCAAGTTCGATCTTTTCATAGGAGGCGAGCAGAAGGACATATCAGGCTCGGCGCAGGATAGTTCTTTCACAGGTGAAGCTTCGCCCGGCCAGTCACTCACACCGTCGTTTCCCGGCCTGGCAGCCGGCGGACCCGTCAGAGCCGTCTCTACAACAGGTGACAAGGCAATCGCCTCCCAGCGGATCCTCTGGAAGGGCAGATATTTCGAGGAAGTCCCTGGCACCGAGGCCGGACAGCTTTCCAGCCATTATCTCTGGACCTGGTACGACGAGTTCAGCCCCGGTTTTGACCAGGACGAGGTCATCGTGGTGAATCCCACTTCTGATCATGTGAGAGTGGATATATCGTTCAACGATGTTTCCGGCGGCACTCCTGTTCCAGTCATCGATTCCAGGGTCCTTGATCCGGCTGGCAGCGCCGGCGACAGCTGGAGCTTCAGCTATGAAGGCAAGATGGGTGGCCCGGTGGAAGTGAAAGCCTACAGGGACGCGCAGGGTGGCCCGCCCACGAGCTGGGAAAACCTCGCAGACCGCAGTGATATCATCGCGACCCAGCGTGTGATCAAGGACCAGGGACTGCCGACTGAGCATCTGAGCGAGGTCCGGGGCACGCCCGCGGACCAGCTGTCGAGCCGCTACTACTGGACCTGGTACGACTGGAACAGTCCCGGCGCCCAGAACTATGTGCTGGCGTACAACCCGGGGCCGGACACCGTGAAGGTGCATGTCTCGTTCACTGACGAGAGCTCCGGCCAGCCGGTGCCTGTCGCCATAGAGAAAGTCCTGGCTCCCGGAGATGCGCCCTGGACACCGTTCTTCCCGGGAATGAAAGGTGGCCCTGTCGAAGTGAGGGCTGAGAGCACGACGGTCGATGCCGACGGCATCGGCGGCATGGACCCGCGCAATATAATCGCATCCCAGCGCTCGGTCTGGACCAGCTTCTTCGAGGAGGTTCCTGGTATACCGCAAGACCAGCTCTCAAGCCGTTATCTCTGGACCTGGTATGACTGGAAGAGCATAGGCTCACAGAACTGGGTGATGGTAGCCAATCCCAATAATGAACCTGTCGATGTGTCTGTATCGTTCATCAACCTGGAAGATGGCGCCCAGATCGGCGGCGCGCCATCGCAGCTGTCTGCTGCAGGTACGGCCGGTTCCATTGCAATCATGCGCTACGACGGCAGGATGGGCGGTCCTCTAGAGGTAAAGGCGAACATTAGTGGCGGGAGCTGGTCCAACCAGGCTCAGCGCCGCGGCGTCATCGCTTCGCAGCGGGTGCTCTGGAACGGCCAGTTCAACGAGACCCTTGGGACAGTCATCGACTGATAACCATCCCTGTGCCCTGTCAGTTTTCCGGTTAGTTCAGGCGCCGAACCGGTTGCCCGGAGACGCGGCACCAGCTTCTCAGATGCCGCAACTGCCCCCGCCGGGTTCATCTCCCGGCTGCCAATCCTCGTTATACCTGGAAACAGTGAATCTCTGGATGGCGAATTCTTCAGCAGGGCTGATGCCGGCTTTCTGGCAGGCTATCCCCAGCTGATGCTCCACGCTCTCCACGCCCTCCAGATCCGGAAGGAGGACACCTCGGCGATATTCGCAACTGACTATCACGCCATAACGGCTACAGTCCAGATGCTCAGGACCGGGCACATCCTCCGGAACGCTGAGCACGTCGACGCTGAATCGCAGGTGATCGAACTCGTCGGCTACCACAGCGGGAAACCGTGGATCGCCAAATGCGGCCGACTGAGCGTTGCGGATGATCTCCTGCCCCAGGTCAGCCTCGGCAGGTTCCAGCGTGCCGATGCACCCGCGCAGGTCGCCGTCCTTTTTTATGCTGACGAAACATGCTGATTTACGGCGGTAGAATTCCTCGTCCGGAGGATCAGGCAGCGTCCTGTATTCCAGAGCCGCCTGAATGACCTCCCTGGAGAAGATGGCCGGATTTGTCTGAGGATCCGAAGTCATAGGGTTAGATTTTTCCCGCGGCCGGTTTTTCCTGCCTGGACGATGCGGGATTCAGCTGACCAGAACGCCAGCATATCCCACCACCTGGCTGTAATCACCGGTGACGTCCCCCGAGGTCTGATACCTGACCAGACGCGCTTCGCGGGCGCCCAGTTCCTTACAGGCGAACAGCATGGTGGTCGCCGGCGCCACGCCACACATGGAGATGTGGTTTGTCAGGACAGTCTCAAGCAGGCCCTCCGGATCAAGCGCCAGCAGCTTTTCGATCGCAAGCTGATCCTTATCATGGGCAAGCGCCTGGCTCTCATAATGGGTCATGTCCGAACTGGCAACGATCAGGACGGGATCACTGCTCGCCTTGACAGCCCTGGCGATGGCGCTGCCGATATCGCGGCAGGTCTGGAGATTGTGGGCCATCATCGAGATCGGCACGAAGCTGACCTCGCCTACGAGATATTGCATGAAGGGTAACTGGACTTCAATCGAATGCTCGAATATGTGAGCCCGGTCATCGGCCTCGAGGCTGTTGCTGTTACTGAGCACCGCGTTTGCGAGTTCCTCGTCGATGACTGCGTCGCCTCCCGGCAGCCGCCACACTCCCGATGACATTATCGAGGCCATCGGACCAAGTCCGGAATGGTTAGGCCCGATTATGACGAACGACCGTGGCATCTCGACTGCGCCGTAGACCTCGCCGGCGACACCGCCGGAATACATATAACCTGCGTGCGGTACCATGACCCCCAGCGCCTTCTGCCTCGGGCCAGGCCCGATCATCTCCTTGACCGCGTGTTCCAAACCGGGGCGGGTGCCCGGATAAAACTGGCCTGCAACAGCAGCTTCCCTGACTGGTGTCATCAAAGAACCCAATGAACCACCCCTTTCCATTGTTCCTTTTCCCGATTTGTCGGAAAATCAATCTTGGCGGCCCCGAAGGGTCGTGGAGGTGGCGGAGTCTATCTGAACCGGGGTCAACAGGCCTGCCGCAGGTGGTTCGCCAGTTTCGGCTGCTGAAAAGTTGATGATCTTGTTCGTGCGGGTGCGACCACGCCACTGGCCGCCGCCATGGCGGCTGGCTCCCTCAACCAGGACTTCCGCTGTCGTGCCGACTAGTGACTCGTTCTTCGCCAGCGCCGTCTGCTGGATCAGTCCGACCAGCTCGCCCATCCGACGCTTCATGGTCCCCGGAGGGATAAGCCCCGTGAGCGCCGCCGCTTCCG
The DNA here is from genome assembly GCA_016235065.1 of Actinomycetota bacterium. GTDB lineage: Bacteria > Actinomycetota > Thermoleophilia > BMS3ABIN01 > BMS3ABIN01 > JACRMB01. Next base: position 2,136 of record JACRMB010000005.1, on the reverse strand, counting down.
TGCCCGTACGCGCCGAGTAGAGGAAAGTGAAGGCGCCATCAAAACGGCATTCTCCAGCCAGGGTCATCGTACGATAGAAATCTTCCTCTTTCTCGCCCGGAAAACCGATGATGATGTCTGTTGTGATCGCGATCTCCGGAACCGCCGTATAAAGGGAATCAATCAGCTTCAGGTAGTGTTCGCGGGTATAACCCCGATTCATGCGCTCGAGAACCCGGTTCGAACCGGACTGGACCGGCAGGTGAATATGCTCGCAGACAACAGGGACATCCCGTATGGCTTCCACAAGCGCGGGGCTGAGGTCTTTGGGATGTGAGGTAGTGAAGCGCACACGCTGAAGACCCTCGATGGCATCGAGCTCTGCCAGCAACGAGGCGAATCGCCTGTCCCCTGCCATCCCACCCTCGAGGTCGAGTCCGTAGGAGTTGACGTTCTGGCCGAGGAGAGTGACTTCGACTACTCCGTCATCGACGAGCGCTTTGACCTCGTCTATGATATTTAGCTCCTTGCGGCTGCGTTCAGGCCCCCTGACGCTGGGCACAACACAGTAGCTGCAGAAATTGGTGCAGCCGGTCATTACCTGTACCCAGGCGCGATGCCGGTCCAGACGCCGGGAAGGCAGAGCGCCGCTGAGAGATGGATTGTCGTCGAAGGAATATGCGCGGCTGCCCGTACTCGTGGAAACCGCGTCGATGAGCTCTGGCAGCTCGCCTATATTGCGGGGGCCGAAGGCGATATCCAGAAAGGGCAGCTGGTCGAAGATCTCCGACTGGCGGCTCTGGGCAAAACAGCCAGCGAGAGCGATCAGGCGGTCGGGGCGCTCATTCTTCAGGCGGCGGGCCTCCCCCAACCGTCCCAGCAAACGGTTTTCCGCGCTCTCACGGACAGAGCAGGTATTGAACAGAAGCAGATCGGCTGACTCGGGATCGTCTACAGGCTGCCACCCATCCTCCTCGAGGACCCCCCGGATGCGCTCCGAGTCGTGCTCATTCATCTGGCAACCGAATGTCGTAAGATGATAACGGCGGCTGTTCATGGGCGGCTTTTCATTAGAATGCCTTCAGGATTATCGTCATGAAAGTCGTCAATAGCGGTAGCGATCAACCAGCGAGCCCACGAGCTGGGCGGATGTTTCCGCCGTAGCGTTTGCCGAAGGCGCAGTCAGCGTAGGCGGGAACATCCGCCCAGCACGCCAGACCACACTACTTGGCGTATTCCGTAGCCCGGCTTTCCCGGATCACCGTCACCTTGATCTGCCCAGGATAATCCAGCTGCTTCTCGATCTCCTTGGCGATCTCGCGGGACAGCAAGGCTGCCTCAGAATCGTCGATCTCGCCCGGCTTGACCATGACCCGGATCTCGCGGCCTGCCTGCATGACATAGCACTTCTCGACGCCCTTCTTGCTGACGGCGATATTCTCCAGGGATTCCAGGCGCTTGATGTAGCTTTCCAGGCTGTCGCGGCGGGCGCCAGGTCGGGCGGCACTGACTGCGTCCGCAGCCTGCACCAGGACCGCCTCGACGGTCTGCGGCTCGACATCGGAGTCATGGGCCTCGATCGCATGCGTGATCGCCTGCGATTCGCGGTTCTTCTTGGCCAGATTGGCGCCGATGTCGGCGTGCGTTCCCTCGATCTGGTGGTCGACAGCCTTGCCTATGTCGTGAAGCAGTCCGGCGCGCTTGACTATTTTGACATTGGCGCCCAGTTCGGCGGCCATGATGCCGGCGAGATGGCTGACCTCGAGCGAATGCGCCAGAACGTTCTGACCGTAGCTTGTGCGGTATTTGAGACGGCCGAGCAGCTTGACCAGGTTCTCCGGGACCCCATGGATGTTGGCTTCCAGGGTGGCCTGTTCGCCGGCTTCGAGGATGGCCTTCTCGACTTCCGCCTTTGCCTGCTTGTATGTATCCTCGATGCGGGCTGGATGGATACGGCCGTCAGACAGCAGCTTGGTCAGGGTCAGGCGGGCAATCTCGCGGTTGACGCCATCGAATCCGCTGAGCACTACAGCTTCGGGAGTATCATCGATGATGACATCGATTCCGCTTATGTTGTCCAGGGCGCGGATGTTGCGGCCTTCGCGACCGATTATCCTGCCCTTCATCTCATCTGAAGGTAGAGGGACTACCGACACT